>CAZDFV010000020.1:0-25376 GCA_964504495.1 uncultured Rhodothermales bacterium
GGACGTTCTCGACGATGATGAGCGAGCCGTCCACGACGAGCCCGAAGTCGATGGCACCGAGGCTCATGAGGTTCGCGCTCTGGCCGGTCAGCCACATCCCGATGAACGCGAACATCATCGCGAGCGGGATCACGCTCGCCAAGACCAGCCCCGCCCGGAAGTTGACGAGCAGGAGCAGGAGGACGAAGATGACGAGCAGCGCGCCCTCGGCGAGGTGCTTGGCGACGGTCCCGATCGTCCGGTTCACGAGCGCCGTCCGGTCGTAGTACGGCTCAATCGTGACGCCCTCGGGGAGCGCTTGCTGGATCTCCTCGATCCGGTCCTTGACGGCCGAGACGACGACGCGGGCGTTCGCGCCCTTGAGCTGCAAGGCGAACCCGGTCACGACCTCCCCCTCGCCGTCCTGCGTGGCGGCGCCGAACCGGACGGCGGCGCCGTCGCGGACCTCGGCCACGTCGCCGAGCGTGACGGGCGTGCCGCCGCGCGTGGCGACAACGGACCGGCGCAAGTCGTCGGCCGACTGGACGAGCCCGTCGGTGCGGACCGAGAGCTGCTCCGGGCCGGTCTCGATGGTGGCCGCGCCCGCGTTGCCTGAAGCCTCGGCGGTCGCGTCGAACACCTCGCGGAGCGTGAGCCCGTAGCCCGCGAGCCGGTCGGGGTCCACGAGCACCTGGACCTGGCGGAGCTCGCCGCCGATGGAGTTGACCTCGGCGAGGCCGGGCACGCCCAACAACTGCCGCCGGACGATCCAGTCCTGGATGGTCCGGAGCTCCATCGGGGAGTACCGGCCTGTGGTGTCGCGGAGGGTGTAGCGGAAGACCTCACCGAGGCCGGTCGAGACCGGCCCTAGCTCGGGCGTCTCGGTGCCCGGCGGAAGCTCGTCGCCCACGCCGCGCAGGGCCTCCAGGATGAGCTGGCGGCCGAAGTACGTGTCGACGCCGTCCTCGAAGACGACGGTGACGACGGAGATGCCCTGGCGCGAGAGCGACCGGAGCTCGACCAAGTCGGGGAGCGACTTGAGCGCGAGCTCGACGGGGACGGTGACGAACCGCTCGACCTCGAGCGGGCTGAGGGCCGGGGCCTGGGTGAGGACCTGGACCTGGTTGTTGGTGACGTCGGGGACGGCGTCGACGGGCAGCCGCGTGGCGGCGTAGAGCCCGGCGGCGACGAGGCCGACGGTGGCGAAGAGGACGAGGACCCGCTGGCGGAGCGAGAACGCGACGATGCGATCGAACAAGACGGAGGACCGGCTACGGAGGACGGGGTCCCGCCAGGCAGACCGGACGGCACGACGGGCGTGCGCGTCCGGCGGCGGCCGGGCGGGGCGGAGTAGCGGGCCGTGCCCCCAACGGGCGCGGCAGTCCACACGGGACGGCGCGAGCGGCTAGCTCAGCGCGTCCGGATCGGGCGTGCGGACGGTCCTAGGACAGGGGGACGTGGTCGAGCCCCAACGGCTCGACCTCGGGCAGGCCGTCCGCCACGTAGACGAACGGCGCGGGCTCGGGCGCAGGCCGCGCCCCCACCTCGGGGAGCACGGCCGTCGGCGCGAAGACGACGTGGCACAGGCAGTCGGCGAACGTGCCCTCCTCGTGCTCGTGCTCGTCGTCGTGGCTGTCCCCCGGGACGGGGACGGGGTGGCCGCCGTTGGCGAGCACGTCGGTGTGCGTCTCGCTGGACGCGGCCGCGACCGCCTCGTCGGCGCACGCGACGAGGTCCGTCGTCTGGACGACGACCAGGACCGCCAGCAGGGCGGCGAGCGTGGGGAGAAGGCGGCGGAGCGTGCTCATGCGGTGGGGGCCAACGCGGTATCGGCCGGTCGCGTTTCACCCTCAACCGCCGCTTCGGGGCCGTCCCCGTGGTCCACCCATTGAGCACAGACGGCATCCACGGCGTCCGAGTAGGAGCCGCGGACGGTACAGTCGCAGGAATGGAACAACGTTTGAGTCACGGCTCAAGTGTAGGCACCCCTCCCACCAAACGCAATCCGCCAAAGCCGATTCGCGGGGGGTTCACGGGTGGAGGGAGGGGAGCGGGAGGAGACACGACGCGGCTCAGAGGTCGAGCTTGACGCCGCCGTTGGCGACGAACCCGTCCGTCGGCGCCCAGACGTCGGCGAACGTCGGCGCCGCGCGGGGGCCGAGCACGACCGGCCCGTAGTCCGTCTGCTGCGTGTCGAGGACGTTCTCGAGGTTGAGGAACAGCCGGGCCGGGCCGACGCGCCACTCGCCCATCACGCCGGTCACCCAGTAGCCCGGCGTCCGCTCGCCAGCGGGGAGCGTCTGCGGGCCGGTGTAGTACGCCTCCAGCCCGACGCGGCCCTGGCCGTGCCGCTCCCAGACGAGCACGGAGTACGTCTTGTGCGCGGGCGTGAGCGGGATCTCGCGGCGGAGATCGGCGCCCGGTACGGCCTCCGTCGCGTCGAGGTAGACGTAGCCGAGGAACAGCTTCCAGTCGTCGAGGCCCAAGCGGACGTTCGTCTCCAGCCCGCGCGTCAGGACCGCGCCGTCGGCGTTCCGGTAGCGGAGGGGGCCGTCGCCGTCCGGTCCGTCGCCTCCGATCGGGTTGTCCGCGAACGGGACGAGCGCGTCGTCGAGCCGCGTGAGGTACGCGGCTTGGTTGAGCGAGAGCGTGACGCGACCGCCGAGGACGGTCTGCACGTTGACGTCGACGGTCCCGCCGGCCGAGGTCTCGGCCGTGACCGACTCGCTCAGCGGCAGGACACCCCGGAACGCGCGGGCCTCCGACGGCTCCAGGAATACGGTCGGCGCCTTGTATCCGAGCCCGCCCGTCGCCCGGACCGACACGGCCGGGCTCACGCGGTAGAGCGCCGAGGCGCGCGGGAGCGCGAACGCCCCGTACTCGTCGTGGACCTCGCCGCGGAGACCCAGCTCGACCGCCAGCCGCTCGCCGACGTCCCACGTGTCCTGGGCGAACAGGCCCGCCGCGAGGAAAGCGTAGTCGAGCTCGGCTCCGACGTCTCCGGTGTCTTCTTGGTCGAAGGCGTCGGTGCGGAGGTCGAGCCCGACAACGAGGTCGTGAGCGCCGAGGCGGAGGAGCCCCGAGGCCTCCGAGTACGTCGCCGTCTGCGCCCCCTCGAAGCGGTAGCCCGGCAGCGTCGTGCTCCGGTCGAACCGGGTCGCGCTCTGCTTCAGCGTCAGCGTCGCCCGGTCCGAGAGCGCGTGGTCGAGTCGGCCCCGCGCCGTCAGGCGGGCGCTCTCGGTCCGCTCGGCGTAGCCGGCCGCGCCGTCGTCGATGACCGCCACGTCGCCGCCCTCGCGGTCTTCGGCGGTCGCGGTCAGCCCGAGCCACGCCGTCGTCCGCTCGGTGGGGTACCAGAACCCGCGCGGGGCGACCGTCAGCCGCCGCGTCCGGGGGATGTTGGTGAAGGCGTCGCCGTCGCCGTCGTAGGCCTGGCTCCCGTTCGCCGACGCCAGGACGGTGTAGCCCAGGCGCCCGACGCGGTCCGAGAGGAACACGCCGGCGTCGAGCCCGCCCGCGCTCGTCGCGTTGAGGAGGACGGACCGCTCCGCGGGCGCCGCCTCCGGGCCGGGCGTCTTCGAGACCAAGTTGATGAGCCCGGCGATGGCGTCGCCGCCGTAGAGCGTCGACGCCGGCCCCTTGATGATCTCCACCTGGCGCAGGTCGAGGGGCGGGACCTGCAAGAGCGAGAGCCCGCCCGAGAACCCGCCGTAGAGCGGGAAGCCGTCCTTCAAGAGTTGGGTGTAGCGGCCGTCGAGCCCCTGGATGCGGATCGAGGCGTTGGCGGACACGGCCGAGGTCTGCTGGACGACGATGCCGGGCGACTCGTTGAGGAGCATCGTGATGTTCGAGGGCTCCATCGAGATCTTCTCGTCGATCTCCTCGCCCGCGATGGTCTCGACGCGCGTGGGGATGTCGGCAATCGTCCGGCTCGTCCGGGTTGCGCTCACGACGACGTCGCCGAGGGCGTCCTCGTCCTCTTCGAGCGCTACCTCGACGGTGATGGCAGGTCCGTCCCGGGGCACGTCGACCGCGACGCGGGCCGTCTCGTAGCCGACGAACGAAACGACGAGCGTTTGGGGACCGGCCGGGACGCCCGCCAGCCGGGCCAGGCCCTCGGCGTCGGCCGAGGCCCCGACGGCGGGCGTGAGCCCTTCGACGACGACGGAGGCGCCGGGGAGCGGGGTCCCCTCGTGTTCGTCGGTGACGCGGACGGTGAGGGCGTGGGGGGTGGTCTGGGCGGAGGCGCCGGCGGCGAGCGCCGCCAGCAGGAACAGGGCGCTCGCGAGCGAGCGGAATCGGGGGGACATGGACTGGGGGGGAGGTCGCCGGCGCCCCTTCGGCGTCGGCGGTTCGGGATGGCAGAGCAACGTGGGGAGGCACCTGTCCGGCGCCGACCGTCACTGGGACGGCTCCTATCCCCGCGGCGGATGCCAGACGCCCTCACCGAGACCAGACCCGACCGTCCAGTCCTCCACCGGGCGGCGGTGCTCCCCGCCATCGAGCCGGTCGGGCTCGGCGCCGTCCGGTGCGCGGACGACGCGCGCGGAGCAGGCGACGCAGGCCGCGCAGCAGTCGCCGGACGGCGCGCACGGGCTGGGGGGGCTCCCACACTCGGGATCCTCCTCACAGCAGCACTCGGGGGCCGCCGCGGTCGCTTCGACGTCCACGGCCGCGGCGACCACGGGGAAGGCTGCCGCTGCCGAGGGCGAGAACGCAGCCAGCAGGGCGAGGAGGACGAAGGCCACGGGGACGCTGCGGCGAGCCGAACTCATGGGGCCACCTCCGACGCTGCGTGGGTTTGCGCGTCCTCCTGGACGTGCTCGGCGGCGACCTCTAGGAGCGCCGCGACGTGGTCGTCGTCGAGCCGATGGTAGACGACACGGCCGTCCCGGTCACTCGCGACGAGCCGGAGCGCGCGGAGCCCCCGGAGCTGGTGGCTCACGGCCGACTCGGTTACGCCGAGCACGGCGGCAAGGTCGCACGTGCAGAGCGGCCCGGCCTGGAGCGCGGCGAGGAGCCGGAGCCGGGTCGGGTCGCCGAGCGCGGCGAAGAGCGCGCGGGCGCCGTCGAGGGCGTCGGCGCGGTCGGCTAGCCGGGCACGGGCAGCGTCTACGGCGTCTGGATGGACGCAGCGGACGGTGCAAGCGTTGGGGTCAGGCGACGTTTGAGTCACAGCTCAAGCCTAGGGTCCCGCCGGCCCACCTGCAAGCGACGGACCCCGGTTGGCGGCAAGTTCACCTAGAGGTTGAGGTCGAACCGTCCGCCCGTGACTTCTGCGCCCGTCGCCGTCACGAACTCGAACGTCCCCTCGATCCCGTCGTCCGATGACGTGACCGTGATCGACCCCGAGGCCGCGCCGACCGTGGCCGATGGGCTCGGCCCGTACGCCGCGCCCGACACGGTGTCGTCGCCGATGTCGTAGGTGCCGGGGGTCGTCCCGCCGATGTAGAGCTCTATGGTTTCGCCGCCGAGCGCGCCCGACCCAGGCTCACGGACGATGGCGACTAGAAGGTCATTGTCGCCGGTGATGCTGGCGCACGACGAGCGGAACTCGCCGGTCGGGGTCGTCGCCGTAACGGCCCCGACGTCGGTGAGACCGATGGACGCGCATGTGTCGCCGTCGTCAACGCTAGAATCGCAGCCCGCAAGGGCGAACGAACCGATAACGAGTAGTCCGAGGGCAGATCGCATAGCTCTTGCACAGTGGTGGGAGTGCAAGGTTAGCAACAGTCGCGTCGGTCTCGTCAGCGTGACCGAGGCCGGAAGGGGAGACCGCCTATTCCCGACCGAGCCCTCGACCCGTCGCTCGCGCAATCTGAGTCACAACACGGACGCCGACCGTGCCCACACGCGCGGCGAGTGCCTGCGCGGCACGGCGTGCTCCCCGCGAAGCTCCCCGAGCAAGGGGTTGGCCTCCCGGCACCCGACCGATCCGGCCAGCCGCCCGCGCGATGTGAGAATCGAGGTCGCGGAGCCGCCGGTCGGCCGCTGGGCCGCCGTCGGGTCGAGCGAGTGCCCGCTCGACCCGGCGCACTCGGGCGCCCACCGCGCGCACGGCGGGGTCCGCCGTGGTCCGCCCTCCACTGGACCGGAGTACGTGCGACCTCGCTGCGGCCCCTGCACGGGACTCGTTCGCGCGCACGTACTCCGCCCCGGCCCTGGCCGCTTCACCGGCCCTGGACCGGGCGGGCTCCGTCGTCTCCCCTCGAACCAACCCGAGCGCCCGTTTGGTCTCTGTCTTCCGAAGCACGCCGAACGCCTCGGGCCGCTCGGTCATCGCCTGTGCAGCGGCCCCTGGCCCCTCCCGCGCGGTGAGTCGAGTGAACCGCTCGCGGGCGGCCGTCGGGTCGGTGTAGACCCGTCCGAGCGCCTGCGAGAACGCCTGGCTCGCCCGAGCGGCCTGTGCCGTCGCCCGTTGAGCCGAGCGAGAAGCGCGGGCTTCCACCCGGGCGCGAACGCTCGCAGCCTGGCCGTACGCAGACTCGATCCGGGCGCCCCGCTCCCGCTCAGCGACGAGAGCGGCGAGCCGGTCGACCCGCCCGCCTGGCCGGAGGTCTCGGTGAGCGGCCCGAGGCGCGAGGGTCCGCGCGGCGAGGGATGGTCGTGGAGTGACAGCCGCCCGTTCACGCGCCGCAGGCTCGACGCCGGTGCGTGCGCCAGTCCCTCGCTGGGACGAGGCGGTACCGACAGCGAGGATCGTGGCGCGTCCCAGTGCTCTGGGGAGCCGTCGCTCGACGTCCGTGTCCGGCTGTCCCCCCGCCCCGAGCGCCGTGAGCCCTCCCCTCGCGATGCGGGAGGCGAGGAGCGCACGTCCCTTCGGGAGCCCAGGCCGTCCCGGCGTGGGGGTCTTGCCCTGCGCAGCGTTCATCCCGAGCACGTGGGACCTGCGAGACCGGATCTGACCGGACGCTCGGGACGGCTGGTGTTTCCGGGGACGCCCTCGACCCTGTGCCCGCCGCTCGGCTTCACCGGCGCTCGGCGGCCGCCCCGCCCCGGGCACTCTCCTGTCCTGACGCAGACGGTCTGGCTGGCCAGCCGCCCGCTGGCGGGTCCTCCCTCGAAGTGGACCGAGCCGGTCCTCCAGGCGACGTCGGCTCACGGTCCGCGAGACCGATGAGAGCTTCGCCTCGCGCTCCCCGTCGGTCACGACGGCCTCCTGGCCGCGCCGCTCCACTCGGAGCCCGTGCGAGGCGAGTCGGCCGTCGAGGTCGGGCCACGACCTCGACTCCCGGAGGTCCGCAAGCGCCTTCGCCCGCACCTCCGCCGCGAACCCCCTGCCGCTGTCCCTGAACTGAGCCCCGGCGTCCAGCGTGGGCGCCTCGCGTTCGAGCTCCCGGTTCCGGCCCGTCCACCGAACGCCGAGTTCGCGCTCCTGGGCCTCCATCGACGAACGGAGCCGGTACCGATCCCGCCAGGTGGACCACGCCTTCCCGTCCGGCCCGACCCGGTTCACCATGAGGTGGACGTGGGCGTGGGGCTGGTCCGTGTGCCGGACGATGAGGGCCTGGTGGTCCTCCAGCCCGAGGTCCCGGAGCGTCCGGTCGGCCGCCGCCCGGACCTCCGCCTCGGTCGGGTGGTCGTCGGGGTCGAACGCGATGGCGATGTGGTAGACCGGCTTCGCCACACCGCTGGCGACGGCCTCGTCCCGCATCTCTGCCGCGACCGCGTCGGGGTCGATGACGCCCCCGTCCATCCCCTCCATCATGTTCCGGGTCTCGGCCCAGCCCACCCGGCTCTCGTCGCCGACGAGGTATGCGCCGAGCGCCCCGAAGCTCTGTCCGGAGGACGACGCGGCGATCACGGCGTGCGCCCGGCGGACCCACCACGACGACCGTGAGAGGGGAGACCTGAACCCCTCCCACACATATCTGACTGGGCAACGGGCACACGCTGCCGAAGGCGACCCGATGGTCGCGAGCTCCCCGCCGTGAGGATGATCGAGCGGGCCGCGGATCTGCTCATGACGTGCCTCCCTTCGGGTCGCTTCCCACGGGTCTTCCGACCCTCGCGACGGCCGCCCGCACCTCAGCGATCACCGCCCTCGCCTCGGCCTCGACGGCCCCGCCCGCGTTCGCCCGTCGGACGAGCTGGTTGAGGTTGACGCCGACGCGGCGGAGCGCTTTCCGAGCGGCCGCGTCGGCGAGCGGGACGACCGGGCGGCCGAGCGCCCGGCGCCGGAGGAACTCCGAGACCGAGAGCCCGGCCTGGGAGGCGGCCTCCCTGATGTGGTCCCTCTCGACCGACGTGACCTGGAATCCGACCTGGACCTTCGGCCCCTCCTCCGGCTTCCGCTGCGGCCGACCGGGGCTCTTTCGCCTCGTCGAGTGCGACCCCTTGGGGGGCGGCGGACCCGCCTCACCATCGGGACGGCCCTGCGGTCTCGGCGGCCCGGGGGCGCTGCTCTCGGGGGCGGACCCGTCCGCTTTCTTTATAGAAGAAAACCTCACTTGCCGAAAATCGCTCAGCCCTGTCTCACGGCCCAACATAGGGCTCGCGCCCCAGCCGATCAACCCCGCCCGCGTCCCGCCAGAGCGGGGCGGGGAAGGGACCCGCCGCCCTCCCAGTCCTGGGACGTCATGAGCCGTAGGTGCGCCGCCGGCCCGTGCTCCGGGTCCGGGGGGCGGGGGTCCGCCGTCTCGACGCCATAGCACCAGCGACGCCCGCCCTGTAAACGGGTACCCAGAGCGCCCGAATTTTTCGGATCCGGTGGGAGTGAAGGGCAGCACCAGTGCCTCGACCGCCGCGACCAGCGCTCCGGCTCTCCGCCCGGCGCCGTCCGTGTCGGTTGGAGCCGGTGACGTGCGGGCTGCAAGACTGGTCCCTCGGTGCCGGTCCTCCCCTCGACTCGTGTAGGAGGGGGAACCCCGCTGCCCCGGGTGCGGCCACTCTTGGCGGCGAGTCCGGCACCACGGAAGCAGGCCCGACCTAGGCGAGAGGCGAACCGACGGTAGGCGGCCTCCGCCTAAGACTGCTGGAGGCGCGGGCTTAGAAGGGAGGCGCACATATTCCAGCCGAGTCGGTAGTGCAGGGTCGTGCCCGCTACCGTCTCACCCGGTGGCGGGGTCTGCGACGTTTCAGCACCTACTCGTGTAGGGTCCCCGACCCGCGCATGAGCGGGCGGGGGCGGAACCCGTCGAAGCCATGCCCGAACCCGTCTCTCCACCCTCGTCTCGGCGCGCCTTCAGCCGCCGGTTCGCCCGGGCGTTGGACACCCATAACGGGCCGCTCCGACCGGCCCCCGTCGTCGTCGCCCGAGCGGTGGCAGATGTCGTCGCGGGCCGGTCGGAGCAGCAGCGACCTCCCGTAGCAAACCGCCGTCAACGAGGGTCCGCTTCCCTCCCAATGAGGTCGGCGCGGACGGTTCTCATGGTCGTCGTCGTCGGGGTCTGTGCGGGGGCCTTCGCGGACCGATCTCCCGACGCTCAGGCCGCCGTAGGGAGCACCCCGGTGGCGGCTCTCTCGTCTCTCTGGTCTCACGCCGACACGACGTGGTCCACTGTCCGACTGGACCCCCGAGTTCGCGGCGAGGGCGTCCGAAGGACCACGCGCGACTCCGTCCTCGACCGTGACCTCGCCCGCCGCGCTGCGGTCCTCCGCCACCGACCCGCGACGCCTCCGGGCCTCCCCGTCGGAGCCCCGGTTGCGGGGGCCATCAGTTCGCCCTTCGGCCCCCGCCGCCACCCGGTCACCGGGCGCCTCCGGACGCACCGGGGGACTGACTTTGCCGTCCCCCTCCGCACGCCGGTACGGGTGACCGCCGACGGCCGCGTGCGCTCCGTCGGTCGACGGTCGGGGTACGGGCTCACCGTCGAGGTCGAGCACCGCGATCCGACCGGGCTCGCGACGTCCACCCTCTACGGCCACCTCGACGACGCCACGGTGGTACCCGGCGTCCTCGTTCGCCGCGGAGCCGTCGTCGGGGTCAGTGGCGGGGTGGGTCCCGGAGCGGGGCTCTCGACCGGCCCCCACGTCCACTACGAGGTCCGCGAGTGGCGCGCCAGCGGAGGTCCCGAGACCGTCGATCCATCCGTCCTCTACACCAGGGCGCGCGCGTGGCAGGCCGAAACCGCTCGGCAGCGGCGGAGGCTCCTGGCCGACGCTTGGGCGTCTCGTCTCGCTCGGAGGGGTGGCGACGATGCCGTACCCCCCGCTCCTCAGCCCGTCCCACGTACAGACGACCGATGAACCCGACTCCGACGGCTCAAACCCAACACCCACCTGTCCTGGAGGCTGCGTGCGCCGCGCAGAGTGGCGCGGGACGCCTAGCCCGGTCTTCGGTCCCACTCTCAGATGCCGAGCGGCGCGTTCTCACGCTCCTGCTCCGCCACGCCAAGGACGGCGGGGAGGAGTCCCTTACCGTTCCGCTTGTAGACGTCGCGGGGGCGGCTGGTCTCGACCCCGAGGATGCTCGCGCGACGGGCGCCGTCCTCCGGACGCTCGCCGGGCGTGTCGTGGAGTGGAGGACGGGGGACTCGCGGACGATCGCGCCGCTCCTCGCCGAGGTCCGGATCGAGGGTCCCGACTGCCGGTGCGTTCTCTCGCCGGCCCTGCATCGGCGGGTCTCGCCAGAGGTGGGCCGGAGTCAGGAGGGAGACGCGCTGAGTTCCCGTCTCGCAGAGTTTGGGTTGACGGAGGCCCAGGTCGAGCGCGCTCTCCGTTTCCCGTCCGACCAGATCGAGCGGAACCTGGCCTACGTCGAGGACGAGCTCGCGGGGGGGAAGGAGATCGGGTCGCTGGGGGCGTACACCTACCGCGCCGTTCAGGGCGACTGGGGCGGCAGCGCGGAGGCGGCGCGCCGGAAGCGGACGGCCGTCGCTCGCCGGGTGGCGGACCGTACGAGGGCCGCGTGGCAGGCCGTGTTTCCTCCCCCGGCGCTCGCCCGCGACCGGGCGGTCCGCGAGGCCGAGGCCGCGGAGGACCGGCGGCTCGACGAGCACGTCTCTGGGCTCACGGAGGCGGAAAAGGTGGACCTCGACGACGAGGTGATCCGTCGGTTGCGGGCGCGGTCACACCCGGGAGTCGCCGAGGTCGAGAAGGCGGTGGCCTCCGAGGCGGAGGGCGACCTCGGCCCCGCAGCGCTCGGAGCGCTGACAGCAGGCCGCCGTGACGTGATGGCCGAGTGGCTCCGGAGAGGGACGCTCGCCGTCGTTCTCGCGCTATCGGCCTCCGTCGGCGGGTGCTCCCGAGACGTCCCGGCCGATCCGGCGCCGACTGGGGCCGGAGAGCACCTCCCGGTGGCGTCCCCGCTTCTCGGCGTGTGGGATCTTGCCGACGTGGGTCGGGGGTTCGGGGAGTGCCACGAGGCCTCCATCGGGTTCCGGTCCGACGGCCGGTACCTCGCGAAGTCGGGGGACCAGGTCGTCACCGGACGTTACGTCGCTGAAGAGGCCGTCGTCGACGGGCGTATGGGCTTCCTCGTCGTCCAGCGGCCGGAGGTCCACAACGGACGACCCAACTGTCAAGGAGTCCCGGCCGAGGTGTCGCTGGCGACGAGCCCGCCGGCTGCGTTCGTTGAGGTTGAGGCGGGTGGGGGCGCCGGGCGTTCTGAGCGCGCCCGGCTTTACCTCGGGGGGCAAGTGGCGCGCCCGGCGGTCCACCTCGTGCGCCGGACGCTCCACGACTAGACCGGCCCCCTACGGAGGGCTGAGACCGGCCCTCTATATTCGGGGGACTCCGACGTCCCCCCGCCCGGATGACAGCGACATCAAAGCACACCTCAGACGACGACGCCTCCGACGGATCGCTGGCCTGGCTCACCGAGGACGCCCCCGAGGTGCGGCGGACGACGACCCGGAGCTTCCGGCTCTCTCCGTCTGAGTGTGAGCGAATCGACCGGGCAGCAGCGGGGGTCGGAATGACGACCTCTGCCTACCTCCGGTCCCGCGTCCTCGGCCCGGGACCCGACGTGGCCGCGTGGCGCAGGACCTACGAGCTCGTCGTCCAGCTCGAAGCGGAGGCAGAAGACCGGCCCGCCTCATCGGAGCGGGTCGGGGAGCTCAAGGCGGCGCTGGAAGAGATCGCGCTCGGCGTGCTCCCTGGCGATGGCGACTGACCCCGTCGGTCGACCCGAGAGCCTCGCTGGATCTCAGGCGGCGGGCGAACCGAGCGTGGAGGCCCAGGGGGCGCGGGGTCTGCGTGAGGGGGCGGGGTTTCCCAGGATTACGACTCGGCAGGGTCGCGTCGGGAGAGCCGGTCGAGGAGGAGCCGGTTCCGCTCGCGGAGGAAGGTCCGCCGGGCCTCGGGATCACTGTGCGTGAGGGCGTCGCGGACGGCGGAGTCGAGAGCGGCGTGGACGGTCCCATTGATCTCGGCCTGCTCGGCCTCGGTGAGCGAGCGGTAGATTTCGGTGCACCACCGCTCGGTCTCGCGGTAGGCCTCGGCGATTTCCTTCTCGAGGGTGGGGGGGAGCCGGTAGCCCTCGCCGTGCCGGTAGCGGATGGCCGACTTGATCCAGGCCCGGGGACTCTTGATCTCCTTGCCGCCGGCGACGGCCCAGTGGTAGTGCTCGAGCTGGCGGACGACGAGGTTCCACCCGTACTCGCGCACGAGCGTCTCGGCCTCGGCCGGCTCGACTCCGAGCCCGACGAGGGCTGAGACGATGGCCTGACGAGACGGGTAGAGGACGCACTGGAACCGGAGGGTCCGGGTGAAGACGAACTTCTTGCCTGAGGCCGTCTTGGACGGCTTGACCTCCCAGCTGCAGTAGCCGCGTTCGGCGAGCGTGTCGAAGTGGGGGCCGAGCTTGGAGATGATCTGGGACGGGTGCTCGGAGCCGATCCGGTAGTTGAGGATGCGGTTGGCAAACTCGATTACATCCATCTCAACCGTCGATCCGGCGAGGAAGCGCTTGTCGAGCCATCGGTACGCCAGCTTGACCGTGTCGTTGGGGAGCGCGTAGTAGAACCGGGTTGAGAGCGTCTTCCCGTAGGTGAGCGAGATGAGCTGGAACATGGTCGGCGCCCAGGCCACGTAGGTCTCGCCGACGGGGTTGTCCTCGGTCGGGTCCATCGCGTGGGAGTCGAGGACGTTGAACGCGAACTTCCAGTGGGTCTGGGTCTGGGGGTTCCAGAGCGCGTTCGTCTCGACGGTCATCGTCTGGAGCTGGTCGATGACGTGCTCGAGCCGGTCGTAGTAGTGCTTGGTCGTGGGCCACCCCATGAGCTTGAGGAGCTCGTAGCGGGTGGTGCGGAGGATGCGGTCGGAGAACCCGGCGTCCTCACTGAGCGAGAGGAGGGCGACCATGACGTCGTTCACGTGGTGCTCGGGGATGCCCTTGGCGCACGTGACGGAGCGGTAGAACCGCTTGCGGACCGTCTTCCCCTTCTCCGTCACCACGCCTTCCCACTCGGCGCGGTACGAGGTCTCGGTGATCTCGATGTCGAAGTGGCGTTCCCCCTTCTCCCACGGCGTGCGGACCTCGCCGGACTGCTTGAGCGCCCGGGTCCGGGGGATGCCCAGGACCAGGTCGACGAGGTTCATGTCGTCGTAGCCCTCGGGCGTGCCGGCGGCGAGGTCCTGGTCGATGACGTCGAACAGCGTGAGTTGGTCGTCGGGCGGGGTGGGATCGGGGGAAGGGCCGGCCATCAGTTGGCACTCTTTAAAACAAGAACTAAAGACAGAGTAGCTACAAGATCGGCGTGTTCCGGGACAGCGCCTATCTCGTTGGGGGGCAAGGGACTGCGGATATCCACAGGATCGACTTTGTTTCCCAGGGTTACGAGCATTTTCCCAGCCTTCCGATAGCCATTGCCCAGGATTACGACCCCCGTTTCCCAGCCTTACGATACCCGTTTCCCAGGATTACGAGTCCACTTTCCCAGCCTTACGACCCCCGTTGCCCAGGATTACGACCCTGTGGATAACTCGCTCTGCCAAGCGGCGTCGGTCTGTTTCCCAGGATTACGAGGGTCCGTCTGGAATCGGCCCGCTCGTGTGAAAGAGGCGTAAACCGACTTTCCCAGGATTACGACACCCTCTTTCCAGGCTCTCATTTGACGAGGCGTGGGTCGATGGGGACGGACTCGGGGGGGGCGACCTTGATCTGGGTGAAGTCAGGGTGGGCCGGGTTGAGGAGGAGGTTCGTGTGGTGGGGGAGGAGGACGGAGGGGAGGCAGAGCGCGACGGACCGGGCCTCGCGGACCCAGGCGTCGCCGAGGGTCTGTGTAGACCGCGAGGGCGGGGTGGAACGCCAGTTAGAGGGGAGGTCGGTGTCAGTGAGAGTCTGGACGAGGGCGTCGGGGACGGTAACGCGGAACGCGACGCGGCCGAGGAGTGCGCGGTAGGACGGGAGGTGGACGGCGACCTCGAAGAGGGCGAGCGCGAGGGTGTCGGCGGTGTAGACGACGGCCGTACCGGGGCTGTTGAACCGGCCGCCCATGAGGCGTGACCCCTCGCCATCGAAGGCGGAGGCGGCGTACCGCTCGGGGACGACGCGCCAAGCGGTCACGCGAGGACGCCGTGGTCGATCCGGTGGAGAAGGGCCTCGACCTCGCGGGCGCCGGGCTCAGTGTGGGCGTAGGTGAGCGGGGTCGCGTCGCCGAGCGCCCACTGGGGCGTATGGAACCACCGACGGGCGTCGGCTTCCGCCTCCGGTCCGCCGCCGAACGTGTCGGTCGCCCGCTCGAAGAGCCGGGCGAGGCGGTAGAGGCGGTCGGACTCCTCAGGGGCCAGGCGGCCGACTTGACGGCGGCGGGCGAGCGTGCGGGGGGACGTGCCGGCGGCGCGGGCGAGCTCGGCGGACGAGAGCCCAAGCCGGTCGGCGAGGTGGTCGGCGGCGGCGGGGGAGAACCCGCGCTCGACACGGGCGATGGCGTCGGCGGGGGTGGTGGCGCGGAGGCCGAGGGACCAGCCGTAGGCAGTCGTACTCATCGTGGCAGGTGGCAGATAGAGGCGGACAGGTGGCAATGTACCGCGGGCGGCCACGTCGGGCTGGGCCTGGGCTCACAACTGCGGTCTCGGCCGACGATAGGGTCCTGGGCAGATCGGTGCAGTGAGGTACGGTAGCGGCCCGGTGACTTCGCCATTTGCTGTGAGAGCGACGTCGGACCACCTACCGAACGGCTCGTTTGGGCTCCAGGCGCCGTTCTGGCTCCCTGTGCCCGTCGCTTCTGCGCGGTCACTGGGCGAACGCGAAGCCGGAGCTTCAGCGGACAAGGACGGACCCTGGAGAGCCCCAAGCTGCAATGTCCGACGGCTACCGTACCTCACGACATAAATCTGCTCGCTACCCAACGATTGCAGAGCGCGTGGGTTCAGTTCGGGTTATACCGTTATTGCAAGGTTGTCATTCAACCTCTTCGTGGCTAGATCAACCCGTTACGGGTCCGTCGGGAGCGGAGTTGAGAGGGCAGGAGTCTCCTCCGATTCAACTTATGGGAATGGCACTTCTCAGAAGCATTAGCTTGACCGGCAGCGCCCCGCCCGTTTGGCGGATCGGGAGACTGATGGTGTTAACTTGCAATAACAGCTATGCGCGCCCACCTCTTCCTCCTCAAGCCCAGTCTGACCGACGGCCGCTTCGGCCGAGAGCACGACGAGCCGTGGGCCGACCGCGAGGGCTGGTACGTCCACGCGGCCACGCTGGAGGTCGAGCCCCGCGACACGCCCGAGGACACGCTCCAAGCGGTGTGGGTCCGGACTCAGCACGGGCGCGACGACTGGACCGGGAACCCGGAGGTCCGGTGGGTCTCGGGGCCGGGTCTCCGGTCGTCGTACGTCGGCGACGTCATCGTGCTCGAAGGCCCGGGCGGCCGCGCAGCGTACGAGATCGCCTTCGCAGACTTCCGGCGGATCGACGTGCCCGCCGACCAGATCCCGCCCGCGCGGACGGCTCCGCCGCTCCCCTCGGAGTTGGAGTGAGCGGGTTGGTCCCGTCGCCCCCCGAGTCTCTCGTCGCCAGAGGCTCCCCCCACGCGGGTCCAAACCCCGCGACGGTCTACCTCGCCCGGCTCGCGCCCGGCAGCCGCCGGACCATGCGCGGCGCGCTCGCGACCGTCGCCGCCATCTGCGCTCCGGACGCCACCCCGCCCCCGGACCCCGAGGCGTTCCCGTGGGAGGCGTTCCGGGCTGAGCACGCGAAGGCCGTCCGGGCTGAGCTCGCCGAGCGGTACAAGTACACGACGGCGAACAAGGCGCTCTCCGCGCTCCGGGGCGTGCTCCGCGAGGCGTGGGAGCTCGGACTCATGGAGACCGAGCACTACCACCGGGCCGTGGCCGTCCGCGCCGTCAAGGGGTCGAGCGCGGCGGCGGCCACGGGCCGGTCGCTCACACGGGGCGAGCTCCGCGCGCTCATCGAGGCGTGCCTCGCCCCGACGTCGTCTCGGAAGGGCGAGCCGGCCGTCGTCACAGAGAAAGGCCAGCGGGACGCGGCGCTCGTCGCGCTCGGCTACGGGTGTGGGCTCCGACGGGACGAGCTGGCCACGCTCGCGGTCGGTGACCTCGACCTCGTCGGACGCCGGGTCACGGTTCGCGGGAAGGGCAACAAGACCCGCGTCGTGCCGATCCCGCCGGGGACGCTCCACGCGCTCCGGGACTACCTGGACGTCCGACTCGACGGGCTCAGCGGGGGCGACGGCGAGGCCCGCCTCCCCGCCCCTATACATAAGGAGACGACACCGACAGTCACCCCGCCGTCGGGCACCCCCCTCTTCGTCCGGGCGCGGCGGGGCGGCCGGCTCGTGGCCGACGCCCCGCCGCTCACGGGACAGGCCGTCTACCACGTCCTCCGCCAGCGGGCGGCCGAGGCCGGCGTCGGGACGTTCAGCCCCCACGACCTCCGGCGGACGTACGTCGGCGACCTCCTGGACGAGGGAGCCGACCTCGCCGTCGCTCAGCAGCTCGCCGGCCACGCGAGTCCGACGACGACGGCCGGGTACGACCGGCGCGGCGAGCGGGCGAAGGAGCAGGCGTCCTCACGACTCGACGTCCCCTACGACGGGTGACGAGAGAGTCGCCCGCTACATGTAATACCGGAACGAGGAGGGCGGCTCCGTTTGCGGGTTCCGCAGCAGCCACTCCGACATGACGCCTCCGACCTTGCGCGCGAAGAAGAGCGTGACGGGCTGGCCGTTCGTGATGGCCGCCGTGTTCCAGTTCATCCGGGTCAGCCCCATGACGTCGGCCGCCGCCCGCTCCATGTCAACGGGGTCGTCGCTCATGAGCCGCGCGGGCGCCGGGATGTGGGGGCCGGGGTAGGTATCGATCTCGGGCATGAACCCGGTCGTGAAGAGGTACGTTGCGTCGTCGTTGACGCGGCAGAGCGTCCCCCGCTTCGGGGGGTACAGCCCGTGCCGGACGAGCCGGAACTCGGTCGGCATAATGTTGACGAGCTCCTGGACGGGCACGTTCTTGAACGCCTCAGAGAAGCCGTCCCGCTCGGCCTCGTTGAACCGGGACGTCTTGTGGACGACGATCCGCCGGGGCGGCCCTCCCGTCCGGCTCTCGTACTCGGCGAGGATGTCGCGCCCGAGCCGGAGGGCCTGGTCGCGCGTCAGGTTGACCCGCCGGCCCTGCCGCTCCTCCCACGGCACGCTCTCGCCGCGGAGGGCGAACCCGTCGCCGTCCGACGAGAACGCCTGCGCGATGCTGGACCGGACGAGCTTCCGCTTCGTCGACTCGAAGTGGTAGAAGCTGATCCCGACGAAGCACGTCTCCGGGCCGTCTGATTGGAGCCGCCAGGGGATGCCCCCCGCCTTGTAGTAGAGGGCCACCGTGCTGTTCCATGCTCGCGTTGAGGCGTCTTGGTTCTTGTCGCCGTCGAGGAAGAGGTGGTCGGAGCCGAGCTGGATCGGGACCTCGATCTCCATCGCCCGGGCCTTCAGCGCGCGGCGGAAGTCACGGAACAAGAGGTCCTCCTCGTTCTCCTCGACGTCGACCTCGTCGAAGAGCCCGAGCTGCCCCTCAGCCCGCTCCTTCTCGATGGCCCGCGCGGCGGCCCGAAGGTCCTTCGACGCGCTCTTCTGGACGGTGTAGGCCTGAAGGTGCTCGGGGATGCAGCACACGACCACATCGGGGCGGGGCCTCACGTCCGGCCCTACGAGAGCCGCGATGCCCCCCGCGTACGCCTGGACCACCTTCTCGAACCGGACGTCCTCGTGCTTGATGTAGAGCGCCGACGACAGGGGGTTCGGCGTGCCGTCGAACACGTACTCCCACGCCTCGTCCAGGACGAGCTCGGCACCGAAGGCGGCCGAGAATCCCGGATAGTCCGGGTATTGCGCCTTGTTCTCCATCTTCGACACGACCTGGCTCTGGCAGCGCCGGAACCAGCGCCGAGCCCGAGCGACCACGTCGGGCGGACCGACGAGGCCGACGCGGACCTGTTGGACTCGGCCGCCCCCGAACCGGCCGTCGAACGGACCGGCCTGGACCAGACCGATTTTGGGGTCGGAGAACGTGCCTGGGCCTCCAAACTCGAGGTCAGGGGGCGGAATCTCCGTGATGCGAATGTCGATGGACATGGGGCTCAGCCGAAGCCGCTGGTGTCCAGGTCTGTAGTCTCCACCGCTTGGCGCTCACGCTCGGCCTCCTCCGCGAGCAGGTCCGCGATGTCCTCGTCGTCCTCGGCCACGCCGGCCTCCCCGTCGGCGACAACGATCTCGTGGACTGCGGCTATGGGAAGGCGCGCGCGGAGACGGATGGCCCCGGTGGGAGGGCGCTCTACGTTGGCCTCCCCCTGGACGCCGAGGATGGAATACCCCTCGTCGTCAAGATCGGCCGTCTCGATGACCTCCTCGTCCGTCTCGTCGTCACCAACTCTCACGAGCGCGTTGGGGTCGTCGCCGTCGGGGAAGCTCGTGTCGAGGGCGTCCGGGGACGGCCCGTCAAATAGGGCGAAGGTGTCCTCGTCCCCCTCCGACAGGACCCAGAGCCAGAAGATGAGGTTGTAGTGGGCGCTGCTGTTGTAGTCGCGCGACTGGCGCTTGGTTGACAGCCTATTGACCCGGTCGCTCTGGAGGAGTCCCCGGCGCCCGTCGAACGTGAACACATAGCTCGGGACGAGGATCAGGGTCCACGTGCCGCCGAGCTTCTCGAATCGGTAGCCGACCGAGGCGTGCTCCCAGTAGCTCGGGGTTCCGTCCTTCCGGTTCCCGCGCGGCTTGGCGACGGTCCGGGTCGCCCGCTGCACCCGGGCTTGATACGTCACCTTCCGAGGCCCGGCGGCTGACCTCGGGAAGTAAGCCCGCCGCCGTTTCTTGTCGACGACGAGCCCGCGCGCGGCCATGTGCCGCTGGAGGTGAATCCTCATCAGCCAAGCGAGCAAGTCCTCCCCCGTCCGGGACCCCTTGATGAGGGCGTCCTCGTCGTCCTCCTTATCCCCCCTTAGCGCCGTGAACTCGTCGAGCGAGAGCGTCTCGACCTCCCCCTCAATGGCCCCGCGCAAAGGGTTCGACGGGTTGTCCAGGTCGGAGAACGTAAACAGCCGGTTCGACCACGTCAGGAACGGCGGGAGCCAGTCCCCTCCCGTCGCGGCGTAGACGGCGCCGGCGCCCCAGCACGACGTCTCGGCGTGCCAGACGGTCTCTGGCAGGTCGATGACCTCGATCGTGTTCGACGAGAACCGGGTCGTTCGGACATCGACGGGCGGGGCCGTACCAGTCACCTCGTCGACGGCCTCCGGCCTCGCGTAGACGAGGGCCTCGAACCGCGTGTTCTCGTCGGTCGGTCCGAACTGGACCTCGTTCCCGTTGTCCGTCCCGAGCGCGAGGACGTCGTAGAGGCCGGACCCGCTCTTGTCCATGTTTCCGGCCCCGTAGAAGAGGTCGGTCACGACGGGGTTGCGGTACCCCTTGATGCCCCGTCGCCCGCCCCGGATCTCCTCCTCGATGGAGTCCGCCCCCACCTGCCTCGTGACGTCCTCGACCAGCCCCCCGGGGTTCGACAGACGGATCGACGACGGCGTCACGTCGATCGTGACCGGGTCATTCACGTCGAAGTCCCGGTGGACGAGGGCGTTGACGATGAGCTCCTTGAGCAGGAGGGCCGGGTACGGAAATACGGCCTCCGACACCTCCCCCTTGAGGCGGAAGGCCACGTTGACCAGGCCGAGCGCCTCGGTGACGCGGTCGAGCTGGTTCCAGAGCGTCCCCTCGACGACCCGCTCGACCGTGCCCTCCGCCAAGCTGCCCGAGGGGTCCCCGTCCTCGTCCTCCAGCCCGAGGACCCGCTCGAGCCACACCTTCGGGCCGGTGAACCGGATGCGAGTCCGAGACGACGGGACCGCCTCCTGCGGCCGCTTGGCGAAAAGGACGTGCCCGGCCACCGTCGAAACGAGGTCGCCCTCCTCCTCTCGGAGCAAGTTCCGCTCAACCATCTGATCGACGACCCACTGGTCTTCCGGCTTCTGCGGGACCCAGATGTCGAGCGCCTCGCAGTACTGGACGACGCGCGCTCGGGCAAGGGCGAGGTCGAGGTCCTCAGGTCCGGACCCTTCGACGGGGCGCATGTCAGCGGTCGGCGCGGGGCCTTGCGAACGCCGCCGGGGCGGGGCCTGGACGAGGTCCGGACGGGCCTGATAGCGCGGCCAGAGCGTATCGGCCACGAGCTCGTCGAACCCATCGATGGGGACGACGGAGAAATTGCCCCCGATGGCCCGTGCGAGGTCCCGGACGAGCGGATGGAGCTTGCCGAAGTCGAAGGCGTCCGCCGGGCCGCCGTCCGGCGTGCACCAATACACCCCACGGCGGTACCCCCCCGCCGCCTCCGCGCTGTCGATCAGGAGGTGCTGCATGACCGACGGCTCGGCCCCCCTGTACCCGACGACGACCAGTGGGCGGTCACGGAGGAGCGGGGTGAGGAGCGGGACCAGCCCGTCGCGGAGGTGCTGGATCTCCTCGACCCGGTTCTGGTCGGTGTAATGGTCGACGCTCCCGTGGAGGTAGACGAGCTGGGGGTGCTCGCCGGCCGTCGAAAAGCGCGGGTCGTCACTCGGGACCTTGACCGTGTGGATGTAGTGGGGGCGGCCGACGATGCTCCGGGCCTCCGGGACGAGGTGGTCGAAGTTCGTCGTGAGCACCGTGTGGATCGCCCCCCGGTCCATGAGCTCGACGAGCCGGAGGTACCCCCGGCTCGGGGGGAGGTTGGTACCGAGCACCCGGTCTCGAAAGAACTCGGCCCTCTTCTCCCGAGGCCGGAGCAGGTGCTCGACGACCTGTGGGTAGTTCGTGGCTGGGTCGCCCTTCGTGAACCATGGCCGCTCCGTGAGCCAGCGGTACCAGTCGCTTCGCTGGATGTGGGGGTCGTCGGGGTGCCGGTCGTGGGAGACCGCGTACGCCCACCGCCCCGCCCTCTGGACGATCGTCGACGCGAGCGGCACGCCCGAGCTCACCGACGCCCCCGCCCCCAAGAGGAAGACCGGCGACGGCAACTCTCGGAGGACGGTGACGAGTTGCTCGGGGTTCGTGAGGTGGGGGGACATTGACCGAAGTGTGCGACTGCCGAGGGGAGCCCGACGCGGACAGGGGGGCGGGCTAGGCTAAGGGCGAGGGGTGACGTCTCCGTGTCGGGTGGCGGAGTTGGAGCGGGGGTTCGCTTTCCCTATAATACTTCCGCGTGCCTGGACGATTTAGTCGAACACCCCCGCGAGACCCATGACCCTGACCCCCCGCGAAGCGGCCTTTGTCGCCGACAGCGACATGCGGACCGTCCAGCGTGCCGTCGACGGCGGCGTCGTCCGCAAGCGGACCCGGACCGTCCGGGGACGCCGAACGCGCGTGCTCGGGCGCTCCGAGCTCCGGTTCTTCGGCGCGCTCCGTGGCCACGAGGACACTCTTACCCCCACGGGCCGTCAGAAGCTGTACGAGGCCGTCCGGAGGCCGCGCGGTGGGAAGGCCACCGTCGGCCCGTTCGTCATCGACGTCGAACGGGTCGACCGCTGGATCGAGCGTCGGCTCGCCGAGCTCGACCGGATCAAGGGCCGCGTCGAAGGAGGCGAGGGCGGTGAGCCCGTCTTGCGGGGGACGGCCGTGCCCGTCCACGTCGTGGCCGCGCTCGCCGACGCGGGCGGGGTGGACGGGGCTCGGCGTGCGTACCCTTCGCTCTCGAAAGCCGACGTCGAGGCCGCCGTCCAGTACGCCCAGGTATACCCGAAGAAGGGGCGGCCATACCCCGAGAAGAGCTTGAAACGGATGCTCCGCGAGCTGGCCCTGCCCGACGAGGTGTTCGGAGAACCGGACGGGGAAAGCGGACCGCGTGAGGTCCGACTCTAGCCTCGTCGGCGTCCCCTGTGGAAGGGGACCGGCGGCGGCGTCATAATGGAGGTACGACACTGAGACTCCTCCCGTGCTCTACCTCCTCGACACGAACGTCTTCCGCGAGATCCAGAAGGGCGACGACGGCCACAAGAACGTCCGCGCGTGGCTCGACCACGTCGACGACGACGCGGTCCGGCTGAGCGTGATGACGGTCCGGGAGGTGAGCCGGGGGATCGAGCGGCTCGCGAAGAAGAAGGCCGCGGCAGCAGCCGAGATCCGCGAACGCTTCGACGACCTCCTGGCGGTCTACGCCGGGCGCGTCGTCGAGATCGACGGCGGGGTCGCCGAGGAGTGGGGGCGCCTGGAGGGTGAGAAGGCGAAGCACCGGGACGACCTCGCCTTCGTCGCGACGGCGCGAGTCCGGGGAATGGTCCTCGTGACCCGGAACGTGAAGGACGTCCGGGGCCGGGGGGTCCGCGTGCTCAACCCGTTCACGAAGCCGTGGCAGGTCGTCGAGGTCTGAGGGGAGACTCGCGCCGCACGATCACGCCGCTCCGTTCGGACCGAGACGCGGGATCGGCCCCCCGTCGAGGTGCCGGACAGCGTCGTCTTCGGTCCGGCACGCGACGACGGCCCGCCCGAGTGGGCGAACGAGTTGGGCGTAGAACCGGGCGGCATAGGTCAGGAGCGGCCGGTGGTCCGTCACGACCACGGTCCGCGACCCCGCCAGCCGGTCTCGGCTGGCGGCCTCGAACGCCCGGAACTGCGCGGCGGCCGGGGGCTCGATGACGACCCGGCCTGCGAACCGGAGGTCCCACACCTCAGTGAACCCGGGCTCCCACTCCGGGTGGCCCACGAGGGCGCGCGCGGCCCGGAGCGCGCTCTCAGCGCTCACGTCGGCCCAGGGCTGGACGAGCCCGAACCGGCGGTCCGGGAAGACGGCGACGGGGTGGTCTCGCTCGACGGGCATGGCCGAGGGTTAACCGGCCCTTCACGCGACGGTTGCACTCGTATCGGACGGCCCTTCCGCATGGGGACCCACCGGACCGGCGCCGGGAGCAGGCGGGGCCTGATCAGGCGGCGGCCCCGAGGGAAGGCCCAGTCATCGGGCCTCGGAAACGCCGGACGGCCCGGACGACGCCGCGGCCGTCGCAGAGGGCGAGCTCGACGTCGGCGCCCCACCACACGTCGGCCTCGACCTCAATGGACGCCTCGAGGTACCCTGGCGCCCCCCGCTCCCCCACCTGGACCAGGAGGGCGCTCCGGCCACGCCCAACGGGACCGGGCTCGTCGGCCACGCCCAGGAAGACGGCCCCGGTCTCGACGGCTTCCCGCGTGGCCTCCCCGGGCTCGTCCACAACGAGGACGATCTGGATGCCGCCCGGTCCGACGGCGACGCGCCCCTCACCGGGTCCCGCTGCCAGCGGGCCGTCCGCGCGCGTCGTGGCAGGTTCGCCAACGTGGAACAGGTGAGTCATCGGTGCACTCGCTGGGCGGAGCGGGAGGCCTTACGGAGGGGGGCATTCCTATAACTGCACCGCCCGCCAGCGCGTCTTGCTGACCCACCTTAAAAGGTCCAAAGGTTCCCCCTCTTACAACCCTCCGCCTCACCAGGACCCTCCGAGCTCGGGGGCGGGAGACCTACGCAGCGCGGACGACGGGCAGGGTCCCCCCACCGTCGCCAGCGCGGCCCGCGAGCCACGCAGCGACAGCGGTCCGCGAGATCACAGCGCCCTCCTCAGGGACGCGGGCGATGACCTCCGCCTTGAACGCCTGGTAGTGGGCGTCAGCCGTGGCCACGCCGACGAAGGCGAGGAGGACCGACCGGGCGCAATCGGCCGGCCCGCTCCCGCCGTACCCCCATTCGGGGCCGGACGGCGAGTGCCGGACGGCGTGAGGGCACGTCATCCGGGCCATGCCGCTAGCGTCGCGCCAGAGCCGGACGGCCAGGACCGGGTGGGGAGGCTCGGGGTGCCTCCCACCGCCGGAGCGGTAGGGGGCGGCCGGTTCGGCGACCGCGCGGAGCGCCGGCTGGGGGGGCGGGCCGAACGCCCCGCCGAGGCCGGACACGCGGACGTTGACGCCGAGCGTGACGGGGAGCCCGCGTGCGCGGCGGTCGAGGCCGGTGACGGCGTGGAGGTGGACGGCGAGGCCCGGACGGGGGCCGTCGCCGAGGAGCGGGGCGGCCCACCCGACGTGTTTGGGCTGGAGGCGACCGACGGGCTGGAGCGAGCCGTCGGACCGGACGGCCGAGACGGCGAGGGCGCCCCCCGCCCCGACGGTCACGGCGAGCCGGGGCCGCCGGTGGACCGGGAGCTGGTCGTAGAGCGTGAGGGCCTCGACGGCGTGCTGGTGGGCCTTCACGCCGACGAGCTTGGTCGGGACGGCGAGGTCGCGGAGCCCGTGGCGGAGCGAGAACGCGACGGCCGCGAGAGCCTTCCGGGCGACGTAGGCGGGCGGGAGGCCGGGGCCGTCCCCAGAATCGGCGGTCGCGAGGACGTGGTCGGCCCACCGAGCGGCCTGGTCCGTAAGGGTCTGGGCGAACGCGAGATCCGGGGGAGCGGTCTGCGCGGGGTTCGCGGGGCGGAGGGCGGTGAGGGACATGACGGAAGAGCGGGTTGGTGACTCGGCACCCCCCGTCGCGGGGGGCGCTCGCCACGAGCCGCGCCCCCCACGGCGGGGACCCCGCTTTGGCGCCGCAAGCGCCCGCCAGTCACCGGCCCTTAATACTCCGAGGGGAGGAGGACCGTCGTCGCCGAGCGGTCGGCCTCGGTGATGACCCAGAGCCGCCCCCCGTCTGTCTCGTAGGCCGAGAGGACCCGGGCGGGGCACGCCGGGTCCAGGGCGAGGTCGTTCGCGAGCGCGTCGTCGCGGCCCACGTCGCCCCAGTCGCCCGAGGCGTGGCGGCGGACGAGGGAGAGGACGTCGAGCCCGTAGTCGCGGACATGTCGAGGGCACCGGGCGTGGCGACGGCGTGGCCGAGCGAGAGACCGACGGGGCGGGTTCTGGAGGCTTTGGCTTGGACGGCGGGCATGGCAGCGGTAGCTGGTGCGAGAGGGTCCCCAGGGCGGGGGCGTTCGTCCCCTAATGCCCCGCCCCGGGGGACTCCATCCGCGACGTGAGCTACATCAGCCCCCGCTCGGCGAGGCTAGGGTAGCGGGCAGATCGGTGCAAAATCTCGCAGTAGCGCCGGTGCCCCCTACC
>CAZDFV010000021.1:0-25254 GCA_964504495.1 uncultured Rhodothermales bacterium
CGAGCGCGTCGTACACCGAGACCCGGACGTCGGCCGCCTCCGCCAGCCCGAACGCGACCCGGGCGCCGCCCCGCGACGGGTTCGGCCAGACCGAGACCGAGAGGTCCACGGGGCCCTCGTCCTCGGTCGGCGTCCCCTGCCCGAACGCCTCGGCCATCGCCTCGACGAACGCCTGCATCTGGGCCGGCGTCGCCCCGCCCTGGACCGACCCGAAGACCTCCCGGTCCTCGTCGTAGACGACGGCGGCGACAACCTGGCCGAGGACCGCCAGCACGTCGGCGCCGGTCGGGGGCTGGCCGACGACGAGGGCGAACGCGCCGGGGCCGTCGTCGAGCACGGCCTCGGACGGGAGCGCCTGGTCCCCGTTCTGGGTGGCGAGGACGTGGCGGCCGTCGGGGGCGACGGTCCCGGTCGTCGGGTCCGAGTACGTCACGACCTCGTCGAACGGCTCGAACACGACGAACGAGCAGGCCGAGAGGTCGACCGGCGTGCCGGCCGACTCGTTGCGGACGGCGGCGAAGGCCCCGAACGTCGCGTCGGTCCCGAGCACGTCGAAGTCGTCGGCGGCCACGACGCCCTGGCCGGAGACGGGGGCGCCGTCCTCGTCGCCGTCGGCGTCGAACGAGAGCGGGGCGTCGGTCGTGCAGGCGAGGGCGGGCGCGGTGGCCCCGGCCTCGACGGCGAGCGAGAACTCGCTGGTCTCGACGAAGGCGCCCACGTCGGTGGCGCAGTCGGCCGCGCTGCACCGCGTGGCCGTCAGCGTGACGACCTCGCCCAGCGCGACGTCGGCGACGGCGACCGTCTGGCCGGTCGCCAGGCCCGAGGCGTCGGTCGTGGTGGTCGTGCCGCCGACGACGCGCGCGCCCTCGCCGTAGCCCGTCGCGTCGGCGGCCTCGGAGGCGAAGGCCTCGACGTAGTACGTCGTGCCGGCCTGGGAGTCGAGCGAGAACGTGACGTCGTAGGCCTCGTCTCCGGTCGGCGTGAGCGCCGAGATCACGGGGTAGTTCTGGAGCCCGTTGGGGCCGGCGTCGCCGTCGCCGTCGTCGTTGGCCGTGACGTCGTCGGTCTCGGTGCCCCCGTCGAGGTCGATGCCCAGCGTCCCGTTGTGGGCGATGGCGTTGCCGTAGATGGCGACCTCGGCCGTGTCGTTCACGTCGACCCCGTCGTCGCCGTTGCCGAGCGCGGCCTCGCCGTCGGCGCCGAGCCCGATCGAGTTGCCGCGGACGACCACGCCCGTCGAGGCGTCGCCGACGACGTAGACGCCGTCGAAGCCGCTCGCCACGACGACGTTGTCGAGGACCTGGGTGCCCGGCGCGTCGTCGATGCTGACCCCGTCGGTCTTGTTACCGAGCGCGGTCAGCCCGGTCACGTCGGCCCCGACGATTACGCCCTCGACGACGACGTTGGAGACGTCAACGACCTCCACGCCGTCGCCCTCGTTGTCCGCGACGATTCCGCCCTCGACCCGGGAGCCGTCGGCGGCCCCGCTCAGCACGATGCCGCTGCCGCCGTTGCCGCGCCCGTCGGTCCCGTCGGCCGTCGTCCCGACGTAGTTCCCGCGGATGACGGCGTCGGGGCCGAGCGTGAGGACCCCCTCCTCGGCGTTGCACGAGATCACGTTCCTCTCACCCGCATCGTCCGAGCCGTCGCCGTCGCTCCCGATGCGCACGTCCGCGACGTCCAACGCGACGTTGATGCCGTAGTCGTTGCCGATGCAGCTCTCCCCGTCCGGCGCGAGCCCGACGAAGTTGCCCTCGAGGACGGCGTCGTCGGCGTCGACCTGGATCGCGTCGTCGTCGAAGCCGCCGATGGCGAGGCCCGCGACGGTCACGCCCGTGGCGTCGATCTGGAGCCCGTCGTCGACGCCGCCGTCGTTGAGGAGGACGATGCGGATCTCGGCGTCGGAGCCGTCGTCGAGCGTGTTCCGGGAGGCGCCGGGCTGGGTGTAGCCGTCGATGGAGACGTCGGCGTCGGCGATGGCGGGGAGCGCCGTGGCGACCTCGAAGAGCGCCTCGCCGTCGGCGTCGAGGTCCGCGGCCTGGACGTCGAACGCGATGGCGTCGAGGCCGGGGGCGTCGTTGGCGAGCGTGATCGCCTCGCGGAGCGAGCAGTCGCCGTCGCTCAGGCCGTCGGTGCAGTCGGCGCTGCTGTCGGCGTCGGGGGCCTGGTCCTCGGTCGTGTCGACGAGGAGGACCGTGAGGAAGGCCGAGGACGGGTAGAGCGCGACGGCGATGCCGGAGCCGCTCTCGACGCTCGACCCCGCGGTCGGGTCGAAGTCGACGGGGCCGACGAACGTGGTCGCCAGCGCGAGCGCCCCGCCCCCCTCGGCGACGCCGCGCACGAACGACTGGCCGGAGCCCCCGAAGGCCGCGGCGCCGACGTAGTCCCCGTCGGTCGTGAAGGTGCTCACGAAGCTGGAGATCGGGCCCTCCGCGGTCCGCTCGTCGGTCCCCGAGCCCGGGTCGAAGTCGGTGGTCCCGGTGAACAGGCCGGCGGCGAAGACGTGGTCGCCGTCGGCGGCGAGCCCGAACACGCCCTCCGTGTCCGTCCCCCCGAACGCCTGCGCCCACCCGAGCGCGCCGTCGGACGGGGCGAGGGCCAGCAAGAGCGCGTCGGCCTCGCCCGCGCTCGTCCGCGTCTCCGTCCCGGCGGCCGTCTCGATGCTGACCGTCCCCGTAAAGAGGTCGCCGACGTAGAGGCGGGACGCGTCGGCTGCGACGGCCGAGGGCTGCTCGGAGCCGGTGCCGCCGTAGGTACCTACCCAGTCGAAGGCGCCGTCGGCGAGGGCGTAGGCCGCGACGAACGCGTCGTCGTCGCCCGCGCTCGTCCGCTCGGTCGTGGCCGCGCCCGGGTCGAAGTCGACGGTCTCTCTGAACGAGCCGGCGACGAAGAGGCGCGTCCCGTCCGTGGCGACGTCGGCCCCGTCGTCGGAGCCCGTCCCCCCGATCAGGAACGCGCCGAAGGCGTCGTCGAACGCCCCGCTGGCGGCGTCGTAGGCGACGGCGAAGACGTCGCGGTCGCCGCTGCTCGTCCGCTCCTCGGTCCCCGAGGGGTCGAAGTCGACGGTGCCCTGCATCCCCCCGACGGCGAACACGCGGCCGTCGGCGACGGCGAGCGCCTCCACGGAGCTCCCGTCCCCGAACACGTTCGCCCACACGAACGCGCCGTCGGCGAGGGCGTAGGCCGCGACGTACGCGCCGAACCCCGTCCGCTCGGCCGTGCCGGCGCCGGGGTCGAAGTCGGCCGTCCCGTCGTTGATGTCGCCGCCGACGTAGAGCGTGGTCGCGTCGACGGCGAGGGCGTAGGCGTAGTCGTCGCCTCCCGGGGCGCCGACGAGGAACCCCCAGCGGTACGTGCCGGCCGCGTCGTAGGAGGCCACGAAAAAGTCCTCCCCTGTGCCCCCTGAGGTGAACGTGTCGTCGGCGTCGGGTCCGTCGGTCGGGTCGAGGTCGACCTCGCCGTCGACGTTGCCGGCGATGTAGACGTTGCCGGCCGCGTCGAGCGCGACGGCCTCGACGATCTCATTCGAGGTGGCGTCGACCGCGCGGACGAACGTGGGCTGGGCGAGCGCGGCGGGGGCCACGAGGGCCGCCAGCGCGGCGAGGAGGAGCGTTCGTGTCATGGGAAGGAAGGGAGCCGTGGTGGGAGTCTGTTCGGAATGGAGCGTCCGATCAGCGGACGACGGTGAGCCGGGCGGTCTGGACGCCGGCCCCGCTGGCGACGCGGACGACGTAGGCCCCGGCCGGGAGCGCGAGGCCCCCAAGCGAGGCGGCGTGCCGGCCCGGCGAGTGCGGGCCGCGGGCGACGACGGCGACCTCGCGCCCGAGCGCGTCGTACACCGAGACCCGGACGTCGGCCGCCTCCGCCAGCCCGAACGCCACGCGCGCCGCCCCCCGCGACGGGTTCGGCCAGACCGAGACCGAGAGGTCGACCGCGCCGCCCTCCTCGTTCGAGACGGCCCGGAACGCGAGCGCGAGCGCTTCGAGGAACGCCGCCATCTGCTGGTCGGTGGCCCCGCCCTGGACCGACCCGAAG
Organism: uncultured Rhodothermales bacterium; assembly: GCA_964504495.1. Classification (GTDB taxonomy): domain Bacteria; phylum Bacteroidota; class Rhodothermia; order Rhodothermales; family Rubricoccaceae; genus Rubrivirga. Next base: position 4,036 of record CAZDFV010000021.1, read on the forward strand.
ACCTCCCGGTCCGCGTCGTAGACCACGGCGGCGACGACCGACCCGAGCACGGTCGTCACGTCGTCGCCGGCGTCGGGCTGGCCGACGACGAGGGCGAACGCGCCCGGGCCGTCGTCGAGCGTCGCCGGCGGGAGCGCCTGGTCCCCGCCCTGGGTCGCCAGCACGTGGGTGCCGCCGGGCTCGACCGTCGCGTCGGTCTGGGCCGCGAAGGTGACGTCCTCGTCGAACGGGTCGAACACGACGAACGAGCAGGCCGAGAGGTCGACCGGCTCCTCGGCCGACCCGTTGCGGACGGCGGCGAACTCGCCGAACGTCGGGTGTGAGCCGAGCACGTTGAAGTCCTCGGCCTCGACGGCCCCGCCGCCCTGGCCCTCCTGGACCCCGTCGCCGTCGAAGTCGAACGAGAGCGGGGCCGAGGTCGCGCACGCCAGCGCGGCGTCGGCGCCGGCGAACTCGTAGGCGCCGAGGTCGACGGTCACCGTGGCGTCGTCGTCGCCGTCCTGGACGCGCTCGGCGCCGGCCAGGTCGAGCGGGAGCGGCTCGGTCGTGTTCCCGTCGTCGTCGAGGTCCTGGGTGTCGGGCGGGAGGAGGGCGTCGTCGCCCGCGTCGATGGCCGGCGAGCCTGGCAGCAGCGTGTAGTCGCCGCCCGCGGCGTCGGCGAAGAGCGGGTCGGCGGTGAGGAGCGTGCCGCTGCACGTGGCATCGGTCGGGCAGCCGCCCTCGACGAGCGCCGCCTCGAACGTGGCCGTGGCGCCGTTCTCGACGTGCACCTGGGACCCGACGTCAGCCTCGTTCCCCCACAGGATCACGTTCTCAAAGGTCGCCTGGGCTCCGCTCCCTCGGAGCTGGAAGCCCCCGCCCTCGGACCCCGTGCCGAGCGCGGTGTTGTTCGCGATCGTCGAGTTCGATACGCGCAAGTCGATCGTCTGACCACGGGAATTGTAGTTCCCGGCGCCTCCCTCGCCGTCCGTCGACACGTTCCCTGAGAACAGGGCGTCCACGAACGTGGTCGAGACGGGACCGTCGGAGAAGTAGTCGATGGCGCCGCCGTCCTGCGACGAGTTGCCGACGAACGAGACGGCCGTGTAAGACGATGTCTCGGACGTGTTGGAGTCGGAGAGCGACGCGACGATCGCGCCGCCCTCACTGCCGGCCACGTTCTCCTCAAACGCGACCCGGAGGAACGTCGGCTCGTAGCTAGCCGGCCCCCTGTTTCCGCCGTTCTGGCTGACGCGCACGTCGATGGCACCGCCGTCTCCTCCGGCCCGGTTGCGCACGAACGACACGTCCTCGAAGACCGGGCGGGCATCTCCGCCAGAGGTGGAGACGTCAATGGCGCCAGCGTCGTCGGACGACTCGTTCTCTTCGAACGTCGTCCGCACGAACGTCGGCGCGAGCGTCGCAAGGCCCACCGGACCGTTCAGCAACATCCTCATCGCGCCTCCGTCCGCACCAGACACGTTCCGCTCAAATACAACATCTTCGAACGACGGTGACCCGACGGAGGCCGCGCCGGTCCCTCCTTCCACCCGAATGGAGAAGGCACCGCCGTTGGAACCCCCGGTGTTGTCGGCGAAGGCGACCCGGAGAAACGACGGGCTCGACGTGGCCCCGAGGAACGAGCTTCTGGTCCGTCCAGCGTCGACGTACACGGCCGCGCCTGTACTCGCCCGGTTCCGCTCGAACACGACGTCCTCGAACGACGGACTCGCCTCACCGCCATCCTGTCCGTAGAGGTACGCCCCGGCCCCGTCCCGAGTCGCCTCGTTCTTGGTGAACGTGACGTCGCGGATGGCGGGGTTGCACAGGCCGCCGGCGCCCGACCCGTCGCAGTAGAGGCCGGCTCCGCTGCTCGTCGGTTCCAGGCCGAACCCGTTGGTCAGGTCCGCGTTGCCGGCCGTGATGGTCAGCCCATCAAGGACGGTCGAGGACGTGATCGGCGAGCCCGTCGCGGCGGAGCCGTCGAGGAACACGACGGTCCGGCTGTTCTGGTCGTTGTCCGTGGCGAACCCGTCGGCGTCCGTCCCGTCGTTCCCGTCGAGGTCGCCCGAGAGGGCGGTCACGTTGGCGTCCGGGTCGCGCTGGGTACGAGCCGTCTCCGTCCCGGCAAACCCGCCGTAGACGGCGACGCCCGCAAAGACGGAAAAGCTCGCCTCGCGCTCGGCGTCCGTGACCGCGTCGGAGTCCGCCGGGGTGACCGGCGTGTAGGTGCCGGCGGCGACCCAGACCTCGTCGCCGCTGTCGGCGCACGCCAGCGCGTTTTGGAGCTCGGTGAACGCGTCGGCCCACGAGTCGCCGGTGTCGGTGCCCACGGCGTCGGCGTCGACAAAGAGTGGACTGGTGCCGGGGCACGCTACGGGGTTGCCGGTCAGCGTGACGTCGTTGCCGTCCCCACCTTGGTACGAGAGCTCGAACGACGAGCCCCTTGAGGTCACGGTCGCGCCTTCACTGAGCCCCTCGAACGTGCCGAGGACAGGGTCCGTCCCGTCGTTGTCGAGGATGACGAACGTGTCGCCCTCCGCCGGGCGGAACTCGTCGAGGACGACCTCGAGGTCGGCGCCGGTGACGTCCGCGACGCCCGTCACCTGGACCTGGTCGTACTGCGTCCCGGCCGTCAGCCCGCCGATCTCGATGGCGAGGGTGGCGCCGTCGAACGTCGCGTCTGTGGCGAGGCTGGCGATTCCATCGGTGCGCAACGCTCCGGTCACCTCGGTCCCACTCGTCGACGTGCTGGTCAGGCTCGACAGTCGCGACGTTCTCTCCATATCGGCGTGGATCTGGACGGCCGGCCCTGTGATGACGAGCGCGTCCTCGCCGTCGACCACGCTTCCGAGTGTCGTGGTCCGGTTGGTTCGTCCCAGTCGGATAGGATCTCCGACATTGCTGGACGTGCTGGAGAGCGTCGTCGTCCCGCCCTGCCCCGATCCTCCCGGGTTGATCTCGACGTCGTTGTTGTAGAGCTGGCCCTGGGATGTCTGAACCGTCGTCGTGTTGATGGCCGTCACCCCCGTGAGACTCGTCTGGATAAAGCGCAGGGGCTTGGTAGCGCCCACTGTGCCGTTGAACTCGATCCGAGACGTTCCAGTCACCGACACGGTCGTTCCTCCACTGTCCGATTCGAGCGTCCCGTTGAACACGATGTCGCCACTGGACGTCAGGGAGTGATCCGCTTCGAGGACTATGTCGTCGTCGTACTGCTGGGTCGACGTTGTCCAGACCCCTGGGTTGGTACTGGTTTGACCTTCCGAAATGCTGAGGTTCGTCGTCCCGCCCCCGTCGGTGGTCAGCGTCTGGAGCCGGTTCGTAGATCCGACTTTCCCCTCGAACCGCGTCTCACCATTGGCGGTGATGGTCAGGTCGTCGGCCCCGTCGGAGGCCCCGTCGACCGTCGACTGGAACGTGACCGAGGGCGCGTCGATCGTGATGTCGCCGTCGATGATGACGGCCTCGGTGTAAACGAGCGCCGTCGAGGAGGTCACGTCTGACGAGATCGTGGTCTGGGCGAGGGCCGCCGGACTGACGGCGGGGAGGGCCGCCAGCAAGAGGGCGGCGAGGACAGCGCGGGACATGGGTCGGGGGTACATCTGAGGGGGGAGGGGGCGGCCCTACCGGACGACGGTGAGCGTGCGGCTGGCGGCGCCACTCGGCGAGGCGAGGCGGACGACGTAGACGCCCGGAGCGAGGGGGGAGGGGTCAGTCGGAGGAGGCGAGGGCGATGGACGCGGGGGTCCCGCTGCGGGGCCGGTGCAGAGGGGGCGGAGACCCATCGCCCAGGCCGTCACGTGCGTCGGCGGTCGTCCAGGGGGTCGCCGCCTCGGCCACGAAGACGGCGTTCTGGCCCAGCTCCTTGCCGCGGTAGAGCGCGGCGTCGGCGCGGGCGACGACGTCCTGGGCCGTGTCGGAGGGCCGGCTCTGCACGACGCCGAACGTCATCGTGAGCAGGGTGTCGACGTGGTCGCCCCCGACCGGGGCCACGGCGACGGCCGACCGGAGCGCCTCGGCCACTCGGGCCGCGCCGTCGAGGTCGCGTCCGGGCAGGAGCACGAGGAACTCCTCGCCCCCCCACCGCCCGACGACGTCGAACTCGCGGAGCCTGCCGGAGAGCGTCGCGGCGAGCGCGGCGAGCGCGCGGTCGCCGCACTCGCGGCCGTAGCCGTCGACGAACCCCTTGAAGTGGTCGACCTCGCCCAAGACGACGGAGAACGGCTGGCCCGTCTGGGCGGAGCGGCCGAGCTCCTGGTCGAGGAGCTCGGCGGCGCGGCGGCGGTTGAGCACGCCCGTCAGCCCGTCGGTGACAGCGAGGGCCTTAAGCCTATTCCGGGCACGGATCGCGGCGTCGCGGAAGTAGTAGCTCGCCATCCCGATGGCGGAGAACACGATGACCGCGTTCGCCACGCGCAGCGCCAGCGCGACGCGGGGGTCGGGGAAGACGAGCTGGACGGCCGGGACGGCCACCAAGAGGCCGACGAACACGGCCGTCATGAGGCCCGCGAGGGCCACGAGCACGCGGCCCCGCCACCTCGTGTTGAGGAGGGTGAACGGGATGCCGCCGAACATGTAGTACTGGAACCCCGCCTGGAGCCCGAGCGCCGACGTGGCGAGGACGGTGTGGACGACGACCTCGACCGTGAAGAGGGTGATCGCGAGCGGCTGGTGGCCGCGCCGGTTGGCGGCCCACCCCACCGCCCACATCGCCGCGCTCGCGACGTTGACGGCGGCCAACCACGGGACGCCCAGCCAGAGGAACAGCGGGATAAAGGCCGTGTGCGCGATGGCCCCGAGCGCGCCGACGGTGCCGATGACCTGCACCATGAGCGGGTCCGGCGTGCGTCGGGCGTTTAGCGTCGGCGAGTAGGGCATGGGCCTAGGCTCGGGGGTGTACGGGGCGCGCGAGGGCGGGTCGGTCCGCCTCGGTGTCGGTCTCCGCGTCGTCCGACGTGCGCCTGGGAGGCGGAGGCACCTCCGCGCCGCGCATGGTCGCCAGCGCGTCGAGCTCGAGCCGTGCAGAGTCGGAGGGGCGCGGGGCGGGCGTGAGGTCGGACATACGTTCGGGGGGGCGGCCGGGAGTATCCCCCGTCGAGTTCCCCCCTGAAGCGCGATGTCGCGCCCATTCCGGCGTTCTCGCGCCCGTATCGGACGCGCGCGCCCGTACGCGACACGCCGCGCCTTTTTCGGACGCGGCGCGCGGCGGTCCTCTGCGGCTCGTCGCCCCGTGCGGGCTCTGGCGCCGCGCCCTTGCACGACCGTGCGGCTCCTGCCAGGGGCTCGCCTTACCGGACGGCGGCGTCGGCGGCGTACTCCGAGGGGGCGACGCCGTACCGCTGGCGGAACGCGCGCCCGAACGCGGACTCGCTCTGGAACCCGACCGTGCCGGAGGCCTCCTTGACGCTCAGGCCCTCCTCCGTGAGGAGCGCGGCGGCCCGCTCCAGCCTCAACCGCCGGAGCCGTGCCCCGGGCGTCTCGTCGGTCAGCGCGGACAGCTTCCGCTGGAGCTGGCGGGCGCTCATGCCGAGGTCGGTCGCCAGCCGGTCGACGGTGAGGCCGGCGTCGCCCAGGTCGGCCTCGGCGAGGGCGTCGAACTCGGCGAGGAACGCGGCCTCGGCGTCGGGGAGCGGCGGGGCCTCGTCGGCAGGTCTTTCGGACCGGGCCTCGGCGTCCGGGCGGGCCGCGGCGTAGCGCTGGCGGAGCCGGTCGCGCTCGCGGAGGAGGCCGGCCACGCGCGCCCGGAGCTCCTCGGCGCTGAACGGCTTGGCGAGGTAGGCGTCGGCCCCGGCCTCGAAGCCGGTCACGCGGTCGGCGACCTCGCCCCGCGCGGTGAGCAGGACGACGGGGACGTGGCTCGTCCGGCGGTCGGCCTTGAGCGCCGCCGTGAGTCCGAGCCCGTCGAGCTCCGGCATCATGAGGTCGGTCACGACGGCGTTGGGGACGAGCTCGCGCGCGGCCTCCAGCCCCTCAGCCCCGTCGCGCGCCTCGGCCACCCGGTACGCGCCTTCGAGACGGGCGCGGACGTAGGCCCGCATGTCGGCGTTGTCCTCGACGACGAGCACGAGCGGGGCGTCGCCCTCGGGGACCGCTGGGAGCGCCCCCTCGGCCGGGGCGGGAGGGGCGAGCGCGGACATCTCGACCGTCACCGGCGGCGTGACCTCGGCGGGGGCGAGGCCGGGCAGGCGGACCGTGAACCGCGAGCCCTCGCCCGGTGCGCTCTCGACCCCGGCCGTGCCGCCCGCCAGTTCCGCCAGTTCGCGGACGAGCGCGAGCCCGACGCCCGACCCCTCGTGCTGACGGGTCCCGTCGCCCTCGACCTGGAAAAAGCGGTCGAACACGCGCTCGCGGTCGACCTCGCTGATCCCGACGCCGGTGTCGGCGACCTCCAGGAGCGCCACGTCCGGCGGCTCGGCCTGGAGCGTGACCGTGACCACCCCGCCAGCCGGCGTAAACTTGAGCGCGTTCGAGAGGAGGTTGACGACGACCTTCTCGACGAGGTCGGCGTCGTAGGTCCGCGTCCACGCTCCGGCTGCGATGGCCGTGCGGAGCGCGACGCCGGAGGCCTCGGCGTGCCCGACGAAGAGGGCGGTCAGCCCGCGGACGTGCTCGGCGAGGTCGCGGGGCTGGGGCGCGGGGCTCAGGCGGAACGCGCCGGCTCCGAGGCGGGAGAGGTCCAGGAGTTGGTTGATGAGCCGGAGGAGCCGACCTCCATTGCGGCGGGCCCGAGCGATGTGCGGACGGGCCTCCTCGACGGAGGCGTACTCCCCATCGAGGAAGTCGTCGAGGGGGCCGAACGTGAGCGTCAGCGGCGTTCGGAACTCGTGCGAGATGTGGGCGAGGAACCGGGTTTTGAGCTCGTCGGCTTCGCGCAGCGCTTCCGCCTGGGCACGCCGATCGCTCACGTCGAGCAGGAGCGCGACTCGGCCCGCCTCACCGGGGAGGTTCGAGACGGTCACGTCGAAGTACCGGGTCCGACCGTTCGTGCTGACCTCCACGTCCTGGTGGGACGCTCCCCGCCCCTCGGCAATGGCCTGGTAAAGCGGAGTTGGGAGGGCGTCGGCCGCCCTGCGGCCGACCAGTGCCCCCCCCCCTGCGAGGCACCGCCTGGCTACTGGGTTCGCGTCCGCGATCCGACCCCGGTCGTCCAGGACGACCATGCCCTCTGGGATGTTCTCCACCAGCGCGTCGCGCGCGATCGGCCGGAGGTCGAGGAGCCGGTCTCGGAACACCCCCAGCCCGACGACGCCCGAGGCGACCCCGAGGGCGATCCCCGAGAAGTCCTTGCCGGGCGCCCAGATCCCAAACATGTAGAGCACGTTGAGTACCACGGGGACGAGCACGACGGCGGCGACCCACCGCGAGAGGCGCCGGACGGGCGGGGCGGCCCGTGCGAACGTCTGGAGGACGAGGGCGAGCGAGACGCCGATGGCGGCCCACGCGAGGGTGGCCTGGGCGTAGAGGACCGGGCCGAACGAGAGCCGAGCCGCCTGGAACGGTCCGCCCCGTACGGACGTGACCTCCGTCCAGATCAGGCCGTGACGGTCGTTCGTCGCGACGAGCGCCACGAACACCACGCTCTCGACGACGTACGCGGCGAGCAGTCCCTTCGCGAGCGGGCTCCAGCGGTCGGCGTAGGTCAGTGCGAAGGCGAGCCACGCGAGGACGGTCGCGGCCATCCACGCATACATCCCGACCGAGAGCGCGAGCGTGGCCTCCTGGCTGGGCGCGAGGATCTGGGCGGCCGACGTCGCGATCCACCCGCCCTCGCAGACGGAGAGCACCGCGAGCGCTCGCCCGACGGGCCGGTCCAGCCGGCGCCACGCCCCGACACCGACGGCGGCGACCACCGCCAGCGCGAAAGGCGCGAGCGTGACGAAGACGAGGTAGACCACGGAGGGGAAGACCGGAAGGCGTATGCGGTCGAAAGGTAGCCTGACGCTTGAGCCGTCTCCGTTCGCGTTTACCCCTCGGCGAGTGAGGAGCCAAGTCGATCGTTCGGCAAACGGCCGGGCACTGCTGGCGAAGTCGGGACCGGCTGACGGGAGTGCCCCCGGGGCTCCCGTAGACGGTCACCCCACCCGAGCCTCCTTCACGATTCGGCCGACGACGGACCGGCTCACGCCCGCCTCGCCGCCCCGCTCGTCGGCTAGCGGGGCGTGGACCTTCCGCACCGAGAGGTCGGTCGTCCGAGCGAGCTCCTCGACGCGCGCTGCGACCGCTTTGTCCGTCGCCGGGCGTCCGACGTGGCGCCCGCGTGCCTTGGCCGCCGCCATCCCGGCCTAGACCCGCTCGGCGATCAGCGCCGACTCGAGCTCGGCCATCGCCCCGATGACCGTGAACATGGCCCGGCCCATCGGGCTCGTCGTGTCCACGTTGTCCTGGACGGAGACGAACCGGACGCCGAGGTGGTCGAACTCGTCGAGCGCGCGGACCAGGTGGGACACGCTCCGGGCGAAGCGGTCGAACTTCCAGACGAGCACGCAGTCGAGCTCGCGCCCGCGGGCCGACGCCATGAGCCGGTCGAGGTCGGGCAGGCCCTCTTGGGGTCTGACAATCAATGGAACGGTACTGTACGGTAGACGCGGCGTGATCTGACGTTAGGCGGTGGCGCTGGCCTCTGCCCGCTCGGCCTCGATCCGCCGGAGGTGGGCCTTGACCGTGTTGTACGCGAGCCCCGTCCGCCGCGCCATCTCCGCCTTCGCCACGCCACCTTTGAGCATCTCCTCCAACGCCGCTCGGTGCGCGTCGAACGTCGACGGCCGCCCGAGCGCCTTTCCCTCGGCCCGCGCCCGCTCGAGCCCGGCGATGGTGCGTCGGCTGATCTTCTGGGCCTCGTACTCGGCGAAGTAGCTCAGCACGCCGAGCAGGACGTGGGAGACGAGCTCGTTCTCGGTCGAGAGGTACGGCTCGGTGTAGGACCGGAACCGGACGCCGAGCGCCTCGAGCTGCTGGAGGTACGAGATCGTCTTGCGGATGCCCTCGCGGCTGAACCGGTCGAGGCTCCAGAAGACCAGCGTGTCGAACTCCCGCCGCTCGGCGGCCTCGAACACGTCGGCGAAGGCCGAGCGCTCGCGTCGGCCCTTCCGGCCGGACTCGCGGTCGACGAACTCCCGGAGCGTCCCGTCGGGCCGGGTGAGGTCGTAGCCCTCCTGCTCGAGAAAGCGGTGGAGCTGGCGCCGCTGGTTTTCTTCTGTTTGGTCCCCGTCGCGCTTCGAGACGCGGAGGTAGAGGGCGGCCCGCTTCTTCGGTGGGGCCGAGGTCGGCGGGGTGTCGGGGGTCACGGTCGGGGGATCGGGTGCGGACACGTTTATATAGGGGCGCCTCGCGGGGGTGTCAACAACCGAACGTTTCTTGCTGCCCCCGGCGACGCTGGCCGAACCGGCCCGCACGGCGCGTAGAGCGGTACGTCTGGGGTACCCCTTTCCTGATACCCCCACGCCCATGCCCGTCGAGTTCCTCTCCGACGACCAAGCCGCCCGCTACGGCCACTTCGTCGGGCCGCCGACAGCCGACCAGCTCGCCCGGTACTTCTACCTCTCGGACGCGGACCGCTCGGTCGTTGACGAGCGCCGGACTCCACGGGGCCGGCTCGGGTTCGCGGTCCAACTCGGGACCGTCCGGTTCCTCGGCACCTTCCTCTCGGACCTCACCGAGGTCCCGCCCGTCGTCGTCCGCACGGTCGGGACGAGCCTCGGGATCTCCGACGCGGAGGCCGTCTTCGCTCGGTACCTCGGCCGCGACGAGACCCGGCGCGAGCACGCCGCCGAGATCCAGGATCGCTACGGGTACCGGCCGCTCACCGACCCGTTGGAATCGTTCCGGCTCACCCGCTGGCTCTACGCCCGGGCGTGGCTGGCCTCCGAGCGCCCGTCGGTGCTCTTCGACCTCGCGACGGCCCGGCTCGTCGAGAGGAAGGTGCTCCTGCCCGGCGTGACGACCCTGGCTCGTCTCGTCGCTCGCGTGCGGGGCCGTGCCGCCGACCGGCTCTACGGCGCCCTCGCGCGGCTCCCGACAAACGAGCAGCGTGCGCAGCTCGAAGCCCTGCTCGACATCCCAGAGGGCGACCGCGTGAGCCGACTCGAACGGCTCCGCCGCGCCCCCGTCCGCGTGAGCAGCCCCGCGCTCGTCGAGGCGTTGGACCGGGTGGAGCGGACGAGGGCGCTCGGAGACCTCGGCGCGTCCCTCGGCGCCTCGGGCGTCCCCACGGCCCGTCGGGAGGCGCTGGCCCGCTACGCCGCGAGCGCGTGGGTCCCGACCATCGCCCGGATGCCGGAGGCCCGCCGGACCGCCACGCTCGTTGCCTTCGCCGAGCATGTCCAGCGGGTCGCGCTCGACGACGCGCTCGACCTCTTCGGGCTGCTCGTCGACGGGCTCTTCCGCGACGCCGAGCGGGACGGGAAGCGCGAGCGTTTCCGTCGGCTCAGGGAGTTCGACCGGGCCGCGCTCCGTCTCCGGGCGGCCGTCGAGGTGCTCCTCGACGGCGATCTCCCCGACGCTCGGGTCCGCCAGGCCGTCTTCGACCGTCTCGGGCGTGCCGAACTCACGGAAGCTGCCGAGATGGTCGCCGAGATCGCGCGCGAGCCCGGCGACCGGTTCCACGACGAGGTCCTCGCCCGGTGGCGGACCGTCCGTCGGTTCCTCCCGGCGCTCCTGGACACGGTCCCCTTCGAGGGCACGCGGTCGGCCACCCCGGTGCTCGCCGCCGTCGACTTCCTGCGCGGGTTGGAAGGTCGGGCCGGACGGCCCGTGATGGGCGAGGCCCCGCTCGGCGCCCTCACGCCCGCGTGGGAGCGGCTCACGCTCGCGGACGGCGGCCCGGCCCGGAAGCCGTACACGTTCGGCGTGCTCGACGAACTGCTCGGTGCCCTGCGGCGGCGGGACGTGTTCGTACCGGGGAGCGGGCGGTGGGACGACCCGCGCGCGAAGCTGCTCCAGGGCGAGCGGTGGGAACAGGCGCGGCCCTCGGTCTGCCGCGCGCTCGGTCGCGCGCCGTCGCCCGACGACGAGATCGCCGCGCTCCAGGAGGAGCTCGATGAGGCCTATCGGCGGACGGCGGCCAACCTCGACTCCAACGAGGCCGTCCGGGTCGAGCAGTCTTCGGGGCGCGACCGGCTCGTCGTCACCCCGCTCGACAAGCTCGACGAGCCCGAGAGCCTGGTCCGGCTTCGGGCTGCCGTCCAAGCCCGGATGCCCCACGTCGAACTCCCGGAGCTCCTCTTGGAGGTCGAGGCGTGGACCGGGTTCGCGGGTGCGTTCACGCACACGAGCGAGGGGCGCGCCCGCGCCGACGGCCTCGACGTCAGCCTGTGCGCGGCGCTCCTCTCCGAGGCCTGCAACGTCGGGCTCCAGCCGTTCTCGCAGGCGGGGACGCCCGCGCTCACCACGCGACGGCTCTCGTGGACCCTGCAGAACTATGTCCGGGCCGAGACGCTGGTCGCCGCCAACGCACGCTTGGTCGACTACCAGGCGACGATCCCGCTCGCCCAGACGTGGGGCGGCGGCGAGGTCGCATCGGCCGACGGGCTCCGCTTCGTGGTCCCGGTACGCACGCTCAACGCCGGCCCCAACCCGAAGTACTTCGGCGTCGGGCGGGGCGTGACGTACTACAACTTCACGAGCGACCAGTTCACCGGCTTCCACGCCGTCGTCGTGCCGGGCACGCTCCGGGACTCGCTCTACGTGCTCGCTGGCCTCCTCGAGCAGCAGACGGGGCTCGAGCCCACCGAGGTCGTGACCGACACCGCAGGCTACAGCGACACAGTTTTTGGACTGTTTTGGCTGCTCGGCTACCAGTTCAGCCCTCGCCTGGCCGACCTCGGCGACGCCCGGCTCTGGCGGATGGACCGGGCGGCCGACTACGGCCCGCTCGACGGCGTCGCCCGCCAGCGCGTGCGGACGGGGCTCGTCCGGGAGAACTGGGACGACCTGCTCCGGGTGGCCGGCTCGCTCAAGACCGGGGCCGTCGGGGCGCACGAGATGATGCGGGTGCTCCAGCGCGGACACCGGCCGTCGACGCTCGCGAAGGCGGTCGGCGAGCTCGGCCGGGTCGCGAAGACGCTCTTCCTCCTCGCCTACGTCGACGACGAGGCGTACCGGCGCCGCGTGCTCACCCAGCTCAACCGGCAGGAGCACCGGCACAAACTGGCCCGGACCGTCTTCCACGGGCGTCGCGGCGAGGTCCGCAAGCGGTACCGGGAGGGCCAGGAGGACCAGCTCTCGGCGCTGGGCCTGGTCGTCAACGCCGTCGTGCTGTGGACGACGCGGTACCAGCAGGCGGCGCTGGACGCGCTCCGGGCCGAGGGCGCCGAGGTGTTGGACGAGGACGTGGCCCGGCTCTCGCCGCTGGGCACGGAGCACGTCAACGTGCTCGGCCGGTACCACTTCGAGCTCGATGGCCCGGTCGCGCGCGGGGAGCTCCGGCCGCTCCGGGACCCGACGGCGTCCACAGACGAATGGTAGACGGCCCTAACGAAGCGTCACGCCGCGCCTACCGTACAGTACCGTTCCATTGATTGTCGGACCCCAGGTAGGGGCGCCCCCGCACACTGCCGGACGGCGAAAACGGGGTGGAAGCGCAGGCCCGAGGCGCCCCCGGCAAAACGACGCGGCCGCTACGTTCGTTACGACCGCCGCCCGCTCCGCCATGCCCCGCCCCCCGGACCCCGCCGACTCGACCGCCGCGCTCTCCGAGCGCGGGCTCTCCGAGCGCGAGCAGGACGTGCTCCGCCGCGTCGTCCAGCACTTTATCGACACGGCCGCGCCCGTCGGGTCGAAGGCGCTCGCAGAGCGCGTCGAGCTCTCGAGCGCCTCGATCCGGTCGACGATGCAGCGGCTCGAGGCGGCCGGGTACCTCGGCCACCCCCACACGTCGGCCGGGCGGGTCCCGACCGAGCAGGGGTACCGGCTCTACGTGGACGACCTCATGGACGTCTCGGGCCTGTCGCCGCGCGAGGCCGACCTGCTCCGCGAGGGCGTCCGCCGTCGCCTGGGCGACCTCGACGCCGTGGCCCGCGACACGTCGCGCCTGCTCGGCCGGCTCAGCCAGCTGCTGGGCGTCGTCCTCACGCCGCGGCTGTCGTCGGGCGTCCTCGACCGGATCGAGGTGGTCCCGCTCGGGGCCGCGCGCGTCCTGTTCGTGCTCGCGCTCCGGGGCGGGCTGGCCCGGACGGTCACGGCCGAGCTCGGCGTCGAGCTCGGCGCGCAGCGGCCGGACGCGCTCGACGCCGTCGTGCAGCGGCTGAACGAGCGGCTGGCCGGGCACACCCTCGACGAGATCCGCCGGACGGGCGCCGAGCGCGTCCAGGACCTCGCCGACGACGACCGGACGGGCGTCGTCCGCGTCGTGCTCCGCGAGGGGCCGGCCCTGTTTCGCGAGGCGGCCCCCGAGCGGCGGGCGGCGATCGGGGGGGCACAGCACCTCGTATCGCAGCCCGAGTTCAACCGGCCCGAGCTCGTCCGCGACGTGGTCGAGCTGGCCGAGAGCGAGGACGTCGTCGTCCACCTCCTCGAGCGGCCGGCCCTCCTCGACCCGGCCCAGCCCGAGCGGGCCGTGGTCCTCATCGGCCGCGAGGTCGAGCGGCGGCCGGGCGGCGACGCGGGCGGCCCGGCCGGCGAGGGCAGCCCGGTCTACTCCGTCGTGACGGCCCCGTACCGTGTGGGCGAGGCGGCCGGGGCCGTGGCCGTGATCGGCCCGACGCGGATGGACTACGCCCGGGCCATCGTGCTCGTCGAGCACGTGGCCGGCCTCCTCGGCGACCCGCTGGCGGACTAGCCGGGCGTGGGGGCGCCCCCGGCGCCCCGGCCCGGCGCGCCCCGTCCGAGGGCCCTTTGCACCCGTTTCGCTCGACCCCGCCGCTCCCCTGCGCGATCTTCCCAGGTCCCGGTCCCCGATAGTCCATGTCCGAGCCCACCGTGTCCCCGTCCGACGCCCACCTCGACGACGAGGCGCCCGACCCGACGGCCCCGCCCGACGCCGCCGCCGGGCCTCCGGCCGACGAGGCGACCGGCGACGCCGCCGGCGGGCCCTCGGCCGAGGCCGACCGCCTCCGCGCGGAGGCCGGCCAGCTCCAGGACAAGCTCCTCCGCCAAGCGGCCGAGTACCAGAACTACCGGCGCCGCTCGGAGAACGACCGGGCCGAGGCCGTCCGCCGGGGCCGGCAGGAGGTGCTCCTCCCGGTCCTCGACGTCTACGACGACCTCCGCCGCTCGCTCGAGGCGGCCCGCCAGTCGGGCGGGGCCGAGGGCGCCGTCGGCGCGCTCGTCGAGGGCGTCGAGCTCGTCCACCGGAAGTTCCAGGACGCCCTCGGGCGCGTCGGCGTCGAGCCGATCGAGGCCGTCGGCCGCCCGTTCGACGAGGAGGAGCACGAGGCCGTGATGCAGCAGCCGGCCGAAGACGCCGAGCCCGGCACGGTCCTCGCCGAGGTCCAGCCCGGGTACCGCCTGGGCGACCGGGTCCTCCGCCACGCCCGCGTCATCGTCGCCGCCTAGCCCGCGCCTACGGCCCCCCCCCGACCGTCCCCCCACTCATGGCCGCCACCGCCGAGCGCGACTACTACGAGATCCTGGGCGTCCCGCGCACCGCGACGCCGGACGAGATCAAGAAGGCGTACCGGAAAAAGGCCCTCGCCTTCCACCCCGACCGGAACCCGGGCGACGCCGAGGCCGAGGCCAGCTTCAAGGAGGCCGCCGAGGCCTACGAGGTGCTCTCCGACGCCGACAAGCGGGCCCGCTACGACCGGTTCGGGCGGGCCGGCCTGGGCGGGGCGGCCGGGCCCGGCCCGGGCGGGTTCGCCGACATCTCCGACATCTTCTCGGCGTTCTCGGACATCTTCGGCGGGGGCTCCCAGTTCGACGACGTGTTCGGCCGCCAGCGGGGCCGGCGCCGCGGCGGCCGTCCGGGGACCGACCTCCGCGTCCGGCTGGCGCTCTCGCTCGAGGAGATCGCCGAGGGGACCGAGCGCCAGCTCAAGCTCCGGAAGTTCGTCCCGTGCGAGCCCTGCGCGGGGACCGGCGCCGAGGACCCCGAGGGCGGGTTCCAGACGTGCCCGACGTGCGGGGGCGCCGGCGAGGTCCGCCAGGTGTCGAACTCGTTTTTCGGCCAGTTCGTCAACGTCGCCCCGTGCCCGACGTGCGACGGCGAGGGCCGCGTGGTCGAGGAGAAGTGCCGCGTCTGCGCGGGCGAGGGCCGCGTCAAGGGCGAGGAGACCGTCGACGTCGAGGTGCCGGCCGGCGTGGCCGGCGGGCACTACCTCCAGATCCGCGGGGCGGGGAACGCGGGCGTCCGGGGCGGCCCGGCGGGCAACCTCCGGGTCGAGATCGACGAGCGGCCGCACGAGCACTTCACGCGCGACGGGCTCGACGTCGTCCACGACCTCTACCTCTCGTTCCCCGACGCCGCGCTGGGGACGGAGGCGACGGTCCCGACGCTGAAGGGCCGGGCCACGCTCCAGATCGACGCGGGCATCCAGGCCGGCCGCGTCCTGCGGATGCGCGGGCGCGGGCTCCCCGAGGTCGGCGGGGGCCGCCGGGGCGACCAGATGGTCCGGGTCCACGTGTGGACGCCGCAGGACCTCCCGTCGAGCCTCCGCGCCGCGCTCGAGCGGCTCCGCGACGAGCCGGCCCTCCAGCCCCAGCCCAAGGCGGAGGACCGGAAGGGGTTCTTCAGCCGGGTGAGGGACGCCTTCACGGGGCAGGGTACGGGGTAGGGGCGCGGACGCCGGCGGTGCCCGCCAGCGGGCCGGGGCCGGGCGTGAACCCCGCACGCGAGCGCCCGTCCCACCCGCGTGAACACGACCCCCGCCCCCGCCGACCAGGCCCCCGAGCGGCCCGAGGCCGTCGCCGCGACGGGCCAGGCCCTCCGCCGGGCCCTCCGCCACCTCCCGTCGCCCGTCGTCGTGGTCACGGCGCGGACGGCGGACGGCCCGCGCGGCGCCACGATCGGCTCGTTCGCGAGCGTCTCGCTCGACCCGCCCCTCGTCTCGTTCAACGTGACGCGCGGGACGCGCCTCCACGCAGCGCTCGCCGAGGCCGACCGGTGGGCCGTCCACCTCCTCGCCTCCGACCAGGCCGCCGTCGCCGAGCGGTTCGCCGCCCCCGACCTCGACGGGGCGGACCAGCTGGCGCCGTTCGGGCACGTCTCGGCAGGGGACGGGCCGCCGCTCCTGCGCGGGACGCTCGGCGTCCTCCTCTGCCGCCCCCACGCCCACGTCGGGGCCGGCGACCACACGGTCTGGATCGGCCGCGTCGACGAGATCATCGCCGGCGCCGGCCACGCCCCGCTCCTCTACTACCACCGGTCGTACCGGGCCGTCGGCGACGAGGTGTAGGGGGCAGGGGCTCGGGGAACGCTCCCCTCCTGGACAGGAGGGGCACGCGTGGTCGGCCGACCGGAGCGCTCCGCCCCTCCGGCTGGCGGTGGTCATCGCCGGCGCGGCGGACCGCGCTCGGCTCGCCCTCACCCCCTGGGAGCAGGGCTGCTAAGCTCTGTGCTCGCCATACAAACACGTGTCGTCATCCCCGCGCAGGCGGGGATCCAGGACGGACGAGCACGGTGCCGGACGAGCCCTGGATCCCCGCCTGCGCGGGAATGACGGGTTGCATTTGTATTTACAATCCTACTCACGTCTGAGGACGTAGCAGCTCTCACCCCCTCGGAGAGGGAGCACCGATGCGGAACGCTCTGGGCAACCTGGCCTCGGTCTGTCGGCGACAGTCACCGCCAGTCGGGCACCTTCGCCGCGAGCCGCTCACCCGATCGGCTCGCCGCCGTAGGCGCCCAGCCCGAACAGGGCGTAGTCGTAGCGGGCCGGGTCCGCGGGGCAGAGCGCCCGGCAGACGGCCGTGACCTCCTGGACGGCCCGCCAGTCGTCGGCCCGCCGCGTGAGGAGCCCGAGCCGCCGCGCCTGCCGGCCGGTGTGGACGTCGAGCGGGAGGACGAGCTGCGACGGCCGGACGCCGGGGGCCGTCCCCGGCCCCCACAGCCCGAGGTCGACCGGCCCCGGCCGCACCATCCACCGGGCGTACATCGCCAGCCGCTTGCACGCGCTCCCCGTCGAGGGCCGCGCGAGGTGCTTCGCGCGGACGCCCGGGCCGGACGCGATGAGCGTGTCCGACAAGCGCTGGATGCCCGGCCCGACGTCGGCGTCGTCCGGGGTGAGGCCGCCCGCGAACAGGGCGCCCAGCGAGCCGTGCCGCTCCAACACCACCCGGAGCGAGGCCGCGAGGGCCTGGGAGTCGGCCGACGAGAACGTCCGGTGCTTGAACCCGTCGAGCCGGTCGGCCCCGCGCGGGCCGAAGTCGCGGACGAACCGGTGCGGCCGGCCCCCCATCCGCTCGACGAGCTCCTCGAGCTTGGCGAGGACGACGGACCGCCGGCCCCAGGCGAGGACCGCAGCGAAGAGCCCGATCGTCTCCTGGTCCGCCGGGTCGTCGAAGGCGTGCGGGAGCGAGACCGGGTCGTCGGCGACGAACGCCGGGCGCTCGTACAGCGCCGCCCACTCGTCGAGCTGGCCGCGCGTGGCCTCGTCGGGGACCGGCATACGGAAAAAGGGGGCCCGACCCGGACGCCCAGGTCGGCCCCCCGCGTGCGGTCGGCTAGGGGCGGCCGACGGTCTTGTCGTCGTCCTGGAGCGACGGGCTCGTGTCCGGGTCGTTCACGTTCGCGACGTGCTCGCCGGCCGGCCCCGCCGCCGGGTCGCTGGCGGCGGCGTCGCCCGACGTCCCGCCCGGGGCCTCGTCGCGCTCGACGACGACCGTGACGTCGGAGACGAGGGCCGCCAGCGCGCCGACGGCCGAGAGGACGGGGTTGAACAGGAGGGCCGCGGCCCCGGCCCCGACCCCGACCGTCATCGGGATCTCGAGGAGCGTCCGGCCGTCCTTCTTGATCGCCACGTGCTTGACGTTGGCGTCCTCGATGTACTCGCGGACGCGGTCGACGAGCTGGTTCGAGGCCAGCTTGACCTCCTCGAAGGCGCTGGAGGCCCGGTCGCGGGCGGTGTCGGCGAGGCGGGAGGCCTCGTCCTGGAGGGAGGAGTGGTTGGGGTCGTTCGACGGGGCGGCCATGGGGGCGGGGGAGAGTGGGGGGAGCGCACGGCCGAAGGGCTCCAGCGGTTCCGGCGGGCGCCCTGCCTGGGGGGATTCGCCCGTCCCCATTCCGAAAGGGAACCCCGCCCCGCCGGGCCGTCCGACGGCCTGCCGGGCCCCCGCGGCCGGGACCCGCCGGACAACGGCGCCCTGGCGGGTACGGGCGGCGACAGGGACGGCGAGTAAACGGCCCGCCGGCCGGTCCGCGCCGGACCGGGCACGGCTCTGGTAGGAGGGGGGAGGACACCGGCGGCCCCGTAAGGCCGTCGCCACCACCCCCCCGGCAGACACTCGCGGGGGCACTCACCACAAGGGGCGCCCCCGCCTCACAAGCACCACTTACACATGGGACAGCAGCAGCTCCTCCTCCTCGTCCTCGGCATCGTCATCGTCGGGCTCGCGGTCGTCGTCGGCATCCAGGCCTTCGGCGAGAACCAGAAGAAGGCGAACCAGGACGCCATGGTCAACGACGCCATCCGCATCGCCTCCGACGCCCAGGCCTGGGCCCTCAAGCCGACCGCGTTCGGCGGCGGCGAGGGCGACTTCCAGGACGGTACCACCGACCTCCACTTCGGTACGCTCGGCTACACCGATAGCGACACGGCTTACGTCAACGTGAACGGGAAGTACGAGTTCAGCGTCGAGAACGCGAACGAGGCCCTCATCACTGGGACGGGCGTAAACGACGACGTCCGGAAGGTGGAGGTCCGCATCTGCGGTCTGGACTCGAAGGCGATCAAGACGGCCACGGGCGACAACGACGCGCCGGGCTGTTAAGCATCCGCGCTCTTCCACCACGAGCGCCGGTCTCTGCGCCCCCGCCGGCACGGGCCAGCGGGGGCGCAGTCTGTTTGCGCCCGGGGTTTAGAGACTAGATCCCCCCGATCTCCTTCATCCACCGCTAGACAACGATGGGACAGCAGCAACTCCTCCTCCTCGTGCTCGGCATCGTCATCGTCGGGCTTGCCGTAATCGCAGGAGTCGCGGCCTTCGAGAACAACGCACGCCGGAATCAGGCCGACGACGTCCTCAACCGGAACGTCCGGCTCGCCCAGGAGGCCGTCAACTGGCGGGCCCGCTCGACGATCCACGGGGGAGGTGGGAGCGGGAGCTACGATCCCCTCGCCGCCGACGGGTTCGAAACCATCGGGACCAGCGACAGCTTGACCTACACCGACCACGCCATCCTGAGCGCGACCGGGACCACGCTCGAGATTGTCGGGGTGAGCACGATGACCCCCGGCGTGGGCGCCTACGTCCGCGTCGAGGACAACGCGATCACCCAGACGTGCGTCGCCCTCGACGGTTCGATCACGCTGACGGCGAACGGGGCCTGCTGAGCCCCGGCCCGGCAGACGAGCCCCGCGGCGGCGGACCCCACGGCGGGTCCGCCGCCGCTCCCGTTGCGGGCCGCCGCCAGCCCCCGCGGGCCTGCCGGCCCGGGCCGGGCAAAGCGGGCCCGCCGGGCTATAGACGCCCCGGCCCCGACCGATACCCCGGGCAGCTTCCCCCCCCATCCCGATGGCAGAGTTCCGGTTCAGCGGCGTCTCGACGGGCGGCCAGTCCGTCCAGGGGACGGTCTACGCCCCCAACAAGAAGGCCGCCTCGAAAAAGGTCGAGGCCCTCTCCGAGAAGCACGCCTTCACCCTCCGCGACCTCGAGGAGCGGATGGTCTACCGGTACAAGATCAAGCACCCGTCGGGGAAGGTCGTCAAGGGCGAGCAGAAGGCGTACGCCGAGGACGAGATCCGGAGCGCGCTCGAGCGGATGGGGCTCGAGGTCGTCTCGATCCAGAAGAACCTCCTCAACATCCAGCGGAAGCCGCCGACATCGGACGTGATCATGTTCGTCCGGCTCGCGGCCAACCTGCTCATGGAGAAGATGGCCTTCACGGAGGTCATGAACCTCCTCATGGCCGACATCTCCTCGGCCTCGCTCAAGTCGGTCTTGCGCGACATCTCGTCCGACCTCAAGGGGGGGATGGAGGCCAAGCAGGCCTTCATGAAGCACCAGGAGGCCCTCGGCCAGTTCACGGCCTACATGCTCGGCGTGGCCTCGCAGTCCGGCAACATGGCCGAGATCTACGAGGCCACGGCCCGGTTCCTAGAGCGGAAGGACGAGTTCCGCAAGAGCGTGAAGTCCGCGCTCATCATGCCGTCGGTGACGATTCTCGCCACGCTCGGCGTGTTCGTCTGGTACGTGTGGTACATCGTGCCGCAGACGGCCGGGCTCTTCGCCGACTTCGACAACCTCGAGCTCCCCCCGCTCACGACGTTCTCGCTCGCGATGAGCGCGTTCCTCGACAAGTGGATGGGCGTGATGTTCGTCGCGCTCCTGGCCGTCGCGGTCGCCTTGTTCGCCTACTTCCGCACGCCGAAGGGCCAGTTCTTCCTCGCCAAGAACATGATCCGGATCCCGGTGATCGGGGGGCTCCTCCACAAGCTGAACATCGAGGTCTTCGCCCGCGTCTTCGCCATCCTGTACTCGGGCTCGGGCGAGAACCTCGAGGTCATCAAGGTGGCCGCCGAGGCGTGCGGCAACAAGTACATGGAGCACCAGATTAAGACGGTCACGATCCCCATGATGATGGGGCAGGGGGCCGACCTCGTCCACTCGATGGAGGCCTCGGGCGTGTTCACGGCCATGACGCTCTCGCGGTTCAAGACGGGCGCCGAGACCGGGGCCGTGCGGAAGAGCGCCGAGCAGATCGCGAACTACTACGAGCGCGAGACGACGCTGAAGCTGAAGGTGGCCGTCGAGACGATCCAGACGTTCGTCGGCCTGTTCATCGGGCTCATGGTCGCGTTCCTGACCGTGCTCTCGGCCGAGACCGCGATGATCCGCCCGTCCTCGTCCGACCTCATGGGGCTATAGGCGCCGTCTCCATCCGTCCTCCCACCATGTCCGCTCTGCCCCCCCCGCACGCTCGTCCGCAGGAGGCTCCCGTGTCTGCCGCGTCGCCCGGCGCCTTGGGCGGCGACGGGGCGGCCGGCGCCACGCCCGTCCCCCACGCGTTTGCGAACGTCCAAGACCGCGTGGTCCAGGCGCTCCTGCGGCGGGGTCTGGTCACGGTCGAGCACGTCCTGGCGGCCGAGGCCGAGCGGAAGCGGCAGGGCGGGAAGGCCCCGCTGTGGCGGGTGCTCGTCGGGGTGG
>CAZDFV010000022.1:0-24898 GCA_964504495.1 uncultured Rhodothermales bacterium
CGGGCGCGGGCTCCGGCGGGGCGGGCGCCCCGGCCGGCTCCGAGGACGGGCCGCAGGCGGCGAGCGCGGCCGCCAGCGCGGCGAGGGCGACGTGCTTCATGGCAGGACCCGACGAGAGGAGTGGGCAGAGACTACGCGCTCGGAGAGCGCCGACGCACTCCCCCTACCCCTCGCCGAGGGCACGGGCGAGCGCGTCGGCGTCGTGGCCGCCGAGGTCGAGGAGGTGGCCCATCCGGTCGCGCTTGGTCTGGAGGTAGCGGGCGTTGTGGGCCCCGGCCGGGACCTCGATCGGCACGCGGTCGACGATCTCGAGCCCGTAGCCGGCCAGCCCGACCCGCTTCTGCGGGTTGTTCGTCATCAGCCGGAGCCGGCGGACGCCGAGGTCGCGCAGGATCTGGCACCCGATCCCGTAGTCCCGGAGGTCCATCCCGAACCCGAGCGCCTCGTTGGCCTCGACCGTGTCCATCCCGCCCTCCTGGAGCTTGTAGGCCCGGAGCTTGTTGAGGAGCCCGATCCCCCGGCCCTCCTGCTTCATGTAGAGGATGACGCCGCGCCCGGCCCGCTCGACCTGGGCCATCGCCCGCGCGAGCTGGTCGCCGCAGTCGCACCGGGCGCTCCCGAAGATGTCGCCGGTCACGCACTGGCTGTGGACGCGGACGAGGACCGGCTCGCCCTCGGCCCACTCGCCCTTGACGAGCGCGAGGTGGACGTCGCCGGTCAGGACCTCCTCGTAGGCCGCCAGCCGGAAGTCGCCCTTGTCGGTCGGCATCTGGACCTCGACGGCGCGGCGGACCAACGTTTCGGTCCGCATCCGGTGGGCGATGAGATCCTTGATCGTGACCAGCTTCAGGCCGTGGGCGTCGGCGAAGGCGCGGAGGTCGGGCACGCGGGCCATCGTCCCGTCCTCGCGCAGGATCTCGATGAGGACGCCGGCCGGCCTCAGCCCCGCCAGCCGGGCGAGGTCGACGGCCGCCTCGGTGTGGCCGGCCCGGCGGAGCACGCCGCCGGTCTGGGCCCGGAGCGGGAAGATGTGGCCGGGCCGCGCGAAGTCGCCGGGCGAGGCCGCGGGGTCGGAGAGGGCCCGGATGGTCTTGGCCCGGTCGGCGGCCGAGATGCCGGTCGTCGTCCCCTCGCGGAGGTCGACGGAGACGGTGAAGGGCGTCTCGTGGAGGCCGGTGTTCCGGGCCTCCATCATGGGCAGGTCGAGGGCGGCGGCCCGCTCGCGCGTGATCGCCACGCACATCAGCCCGCGCGCCTCGCGGGCCATGAAGTTGACGGCGTCGGGCGTGACGAGCTCGGCGGCGCCGATGAGGTCCCCCTCGTTCTCGCGGTCCTCGTCGTCCACGACGACGACGAGCCGGCCGTTCTGGACGTCCTCGACGGCCGCCTCGACCGCGTCGAAGCGGACGGTGTCGGTCGGGTCCTCGGGGGCGTCGGCCATGCTGCTGCGGCGGGGTCTGCCGGTGCGAACGGGGCGGCCGGGGGAACGGTTGCCAGCGCGGCGAATCTTCGCTGCGCGCCGCTGGCGGCGGCCGTCGCCGGCCGGGCGCTAGGCGGGCGCCTTGGCCTTGTCGACGGCGAGGGCCACGACCTTGCCGCGGTCGAGCCGGAGCTTCGTCCCCCCGTCCACTTCGAGGAGGACGGTCGCGTCCTCGACGGCCCGGATCGTCCCGTGGATGCCGCCGGCGGTGACCACCTTGTCGCCCTTCTCAAGGCCGGAGATGAGCGCGCGGTGGGCCTTCGCCTGCTTCGCCTGCGGCCGGATCATCGTGAAGTACATCACGAGGAACAGGATGGCGATGAGGAGGAGCGGGCTGCCGAGGAGGCCGCCCGGCGCGGCCTGGGCGAGGGGGAGCGGGAGCATCGGGCGGGGCAGATACAGAAAAAGAGTGAGGGCACGCGATCCGTATCGCGCCGCATCGACCTCGTACCGTTGCTGCCTTCCGGCCCTGGCGGGGTTCCGAGGGAGCTGGCCGTACGGGACGTGCCCTCACTCTGCCGGCGGGCCCAGGGCGGAACGCCCCGGGCGGCCGGCGGGAGCGAATGTACCGCGCGGGCGGGCGGGGGTTGCGAAGCGGCCGGGAATCCGGCGCCGCAACCGCCCGGCTGGCCCCGTCGTCGCGCGTATCGTTCGGCCCGCCCCCCCCGACGACCATGCCTCTACGGAACCGACGGTGCCTGCTCGGCGCCCTCGCCGTCTCGCTCACGGCCGCCGCCAGCGCCCAGCCGGCGGCTCCGCTCGACTCGCTCGCCCGCGCCTACGCCGCGGAGCATGGCCTCCCGTCGCTCGTCCTCGCCGTCTCGGTCGGGGGCGAGCGGCACGTCGCGGGCGTCGGGGCGGCCGACAGCGCGGGGACGGCGCCGGACGCCCACACGGCCTACGAGATCGGTTCGATCTCGAAGGTGCTCACGGCGCTCGCGCTGGCGGAGGCCGTCGGCCGCGGCGAGGTCGCGCTCGAGACGCCCGTCCGCGACCTTCTCCCAGACTCGGCGATGGTCGAGCAGCACGCGGCCGGTCCGGTCCGGCTGTGGCACCTCGCGACGCACACGTCGGGCCTCCCCCGGCTCGCGATCGAGATGGGGTTCGCGCCCGGCTTCAGCATGGCCGACCCGTACGCGCTCTACGACGCCGCCGCGCTCTACGCGTCGCTGTCTCAGCCGCGGGCCGTGACGGCCCCGGGCGAGACGTTTGCCTACTCGAACCTGGGCGTCGGCCTGCTCGGCCACGCCCTCGCCCGCCATGCCGGGACGACGTACGGGGCGCTCGTCGCGGACCGCGTGCTCGGGCCGCTCGGGATGACGGGGACGGCCCTCGCCGTGTCGGACACGCTCCGGCGGGCGCGGGGCCACGACGCCGCGGGCGAGCCCGTCTCCTACTGGACGTTCCAGGAGGCCACGGCTGGGGCCGGCGGCTACCTCTCGACGGCGGCCGACCTCCTCACGCTCGGCGAGGCCGCGCTCGACCCGGCCTCCACGCCGCTCGCCGACGCCCTCGCCCTCTCGCTCGAGCCCCGGTTCGACGTCGACGACGACCGGCGGATCGGCCTCGGCTGGTTCCTGGCCTCGACACCCGGCGACGGGGCGCAGACCCTGGCCTTCCACGCCGGCGGGACGGGCGGCTTCCGGTCGTTCCTCGGGGTCGTGCCCGGCTCCGGCGTCGCCGTCGTCGCGCTCACGAACGCCGGCGTCGGGCCCGGCGTCGACGCCCTCGCGGTCGACGTGCTCCGCCGGCTGATCGGGCCGGAGGAGTAGACGGCCGCGCCCGGACTGCGACGGGCCCGCCGGCGGGCTGGGGCGAGCCGCCAGCCGGCGCCCACGCCGCTGGCGGATTGGTGAGGCGTTCGCACTGATTCCTCCGCTCCGCCGCGAACCGCGCCGGCCCCTGCGGATTCAGGGAGCCCCCCACGCCGGAGCCATGTCCCCCCGCACCGCCCTCCTCGTTGTCCTCGCCGTCGGCCTCGTGGCGCCGGCCGCGGCCCAGACCGTCACCGGCCGCGTCGTCGACGCGACGACGCAGGAGCCGCTGCCCGGCGCCAACGTCGCCGTGCTCGACGGGGACGCCCTCGTGGCCGGCGCCGTGGCGGACCTCGACGGGAGCTACACGGTCGAGGGCGTCGCGCCCGGGGCGTACCGCGTCCGCGCCACGTTCGTCGGCTACGAGACGCAGACGCGGACCGACGTGGTGGTGCAGGGCTCGCGGCCGACGTTCCTCCTGTTCGAGCTCCAGCTGGCGGTCGCGGAGGGCGACGAGGTCGTGGTCACGGCCGGCTTTTTCGACGACGCCCCCGACGCGCCGGTCTCGGTGGCCGCGCTCGGGCCCGAGGAGATCCGCCGGACGCCCGGCGGCCTCAACGACGTCTCGCGCTCGCTGCTGGCGCTCCCCGGCGTCGCCAGCGGCGTGGACAACCGGAACGACCTCCTCGTCCGCGGCGGCGGCCCGAGCGAGAACGCCTACTTTGTGGATGGGATCGAGGTCCCGCAGATCAACCACTTCGCCACGCAGGGCGCGACGGGCGGGGCCGTCGGGCTCCTCAACGTCGACTTTATCCGCGAGGCCACGTTCTACACCGGCGGGTTCCCCGTCCGCTACGGCGACGCGGCCTCGTCGGTCCTCCTCATCGAGAACCGGCCGGGCAGCCCGGGCACGCTCTCGGGCGACTTCACGGTGGGCGCGAGCGAGTCGGCCCTGTCGCTCGACGGGTCCTCCGGGGACGACTTCAACTGGACGTTCTCGGCACGGCGGAGCTACCTCCAGTTCCTGTTCCAGCTCCTCGACCTCCCCATCCGCCCGGCCTACTGGGACTTCCAGAGCCGTGTGGAGTACGCGCCGGGCACGCGCGACCGGCTCGTCTACTTCGGGCTCTGGGCCGTCGACGACTTCGACATCGTCCAGCCCGCGCCCGACGACGACTTCGAGAACCAGGAGATCGCGTCGCGCGTGGCCGACAACGACCAGCGGAGCTACACGCAGGGCGTCTCGTGGCGGCGCCTCGTCCCGGGCGGCTTGTTTACGACGGCCGTCAGCCGTTCCTACCAGGAGTTCCGCTTTGCCGACCGCGACGAGGCCGGCGAGCCGCTCCTGGCGAACGACGCCGAGGAGGCCGCGTGGCGGCTCCGCACCGACGGCGACCTCCGCCTCCGGCCCGGCCTCACGCTGGGCGTCGGCGGCGGGGCCTCGCGCGAGACGATCGTGAGCGACTTTTTCCAGCGCGCGACGCCGGCCACGCCCTTCGACACGGACGTCGCGTTCGGGACCGACCTCGGGCTCTGGAAGGGGTTCGGCTACGCCCAGCTCACGGCCCGGGCCGCAGGCGGGCGCCTCGCCCTCACCGGCGGCCTCCGCGCCGACGTCGCGGACGCGCTCGACCAGGGCTGGGTGCTCTCGCCCCGCGCGAGCGCCAGCTACGACCTTACCGACAACGTGGAGGCGAGCGCCGCGGTCGGCCGCTTTACGCAATCGCCGGAACTGATCTCGCTGGCGGTCCAGGAGGACGGCCGGTTCGTCAACCGCGGGCTCCGGTGGATCAGCGTGGGCCAAGTCGTCGGCGGGCTGGCGGTGACGCCCGCGCCCAGCCTCCGCGTGTCGCTGGAGGGCTACTACAAGGACTACGCGGACTACCCCGTCTCGGCGAGCGACCCGCGCGTCTCGCTCGCCAACCTCGGCGGCGACTTCGGGTTCGTCGGGGCCGAGCCGCTCACGTCGGAGGGCGAGGGCCGGGCGTACGGCGTCGAGGTCTCGGCGCAGAAGAAGCTGACCGGCCGGTGGTACGGGCTCGGCGCGTACACGCTCGGGTGGAGCGAGTTCACCGGGGCCGACGGCGTCTACCGGCCGAGCGCGTGGGACGTCCGCCACACCGTCTCGCTCACGGGCGGCGTGCGGCTCGGGGCGTGGGAGGTCGGCACGCGGCTGACGGTCCAGAGCGGGCGGCCGTTCACGCCGTTCGACCTGGAGGCCTCGGCCGTCGAGTACGCGCTCTCGCGGCGCGGCGTGCTCGACCTCGACCGGATCGGCGCCGAGCGGACGCCGGCCTACGCCCGCTGGGACCTCCGCGTGGACCGCCGGTTCGACCTCGGCCGCCGGCTCAACGGGGTCGTCTACCTCGACGTGCAGAACGTCCTCGACCGCGAGAACGTCTTCGCCCTCGAGTACACCGAGGACCCGGCCGAGCCGGACCGCCTCCGCGAGCAGACGAACGTGGGGCGCCTCCCGACGGTCGGGTTCAGCGTCGAGTTTTAAGCCCGCCCTCCGGTCTTGGCGCCGCCTTCAGCCGCCGCCAGCGGCCGGCGGGCGACCTTGCTGGCCCCTCCCCCGCCGCCATGATCGACCGCTACACCCGCCCCGAGATGGGCGCCCTTTGGACCGAGGAGGCCCAGTTCCAGGCCTGGCTCGACGTCGAGCTCGCCGCGTGCTGGGCCTGGGCCGAGGCGACCGGCCAGATCCCGCACGAGGACGTCGAGACCCTCTACGAGAAGGCGTCGTTCGACGTCGGGCGGATCCACGAGATCGAGGCCGAGACGCGGCACGACGTCGTGGCCTTCACGCGGGCCGTGTCGGAGACGCTCGGGCCCGAGCGGAAGTGGGTCCACTACGGGCTCACGTCGTCCGACGTGGTCGACACGGCACAGTCGCTCCGGCTGCTGCGCGCGAACAAGATCCTGCGCGAGGGCCTCGTCCGGCTGGCGGAGGTGCTGGCCGCCCGGGCCCGCGAGCACAAGCGCACCGTCTGCGTCGGGCGGACGCACGGCGTCCACGCCGAGCCGACGACGTTCGGGCTCAAGCTGGCCCGGTTCTACGACCAGGTGCGGCGCGACGTCGAGCGGTTCGACGCCGCCGCCGAGGCCGTCCGCGTCGGGAAGCTCTCGGGCGCGGTCGGGACGTTCGCCAACATCCCGCCCGAGGTCGAGCGCCTCACGTGCGAGCGGCTCGGCCTCCGCCCGGCCCCGATCTCGACGCAGGTCTTGCCGCGCGACCTCCACGCGCAGTACCTCGGCATGCTGGCCCTCGTGGGCACCACGATCGAGTCGGTCGCCGTCGAGATCCGCCACCTCCAGCGGTCGGAGGTCCTGGAGGCCGAGGAGGCGTTCCGGCCCGGCCAGAAGGGGTCGAGCGCGATGCCCCACAAGCGGAACCCGGTCGGCTCGGAGAACCTGACCGGCATGGCGCGCCTGCTGCGCGGCTACATGGTGGCGGCCTACGAGAACGTGGCGCTCTGGCACGAGCGCGACATCAGCCACTCGTCGGTCGAGCGCGTGGTCCTTCCCGACGCGACGGTCGCCCTCGACTACGCCCTCGCCCGGCTTGCGCGGATCGTCGAGAACCTGACGGTCTACCCTGACCGGATGGCCGAGAACCTGGACCGGACGTACGGCCTCGTCTACAGCCAGCGGCTCCTCCTGATGCTGATCGAGGCCGGGCTGAGCCGGGAGGACGCCTACGACACCGTCCAGCCGCTCGCCATGCAGGCGTGGCGCGAGCGCCGAGGCTTCCGCGAGATCGTCGAGGCCGCGCCGGACGTGACGGCCAAGCTCTCGCCCGACCAGATCGCCGACGCCTTCGACCC
This sequence comes from uncultured Rhodothermales bacterium, assembly GCA_964504495.1. Classification (GTDB taxonomy): domain Bacteria; phylum Bacteroidota; class Rhodothermia; order Rhodothermales; family Rubricoccaceae; genus Rubrivirga. Next base: position 7,062 of record CAZDFV010000022.1, read on the forward strand.
GGCGTACCACCGAGCGCGGGTGGACGAGGTCTTCGAGCGCGTCGGGCTGGCGTAGCCGCGGCCCGCTGGCGGAGGTGCACCGCCAGCGGGCCGCGGCCGGCCGGCGACCGGCTAGAACGTGACGCTCACCGCCGGCGAGCACGTCGACGTCCCGGCCTCGCAGACCGTGAAGGCGTACGTCCCCGTGCGGCGGTAGCCGAGGCTGAACGACTGGGCCCCGTCGTTGGGCGTCGCCGTGCCGTACGCCCCGTTGACGTAGACGTCGACCTGGGAGCCCTGGGCGTTGGCCCACGTCAGGTCGACGAGCGAGTACCCCCACGACCGCCGGCCCTGGACGTCGAGCGTGAGCGCCGCGGGCGGCGGGGGCTCGGCGCTGCCGGACCCGACGTAGAGGAGGTCGTCGGCCGCGCTCCGCGCGTTCGAGACCGCGCCGGGCGTGGCCGCGTCGGCGAGCGCCGAGGCGACGGCGGCCGGCGAGGCGCCCGGGCTCCCGGCCAGGAGCAGGGCGGCGGCCCCGGCCACGTGTGGGCTCGCCATCGACGTGCCTGAGAGCGAGGCCGTCGCCGTGTTGCTCGTGTACCACGCCGACCGGATCGAGACGCCCGGCGCGAACAGGTCGAGGCACGACCCGTAGTTCGAGAACGACGCCCGGCCGTCGCCCGAGCCCGTGGCGCCGACGGTGATGGCCTCGGCGACCCGCGAGGGCGAGCCGGTGCAGGCGTCGCGGTTCTCGTTCCCGGCCGCGACGGCGTACGTCACGCCCGAGGCGACCGAGTTGCGGACGGCCGCATCGAGCGCCGACGAGGCCCCGCCGCCCAGGCTCATGTTGGCGACCGACGGCCCGCTGGCGTCGGCCGTGACCCAGTCCACGCCGGCGATGACGCCCGAGGTAAACCCGCTCCCGTCGCAGTCGAGCACGCGGACGCCGACGAGCGCGGCGCCCTTCGCCACCCCGTACGTCTGGCCGCCGACGGTGCCCGCGACGTGCGTCCCGTGCCCGTTGCAGTCCTGGCCGTTCCCGCCGAAGGCGTCGAACCCGTTCGTGGCCCGGCCGCCAAAGTCGGCGTGGCCCGTGCGGATGCCCGTGTCGATCACGTAGACCGTGACGTTCGAGGCCGTCGTGCTGTAGGTGTACAGGCCGTCGGTCCCGGCCCGCTGGTCGATCCGGTCGAGGCCCCACGGAGCGCCCGACTGCGTGGCGAGCGCGCGCACCGGGAGGTCGGGCTCGACGTAGGCCACGCGCGGGTCGCGGGCGAGGGCCGCGGCGTCGGCGGCCGACATCCGCGCGGCGAAGCCGGTCAGGACCGTCTCGTACGTCGCCGTGACGTCGGCGCCCTGCGCCGAGACGTCAGCGACGAGAGACCGGAGCGCCCCGCCGGTCCGGGCCGTCGCCGCGTCGGCCTCGGCGATCACGACAATGTAGCGGTCACTGGCGGGGTCGGCGTCGGGGGCCGTCGGGACGACGTCGGAGACGGCGACGTCTTCGGGCGCGCCGAGGTCGGCGGGGAGGTCGGCGGCGTCGGGGCCGGTCGCGTCGCCGGCGTCGCAGGCCGCCAGCAGGAGGGCAGCCGAGAGGAGTAAGGAGAGGCGCATGGGCGCGGGGGATGGTGGGACATTCATGGTACCCGAACGTGCCCTTCACGTCCAGTACACGGACCGGACACCGGAGGGCAGCCCCGCCTCAGGAGCCCTGCCACGGGGGTTGACGCCCCCGTTCCTCAGAGAACGATCAGGCAGAGCCGGCCCGGCCCGGGCGCCCACCGACCCGGCCGACCTCCGTTCCCCGATGGCCCGGACCGGAGACGCCCGCACGGCGGCGCGGCCCGGGCCCGGCTTCCCGGAACGTCCACGCGACGGGCGGCCCCCGGCGGACCGCCCGAGCGCGCCCCGTCGTAGCTTCCCGGACCCCCGCGCCGCGCCGATGATCACCGAGTTCCTCCCCCTCTTCCTGATGATCCTGCTGGCCCTCGGGCTGGCGCTGACGCTCCTCAAGATCGCGGAGTGGATCGGGCCCTACCAGCCGGGCAAGATCAAGGGGAGCCCGTACGAGAGCGGCCAGGACCCGATCGGGACGGCCCGCGACCGCTACTCGGTCAAGTTCTATCTCGTCGCGATGATCTTTATCGTGTTCGACGTCGAGCTCGTGTTCCTCTACCCCTGGGCCGTCTCGTTCCGGACGTTCCTCGACGCCGGGGCCGGGCCCGCCCTGATCTCGCTCTCGGTCATCGGGGTGTTCCTGTTCGTCCTCGTCGTCGGGCTGATCTACGACATCAAGAAAGGCGGGCTGGACTGGGACTAACCGCCGGCCCCGGCCGTTTTCAGTCCCGATTGAAAACGGGACGAGGGCCGAACCCCGCGACCCGCCCCCGGTACACTCCGCACACGCGCACACGACCCCATGTTCAGCGAAGACGGCGGCTTCCTCACCACGACGGTCGACTCGGTCGTCAACTGGGCCCGCTCGAACTCCCTCATGCCCATGCCGATGGGCCTGGCCTGCTGCGCCATCGAGATGATGGGGTTCGCCGGGCCGAAGTACGACGTGGCCCGGTTCGGCTCGGAGGCCATGCGGTTCTCGCCCCGCCAGGCCGATCTCATGATCGTGGCCGGGTGGTGCTCGCACAAGATGGCCCACACGGTCCGGCGGATCTGGGACCAGATGGCCGAGCCGAAGTGGTGCATCGCCCAGGGCGCCTGCGCCTCGACCGGCGGGATGCACCGGTGCTACGGGGTCGTCCAGGGGATCGACAACTTCATGCCGGTCGACGTCTACATCCCCGGGTGCCCGCCGCGGCCGGAGGCCATCATCCACGCGCTCATGGACATCCAGGAGAAGATCCGCGTGACCGAGTCGGTCGCCAAGGACGTCCGGTTCACGTCGGACCGCGAGGCCCAGGCCGAGCTCCGCGCCGCCGACCCCGACCGCCAGATCGTCGCCGCCTAACATGGCCGACCTCCCCCCCAGCCCGCCCCCCGCTGGCGGCCGCCCCGAGCTCGACGGACAGCCCGACGGCCGCGCCAACGGCGAGGAAGTCGTCCGCGACGCCGACCTCCCCGAGCCGCACCCGGCCGTCGAGGACGACGCGCCCGAGCCTGCCTCCGCGGAGACGGGGAACGCCGGCGGGCAGCCCGACGCCGAGGCGGACGCGCCGGCCACCACGCCGCCCGAGCCCGTCCGCCAGTCGCCCATCGCGGACCTCCTCGTCGGCGGGCCCGACGACGCCCCGCTCGTGGCGCCGGAGGAGCAGGCGCAGACGCTGAAGTTCTACTTCACGCCCCGCTCGGCCCTCGCCGGCGAGATGGAGCGGCTCCGGTTCGAGAACCCCCACGCCAAGGACTCGACCGTCGTCCCGAACGTGGTCGAGGCGCTCCAGGCCCAGTTCTCCGGCGCCCTCGGCGAGGTCACGACGTACGCCGGCGAGACGACGGTCTACGTCGACAAGGGGCGGATCGCCGACGTCTGCCTCTGGCTCCGCGACGAGGTCGGGTTCGACTACATGGCCGACATGGCGACGGTCGACCGCTTTACCGAGGACGACCGGTTCGAGGTCGTCTACAACCTGTGCGCGCTCGCGGCCCGGAAGCGGCTCCGCCTCAAGGTCCGCGTGGACGAGGAGGACGCCGTCGTCCCGACCGTCACGCACGTCTGGCCCGGGGCCAACTGGCACGAGCGCGAGGCGTGGGACATGATGGGCATCCGGTTCGACGGCCACCCCGACCTCCGGCGGATCTACATGCCGGAGGACTTTGAGTACCACCCGGCCCGGAAGGAATTCCCCACGCTGGGCATCCCGGGCAGCCTCCCGCTCCCCCCGAACTCGCCGGACGGGCAGAACCAGCTCGACCCGTTCCCCCGCGCGCACGGGCAGATCCCAAAGGACCTCAGCACCGACTAGGTACGCGGTACAGGGTACCGGGTATGCGCCGCCCTGGACCGCCAGCCCGACCGTACCCCGTACCGAGTACCTCGTACCCCCTCCTGACATGGCCGCTACCGACACTGGCACGCCCCGCGCCCACGCGGCCGCCCCCGGCTCCAGCGACGACCTGTTCACGTTCTGGCCGCGCCACCAGAAGGCGCTCTACCAGGCCCTCAACGACCGGCATACCCAGGTCGAGGGGCCGCGCATCGTGCCCGCTGGCGGCGACGGCGCGCCGGCGGCCGAGGACCCGCTCGAGAGCAAGATGGTCCTCAACCTGGGCCCGCAGCACCCGGCCACGCACGGGGCGCTCCGCGTGGTCTGCCAGCTCGACGGCGAGCAGATCGACAAGTGCCTGCTCGACCTGGGCTACCTCCACCGCGGCATCGAGAAGCTGGCGGAGGTCAAGACCTACCAGGAGTTCATGCCCTACACGGACCGCATGGACTACATGAGCCCCTACTCGAACAACGTGGCGTGGTGCCTCGCGGTCGAGAAGCTGGCGGGCATCGAGGTCCCGGAGCGGGCGCAGTGGCTCCGGACGATCGGGTGCGAGCTAGCTCGGATCTCGTCGCACCTCCTCTGGGCCGGGACGATGGTGATGGACGCCGGCGCGCTCTCCGTCTTCCTGTGGACGTTCAAGTACCGCGAGGAGATCTACTCCATCTTCGACGAGATCGCCGGCCAGCGGTTCACCGTCTCGCACAGCCGGATCGGCGGGCTCGCGTTCGACTTTTCGGACACGTCGCTCGCCATGATCGAGGCGTTCTGCGACGACTTCGAGCACCAGATCGCCGACTGGAAAAAGCTCCTCAACCGGAACCGGATCTGGATCGACCGGAACGAGGGCGTCGGCGTGCTCACCGCCGAGCAGGCGATCGCCCAGGGCTACACCGGCCCGAACCTCCGCGCGTCGGGCGTCCCCCACGACATCCGCCTGTTCGAGCCGTACCTCGTCTACGAGCACCTCGACTTCGACATCCCGATGCGGACCGAGGGCGACTCGCTCGCCCGCTACTTCGTCCGCGTCGAGGAGATGGAGGAGTCGGTCAAGATCATCCGCCAGTGCCTCGCGAAGCTGCCGGCCGGCCCGGTCCGCGTCGACAACGCGAAGGCGGCCTACCCCTCCAAGGACGAGGTCTATTACTCGATGGAGGGGATGATCCACGACTTCATGATGACCGACACCGGCGTCGCGCCCCCGAAGGGCGCCGAGTGCTACCACGCCATCGAGAGCCCGAAGGGCGAGCTCGGCTTCTTCCTCGTCTCGGACGGGACCGGCTCGCCGTGGCGCGTCAAGGCCAACACGGGCTCGTTCTCGAACCTCCAGGGCCTGGAGACGATGATGGAGGGCGCCATGGTGGCCGACACCGTCGTCCTCATCGGCTCCGTCGACCCCGTCATCGGCGACTCTGATAAATAGTGGGTACAGGGTACGTGGTCCGGCGCCCCGTGTACCCTGCACCTCGTACCCCGAACCTCAATGACGCCCGACACGCCCGGCGACCACGCCCGCAACGTCTCGCCCAAGCCGCCCTACGTCCCGGGCGTCGCGCCCGAGCGCACGTTCTCCGACGACGAGCTCGTGTGGACGGACGACGAACGGGCCGCGCTCGACACGTACCGCCAGCAGTACCCGACGGCCGACGGGGCCGTGATGAAGGGGCTCTGGCTGGCCCAGCGGAAGTTCGGGTGGCTCCCGCCCGAGGTCATCCGGCTCGTGGCCGACACGCTCGAGATCCCGTACGCGAAGGTCTACGGCGTCGCCACGTTCTACACGCAGTACTTCAAGGAGCCGAAGGGGCGGTTCGTGCTCGACGTCTGCACGTGCTTCTCGTGCCAGGTCTGCGGCGGGTACGACGTGCTCCACTACCTCGAAGACAAGCTGGGCGTGCCGAAGGGCGGGACGACGGAGGACGGCCTGTTCACGGTCCAGGAGGCCGAGTGCCTCGGCGCGTGCGGGTCGGCCCCGATGCTCCAGGTCACCAACGGCCCTTACGTCCACAACCTGACACGCGAGAAGGTGGACGCCCTGCTGGCGGCGCTCCGCGAGGGCCAGGACCTCCCGTTCGAGAGCGTCACGCTCCCGCAGGACGAAGACGAGATGGGCGGGAACCGGCGGACCGACACGGAGGCCGTCGAGACGTACCAGACGCCGCCCCGCTCCGAGCACGTCCACTAGCCGATGGCCGTCGCCCCCCCCGCTCTCTCCCCCCGAGCGCCCGTCGAGGCCCGGCCGTCGCGCTGGCTCTGGACGCGGGAGCGGTACGACCGAGCAGTCAACGCCGGGGTCTTCACGCCGGACGACGAGGTGGAGCTGCTCGACGGAGAGATCATCGAGAAGATGCCTCAGAACAACCCGCACCGGACGGCCACTCTTCTCGCCGGTCAAGCTCTCCGGGCGGTGTTCGGTCCCGACGCCTTCGCCCAGGAGGAGAAGCCCATCGCCCTCTCCGATCAGTCGGAGCCCGAGCCCGACGTCGCGGTCGTCCGGGGAACGATCCGTGACCACCTCGCCGACCACCCCGGCCCCGGCGCGATCCTGCTCCTCGTGGAGGTCGCCGATTCGAGCCTGTTCCGAGATCGGGTCTGGAAGGCGCGTCTTTACGCGGCGGCCGGTGTCCCGGAGTACTGGATCGTCAACCTTCCGGGCCGCGTGCTCGAGATCCACCGCGACCCAGCCGGCGGGGCTTACCGGACGAAAACGACGCACGAGCCGGGTGAATCGGTCACACCCCTCGCCCGTCCCGAGACCTCCATCGTCGTCGCCGACCTGTTGCCGTGAGCGCCCACCTCGCCGACCGCCAGATCCGCGCCGCCCAGCAGGCCGCGCTCCGGCTCGACGTACGCGGCCCGGTGTCGGAGGCGTTGGGGAAGGCGGGCATCGTCGTCCCCACCGAGGGCGCTCCCGAGCCGCTGGCGGAGACGCCCGCCAGTCCCGAGGTCGACCGACCGACGAGGGCCCGGGACGCCTGGCCCGCCGAGCGCGTGGTCAAGCCGTTCCAGCCGGCGGCGTGGCCGACACGGCGGACGCGCGCCGAACCCGCGTCGGGTCCGCCCCCGCTCTCCGGGCTCACGGCTGACGAGCGGCGCGTCCACCGCATCCTCCTCGACACGCTCGACCTCGCGGGCCGCCAGGGCGATTATGCGTCGGGACTGAGCTACGTGGAGAAAAAGCGCCTCGGGGCGCTCGATCTCGCGTTCATCAACGCCGAGATCGCGAAGATGAACGAGGGCTTCGACCTGTCATCGCCGGTCGTCCGGTGGGCCATGGCGGGCGCTGGGCTGACGATGGCCCTCCTCGCCGGCCTCTTCGGCCTGCTCGGCGAGGGCCCCGCCGCGCTCGGGTTCCTGATCGCCGCCGTCCTAATCCCCGTCCTGCTCGGCCCCCTCGCGACCGCCGCCCAGAACACCGGCCCGGCCGCCGCTCACCGGCGCAAGATCTACGAGGCCCTCCGCGAACTCGCCCTCCTCGTCGACGACGCGCCCGTCTCCGACGCCGTCCGCCAGGCCGACCTCCTGATCGACCACCTCGCCGGCGCCGGCACGCCCAACGCCCCCGCCAGCCGCCCGCCCCGCCGGGCCCGCACCCGTTCGTGAGCCACCGCCCGCCCCGCCTCGACCTCATCGCCGACCGGCGTATCCGGGAGGCCGCCCAGGCGGCGGCGCCCGGCCTCGACGTGCGCGGCCCGGTCTCCAAGACGCTCGGCCGGACGGACCGAGCGCGGACGCCCGAGCGCACGCCCGGCGCTGGCCTCACACGACGCGAGCACCGCATCCGCTCGATCCTGCTCAAGGAGCTCGAAGCGATGCACAAGGGGTCGAAAACCTGGGTCTCGTACCAGGAGCGGAAACACCTCTTCGACACGCTCGACGTTGGGTTCATCGACCGCGAGATCGCCAAGATGGAGCGCCAGCTCCGGCCGCGCCCGGTCCTCGTCGGCGCGATGGTCGCGTTCTTCGTCGTCTTCGCCGGACTCAAGGTCGCTACGCGCCTCGGCGAGCCGCTCTCGTGGTGGGCCGCCCTCGACGTCGCGATCGGGTTCGGCTGGCCGCTCACGATGTGGGCCGCGTACGCCAACAGCCGGAAGGCCCTGCGGCGCCGGCTCTGGATCTACCAGGCCCTCCGCGAGCTCTCCGACGCCGAGGACGAGGGCGTCCAGCTCGACGAATCCGTCCGGCTGGCGGACCTCCTCATCGACCGGATCGTCGAGGCCGAAGAGACCGCCGCCCGCACGCCGCTCCACCGCATCCGCGCGTAACCGCCCCCCGACATGGCCGACTCCGACACCCTCCTCACGGGCCAGACGAAGGCTGGCGACGACTGGCGCCAGTTCGAGCGCGTCATCCTGCCGCCGATCCAGGACCTCCACAAGATCGAGGTCTACGAAGACAAGGCCGACGGCTACAAGGCGCTTCGCGACGTCCTCGTCGACGGCACGTTCGACCCGACCGAGCTGACCAACGAGGTCAAGGCGAGCGGGCTGAGGGGCCGCGGCGGGGCCGGGTTCTCGACCGGGCTGAAGTGGAGCTTCATGCCGCCCGTCGACCCGGAGAAGCCGCGGTACCTCTGCTGCAACGGCGACGAGTCCGAGCCGGGCACGTTCAAGGACCGGCAGATCTTCGAGTACAACCCGCACCTCATGATCGAAGGGATCCTGCTGGCGGGGTACGCGATGACCATCAAGACGTGCTACCTCTACATCCGGGGCGAGTACGACGACTACATCACGCACGTCCAGAAGGCGGTCGACGAGGCGTACGATAAGGGGTACATCGGGAAGAACATCTTGGGGACGGACTTTTCGATGGACCTCGTGGTCCACGCCGGCGCCGGCGCCTACATCTGCGGCGAGGAGACGTCGCTGATGAACTCGCTCGAGGGCAAGCGGGCGTACCCGCGCATCAAGCCGCCCTTCCCCGCGCAGAAGGGCGTGTTCGGAATGCCGACGACGATCAACAACGTCGAGACGCTGGCGGACGTCCCCCTTATCGTCAACCGCGGCGCCGAGTGGTTCGCCGGCATCGGCCCCGAGAAGCACACCGGCCCGGTCCTCTACGGCATCTCGGGCCACGTCGAGCGGCCGGGCGTCTTCGAGTACCCGACGGGGATGCTCATCACCGACCTCCTGGAAGTCGCCGGCGGCGCGCGGGGCGGCAAAAAGATCAAGGCCGTCGTCCCGGGCGGATCGTCCACGCCGCCGCTGACCTGGGAGATGGCCGAGCCGGCGACGATGGACGCCGAGACGCTCCGCGAGGCCGGCAGCTCGATGGGCACGGCCGGGCTCTGCTTCCTGGACGAGGACACCGACATGGTGAGCTTCACCCGGCGGATCGCCCACTTCTACCACCACGAGTCGTGCGGGCAGTGCACGCCGTGCCGCGACGGGACGGGGTGGATGGAAAAATGCCTCGCCCGGATCGACGAGGGCAACGGCTACACGCGCGACCTCGACCTCCTCCTCGACCTCTGCGACCAGATGGAGGGCCGGACCGTCTGCGCCCTCGCCGATGCCGCCGCCTGGCCCGTCCGCTGGGGCATCCGCCGGTTCCGCGACGAGTTCGAGGCCAAGTGCCAGCCGAGCGCGTTCGCCGGGGCCGAGCTCGGGGGCGACGGCGCCTCGCTCGACCCCGCCACCCCGGGCGTCCCGACCGCCGACACCACAACGCCGACGAGCACGCCGGGCGACCCCGACGTCGTCTCCGACCCCGTCATCACGCCGACCGGCAAGCCATAGCCTCGTGCGTAGGGCGTGGTGCGTGGGTTCTCTTCCCTACGCTCCACGCCCTACGCACCCCGTTCCCCATGCCTCGACTCATCCTCATCCCCCTCCTCGCGCTGGCGGCGTGCGCGGCCGAGCCCGACGCCACGGCTGACGCGACCGCCAGCGACGACATCGACACGCCGGAGGCTGTCCAGCCGACGAGCCCGGACGGCTCCGTCATCGTCGGCGACGCCGTGCCCGACGGGGAAGCCCTTTCGGTCGATGAGTTGATCGCCCAGGCTGCCGACCTCGACGGGAAGACCGTCACCGTTGAGGGGACCGTCCGCGAGGTGTGCCAGATGGAGGGGTGCTGGCTTACGCTCGCCGACGCCGAGGGGCGGACCGTCCGGATCGCCGTCCCGCGCGGCGACGACGGCTACGACTTCACGTTCCCCAAGAGCGCCAGCGGGCAGGAGGCCCGGATCTTCGGTCCGCTCGCGGTCGAGGAGGAATCCGTCGAGAGCCAGCGCCACTACGCCGAGGACGGCGGCGCCACGCCCGACGAGCTCGCCGCCATCACCGAGCCCAAGCGGACCGTGACCCTCACCGCCCTCGGCGCCCGACTGGCGGACGCCGGCGACGCCTCGTAGGCTGCCCCCCACACACGACGCACCAGAAGAATGCCGCAGGTCACCATCGACGGGCAGACGTACGAGTTCGAGGAGGGCGAGAAGGTCCTCCAGTTCTGCCTCGACCAGGGGACGGAGGTCCCCCACTTCTGCTACCACCCGGCCCTCTCCGTCCCGGCCAACTGCCGCCAGTGCCTCGTCAAGGCCGGCACGCCGGTCGTGGACCGCGAGACGAAGGAGCCGGTCCTGAACGACGACGGGACGCCCAAGATCAACTACTTCCCCAAACTCATGCCGAGCTGCGCGCTCGACCTGAGCGACGGGATGGTGGTCCACACCCAGCTGAGCGAGGTCGAGGTCGCCGACGCGCAGGCCGAGAACCTCGAGATCATGCTGGCGAACCACCCGCTCGACTGCCCGATCTGCGACCAGGCCGGGCAGTGCCCGCTCCAGATCCAGGCGTACAAGTACGGCCCGGAGGGGAGCCGCTTCGAGTTCGAAAAAGTCCACAAGCCGAAGCGCGTCCAGCTCGGGCCGAACGTGGTCCTCGACGCCGAGCGGTGCATCAACTGCACGCGGTGCACCCGGTTCACGGCAGAGGTGACGGAGAGCCATCAGCTCACGATCATCAACCGGGGCGACAAGAACTACCCGCTGACGGCGCCGGGCGAGATGTTCGACGACCCGTACTCGATGTGCACGGCCGACATCTGCCCCGTCGGCGCGCTCACCGAGGACTACTTCCGGTTCCAGGCCCGCGTCTGGGACATGGACAAGACGCCGACGATCTCCGACTTCGGCGGGAAGGGCATCAACGTCGACGTGTGGACGAAGAACAACCGGGTCTTGCGGATCACGCCGCGCGAGAACCTCGACGTGAACGAGTACTGGATGCCGGACGCGGCCCGGCTCATCTACAGCTCGTACAACGAGGACCGCGCTGGCGGCCCGACGCTCGGCGGCCGGGCGACGACGTGGGAGGCCGGCGCGCGCGAGGCGGCCCGGCTCGTCCGCGAGGCCGGGAGCGACGTCCTGTTCCTCGGCTCGCCGTACGCGACGGTCGAGGACAACTACCTCCTCGTCCGGCTGGCGGAGGCCGTCGGCGCGGAGGCGCCCCGGTTTATCGACCGGCGCGGGCAAGGGGAGGCCGACGGGTTCCTCGTCTCCTCCGACCCGGCCCCGAACACGGCCGGCTGCGAGCGCCTCGGGATGCGGCCCGTCGACCCGGCGCTCCTGGCCGGCGCCGCCGCCAGCGCGCGGCTCGTCTACGTCCTCCACGACGACCCGGTCGCGGCCGGCGTCCTGTCGGCCGATGACCTCGCGGGCGTCTCCGTCGTCCTCCACCCGACACACGCCACGAACCAGACGCTCGCGCACGCCGACGTCTCGCTCCCAATCACGATGTCGGTCGAGACGCTGGGGACGTACGTGAACGAGGACGGCCGGGCCCAGCTCCTCCGGCCGGCCAAGATGGTCCAGGCCATGAACCGCTCGCTCCTGATGGCGCTCGGGACCGGGATGGGCCGGACGGCCCGCGTCGGGACGCCCTTCGACCGTTGGCACGACGAGGGCAACAAGATCGACTGTCTCCCCGGCTGGGCCGTGCTCCCCGAGGTCGCGGACGGGCTCGGTCACGACCTCCGCTACAAGAGCCCGGCGAAGATCATGGACGAGGTGGCCGGTCGCGCCGCGTTCGCCGGCGCCACGCACGGGGCGATGGGCCTCCTCGGCGTCCCCCTCGAAACGGCCGACGCCCCGGCCCAGCTCGACGCCTAGCCGCTGGCGGACGCGCATCGCCAGCCGCCGCACCCTATGTCATCCTGAGCGGAGCGAAGGATCTCGACGCTGGAGTCCCTAGCCGTAGGCGCTGGTCGTCGTGGCTGGCGGGTCCGCGTCGAGATCCTTCGTCGCTTTGCTCCTCAGGATGACAAACCGAGGAAAGCGCGTCTAGCCTCCCCTCGCTCCGCGCTCGGTCGTACCCTGTACCCTGAACCCCGTACCCGCCCCGAAGGGGCGCCTGCATGGAAGCCGTCGTCGCCGTCTGGGAGGTCCTCGACCTCCCGATCGTCATCTTCCTCGTCCTCAACGTCTTCCTGGTCACGGCGTCGCTCTTGGTCTACGCCGAGCGGAAGGTGAGCGCCTTTATCCAGGAGCGGAGCGGGCCGAACCGGGTCGGCCCGCGCGGGCTGTTCCAGTCGTTCGCGGACGTGTTCAAGCTGATGTTCAAGGAGGACATCGTCCCGGTCCAGGGGAACGCCTTCATCCACAGCCTGGCCCCGACGCTCATGGTGGTCATCGCCATGAGCACCGGCGCGCTCATCCCGTGGGCGCGGACTCCCGGCTTGGAGCCGCTCGCGATCGCCGACATCGGCGTCGGCATCCTCGTCGTCCTGGCGATGACCTCGATCTCGGTCTACGGCGTGACGCTCGCCGGGTGGTCGTCGAACTCGAAGTATTCGCTGCTGGGCGGCCTCCGGTCGAGCGCCCAGATGATCTCGTACGAGCTGGCGATGGGCGCCGCCGCGCTCTCGGTCGTCCTCCTGGCGGGCAGCCTCAGCCTGTTCGAGATCGTCGAGAGCCAGAACCACCCGGTCGCCGGGATCTTCGCCTGGAACATCTTCCGAAACCCGGTCGGGTTCGTCCTCTTCGCCGTGTGCGCCCTCGCCGAGACGAACCGGGCGCCGTTCGACCTCCCCGAGGCCGAGCAGGAGCTGGTCGGCGGCTACCACACCGAGTACTCGGGGATGAAGTTCGGGATGTTCTTCCTGGCCGAGTACGTCAACCTGTGGGTGGCGTCGCTCCTCATCGTGACGATGTTCCTCGGCGGGTACCTCCTCCCGTGGGAAGCGGCCTACGTCGACTTTTTCTACGAGGCCGGCATCCCGTGGCTGCTCACGATCCTCCAGGTCCTCTTTTTCGTGGCGAAGGTGTCGTTTATCGCCTTCTGCTTTATCTGGATCCGGTGGACGCTCCCGCGCTTCAAGTACAACCAGCTCATGAACCTCGGCTGGAAGTACATGCTCCCGATCTCGATCGCCAACATCGTCGTCATCGCGCTCCTCGTCGCCCTCTACCAGATCGTCGTCGGGCCCGGCCCGGACGTGCTCCTGGTGGACCCGGCGCCGCAGCCGGACGTGATCGTCGTTGACTAGCTCCGCCCGCGGGCTGGCGGAGCGCCAGTGCCATGACGGACCTTGTCATCCTGAGGAGCGGAGCGACGAGGGATCTCGACGCAGTGCAGCGGATTGTAGGCGCCGGTGGGACGGCGACGGAGTTCGGCGTCGAGATCCTTCGCTGGCGCTCAGGATGACAAAGTGGGTTGGTCGAAGCACTAGGCGGCCACGCCGTCGTGCTCCGCCAGCCGGGCGGCGATGGCGCGCGCGATCGGCTGGCCCGTCCGCTCCTCGACGAACAGCCACTGCCCGGCCGGGTTGACCTCGAGGAAGACGTACTCGCCCTCCGGCGTCAGGCGGAAGTCGCACGCCCCGTAGACGAGCCCGAGCCGGCGCACGAGGGCCAGCAGCCGCTCGCGGACGCTCTCGGGCATCGCGTGCGGCTCGATCCGCGCCCCGTCCATGTCCATCCGGAAGTCGACGGGGTACGACGTCTCCTGCGAGTGGATGGCGCCGGTAAAGACCTCGTCGCCGACGACCGTCGCGCGGAGGTCGACGGTCGCCTCGACGTACTCCTGGAAGATGACCGGGGCGTACTTCACGCTGTCCATCGCCGCCAGCGCGTCGGCCCGGAGCAGCCGGGTCTCGCGCCAGTCGCGGGCCGTCGCTGAGAACGCCTTGTAGATCGTCCGGTCGGGGCCGCGCTGGGCGACGAACGCCCGCGCCGCGCCGGGGTCGTTCGTGATGAGCGTCTGGGGCGTGGTCAGCCCGGCCTCGCGGGCGAGCCGGAGCTGGTACACTTTCCGGTGCGCCTCGTGGTCGCGCGTCGGGTGGTTGATCCAGAAGGCGTCGAGGCACTGCCAAAGGCCGGTGAACGCCTCGGTCGCCTCGTTGTAGGCGAACGCCCGGAGGTTCTCGGCCTCGACCTCGTCGTGGACCTTGTACGGCTGGGGGCGGCGCCACCAGACGGCCCCGCACGCGGCCAGGTCGAGCGGCCCGTCGGGCAGGCTGAGGGTGTAGCGCGGGGCGGACCGCCCGTTGTAGCCGATCGCGAGCGCGGCCCGCTGCGGGAAGTCCGAGAGGTTGAGGAGCCGGGCCGGGGCGCCGAGCGCGTCGAGCTCGCGGAGGACGGCCTGGGCGTGGACGTCGTCGGGGTGGGAGACGATGAGGATCACGGGTCGGGGGGCTGGCGGCGGAGGAGGACGGAGGGGCGGCGCAGGGAGACCGGCCGGCGACGTCGTGCGGCCGGCCGGCCTCCCCGGGCCCCGCGTCAGCCCAGGCCGGAGAACATCATCTGGTACTGCTGCACGAGCTGCCCGTACTGCGCCTGGAGCGCCCGGGCCTGCTCCTGCTCGGCCGGCCCGAAGCCGCCGTGCTGGCTGGCCTCCTGGAGCATCGCCAGTTGCTGCCCGACCTGGTCGATCGCCTCCTCGAGCTGCGCCCGTACCTCGTCCGGGTCGCCGCCGAGGTAGGCCGTCGAGTGGTGCGGCGTGGCGAGGACGAACGGCGAGGCCCCCTGCCCCGCCCCGAACTCGCGACCGAAGCGGGGCGGCTTGAAGCCGGGCCGGCCGGGGAGCCCGGGGCCGCCGTCGAGGCCCGGCAGCTTCCGGTCGCTCCCCGGGTTCTTGTCCAGCCCCGGCGTCTTGACGTCCTCGGTGAACTTGAACGTGGGCGGGTCGTCTTGGAACTTGGTCTTGGGGTCGTCGACGAACTTGTTCGGCGTGCCCCCGTCGTCGGGGAATTTGAGCGTGAGTCCGTCGTCGACGATTTTGAACGGCGTCCGGGGGTCGTCGACGAACTTGAGCTTCCCGCCTCCGTCGTCGAAGAACTTGTTGACGGTCCCGGGCTCATCGAGGAACTTGAGCTTGAACGTCGGGCAGGCCGAGCCCAGGGCGGCCTTGGCGTCCACCAGCCCGTGGCCGTAGCGGTCGTTGGGGACCGGGTCGGACGCGTCGTCCTTGAGGGTCTTGGCCGTGTTCCGGAGCGTGTCGGCGATCTGGGCGGCCGTCAGGCTCATCTTGCACGACTTGACAAGCGCGGCCACGCCCGAGACGTGGGGGGTCGCCATCGACGTGCCCGACTTGTTCGAGTACGTGTTGTCCCAGTCCGTGCTGCGGATGCCGACGCCCGGCCCCATCACGTCGATGTGGGAGCCGGTGTTCGAGCCCCAGCCGCCGGTGTTCGCCGGGGCCGCCCGGCTCTCGCTCTGGTTGACGGCCCCGACGGCGACGACGTCGGGGTAGGCCGCCGGGTAGGAGGGGGTCGAGACGTTGTCGTTCCCCATCGCCGCGACCACGAGGCACCCCTTCGAGACGGCGTAGGCGACGGCGTCCCGCTCGACGAACGTGTCGTTGTAGCCGCCGAGGCTGAGGTTGAGGATGTGGGCCCCGTTGTCGGCCGCCCACCGGATCCCGGCCGCGATGTCGACGGCCGTGCCGACGCCGGTCACGGCCCCGTCCGAGTTGCGGACCATCCGGGTGAGGACCTTGACCGGGAGCAGCCGGCAGTGCCACGTGACGCCGGCCACGCCGGTCCCGTTGTCCGAGACCGCGGCGATCGTCCCGGCCACGTGCGTCCCGTGCCCGACCTCGTCCTGGGGCGTGTTGTCGCGCGTGAGGAAGTCGCCCTCGAAGTGCCACCCCGGCTTCGGCGCCACACCGACGAGGTCGACGAGGTCGCGGCCGGGGAGCAGGAGCGGCTGGAGCTCGGGGTGGTCGAGGTCGACGCCCGAGTCGATCACGGCCACCTTGACGCTCGAGCTCCCCTTCGTCCGGTCCCAGGCGTCGGGGCAGTTGATCTTGGCGAGCCCCCACTGGAGCCCGAACATCGAGTCGTTCGGGGTCGTGGCGAGGGCGAACCGGTAGTAGTTCGGGGAGGCCGCCTCGACGGCCTTGAGCCGCTCGAACCGGCCGACGAGCTTGCCGGCGTCGGCGTCGCTCCCCGTGCGGATGCGGTACGTCGCCCCGAGGTCGGCCGCGCGGGCGCCCGACTGGCTGTCGGAGAGGGCGGCCGAGGGGACGGGCCCGTGGACCTTCGTGATGGCCTGGACCCCGACGTCTCCCAGCACCTTGTCCACGCTGTCGATCCCGGTCTTCCGGGGGAGCGCGTCGGCGCCGGCGGAGAGCGCCAGCGGGGGGATCGGCCCGGACGGGATGCTCTCGGTCACGTTCCGGGCCTCGTCGCCGGTGATCTTGACGAGGACCTCGCCGGGGACGCGGTTGTCGTCGTCGGGGCCGAACGGGATGACGGGGTCTGCCATGACTCTGGGGGTTGGGTTGGGGAAGGGGCGTGTGGGACCGAGCGCTAGAGCGTCCCACGCCACGCCTCCGGCTCGGCCCGGCCCACGCCGTCGAGGGCGCGGAGGCGGTCGAGGACGGCGTCGACGTCGGCCCCGTCTGGGAGCACGGCCGTGGCGACCGTGGGCAGCTCGGCCTGGGGCGGCCGGACGTGCTCGGCCCCGCAGTCGCGGAGGAGGGCCTCGGCCCGCTCCCAGACCTCGGGCGCGGCCGAGACGGACTCCAGGAGCTCGAAGACGATGCGGGTGACCACAGGGGCGGGGGTGGTGGGGACGGTGTGGGCGCTCCGGCACCCTCTTCAATCTCAACGTACAGTTTTTATAAGGTTTATAGGCCAGATCCGCTACGCTTTCCTCGCCGCCCGCCGAGCTCGGAGGGTCGGGGCCGGTGTGGGAACCGTCGGCTACGGCCCGTGGGACGGCCTACCTTACCGCCCGAAAAAGCCGCCGTCCTGGCGCGCGGCCACGACAAACCCGTGGCCCATTGCCTCGCCCGCCCGCTCTGGACGGCTCTCCGTCTTGGCGTTCCGCACGCCACCCGCTCTTCCGTGACCGACGCCCCCGCCCCCCCCCCCGCACTCGGTCGCTCCTCAGACGTGGGCTCGTGCTCGCCGCCCTGCTGGCGGCCGCCGCCCCGTCCGGCGCCCAACGGGCGCCGACCGCCGAGGCCGTGCTCGGGCCCGGGGGAGCGCCGGGCACGCTCCTCGGCTACGCCGTCGCGCTCGACGGCGACCGCGCCCTCGTCGGCGCTCCGAGCGACGACGGAGACGCCAGCGCCGGCGGGACGGCCCGCGTCTACCACCGCAGGGGCGGCCGGTGGACCGAGGAGGCGGTCCTCTCCCTCCACGCCCCGGCCGAGGGCGACTACTTCGGGATCTCGGTCGCGCTCGACGGCGACCGCGCCCTCGTCGGCGCCTACGGACGCGGCGGACGGCGGGGCGCGGCCGTCCTCTTCCGCCGGACGGGGACGGGGTGGGCCGAGGAGGCCACGCTCACGCTCGACGGCGCCGCAGTGGGCGACCAGTTCGGCGTCTCGGTCGCGCTCGACGGCGACCGCGCCCTCGTCGGCGCCCACGGACGCGACGGCACGCGCGGCGCCGCGGTCCTCTTCGAACGGTCCGGGGGGGCGTGGGTCCAGACGGACACGCTCACGCTCAGCGACGCCGCGCCGGGCG
>CAZDFV010000023.1:0-24524 GCA_964504495.1 uncultured Rhodothermales bacterium
GTGCGCGGCGACGGCCGCCGCCAGCCGGTCGGCCCCGAGCGTGTGCGGCGTGGCGTACGCGAGCCGGAACGGGAGCGGGAGCGCGGCCGAGACGGCGGTGGCCTCCACCCCGAACGCCGACCGCGCGGCCCCAGCGAGCACGGGCGTCAGCGCTGGCACGACGGACGCGATTCCGGCCGCATCGACGCCGCCCGCGACCGCCGCCAGCCGGCCGGTCCATACGTCCACGGGCGCGCTAGCGGAAGGCCAGCGCGTGACCTCGCCCCACCGCCGGCCGTCCCACACCGCCGCCTTGACGGTCGAGTTGCCGGCGTCGAGGGCGAGGAACGCCACGGGCTAGAGCCGACGGAGGCGGACGGTCTCGATCCGGTTCGGGCTCGCCTTGACGACCGTCACGCGGAGCCCGTCGAGGTCGAACGCGTCGCGCTCGGCCGGGACGCTCCCGGCGAGGGCGAGGACGAACCCCGCGACCGTGTCGTAGTCGCCCGGGGGGAGGGCGAGCCCCGTCTCCGCCTCCAGGTCCTTCAACTCCACCCGCCCGTGGACGAGGACCGTGTGCTCGTCGATCTGGCGGATCGGGGCGGCGGCCGCGTCGTGCTCGTCGCGGATGTCCCCGAACAGCTCCTCGAGCAGGTCCTCGATCGTCACGACCCCGGCCGTCCCCCCGTACTCGTCCACGGCGATCGCCATCGTCGAGCCGCCCTGGAGGAAGTCGAAGAGGAGGTCGCGGGCCGGCTTCGACTCGGGCACGACGCGGGCCGGCCGGAGGATCGCCGAGAGCGAGGCCGGCGCGTGGAACAGGTCGTGCGCGAGGACCACCCCGACCACCCGGTCGATGTTCTCGCGGTAGACGGGGAGCCGGCTAAAGCCCGTCTCGACGAACAGGCGGCGGACGTCCTCCAGGCTCGCCCCCTCCTCGACGGCGACGACCTCGGTCCGGGACACCATCGAGTCCTTGACGCGGAGCGTCCGGAGCTCGAACACGTTCGAGAGGATCTCCGACTCCTCGTCGTCGAGGTCGAGCGTCCCGGTCTCGCGGCTCTCGCGGATCACGAGCTCGAAGTCGCGGCGGAGGAACTGCTGGAACGAGTCGGCCTCGCCCCCGGCCACGCGGACGAACAGGCCGCTCACCCACCGCGCGATCTTGATCGGCGCCCAGAACGCCCAATACGTCACCTTCAGCGGCCCGGCCAGCGCGAACAGCACGCGCCCCGGCGGCTGCCGCAAGAGCGACTTCGGGATTACCTCACCGACGACGAGGACGACCACGGCGGCGATCACGGTCTGCGTGGCGAGGACCGCGGCCGTCCCGTCGGCGAGCCCCACGCCGCCGTAGAACGCCGCGAGCGGCCCTTCGAGGTACAGGCTCATCAGCGTCGAGTAGACGACGAGGGCGATGTTGTTGCCCACGAGCGTCGTCGTGAGGAACGTGCCGGGGTCGGCCAGGAACTCCTGGACCACGCGGCCGAGCCACCCCGCCTGCCGGGCCCGGACCTCGGTCTTGAGCCGGTTGGCCGTCACGAACGCGATCTCCGAGCCGGAGAAGAACGCGCTCAGCGCCAGCATGAGCAGGATCAGGGCGAGGGCCATCGCGGAGCGGGGGAGGGGGGCGAGGCCCCGCTAGGGCAGAGTGCAGGTTGGTGTCATCCTGAGAGGCTGTTTGGGTTTTCCTCCTCCCCTGAGGGAGGTAACGGCACCAGCGGGCGGGGGGTGTCCGGGCGGGCGGGGCGGGCGGGCGGACACGAGCCGCTCCGCGGGGAGCCCCCTCCAGGGGGCGGGGTCGGCCCCGGACCCGAACCCGAACAGCCTCTGAGCGCAGCGAAGGGTCTCGACGCCGCCCGCCCCACGCTGTCGGCACCGGGGCCGACGGCCGCGACACCGCGCTGAGATCCTCCGCGTCCGCTCAGGATGACAAGAGAAGCGTACGGCATCACGAACTGCGCACTAGCGCCCCTGGAACTCGGGCGGCTGGCGGTTGAGGAAGGCGCCGACGCCCTCGGCAAAGTCCTCCGTGGCGGCGCACTGGGCGAACAGGGCCGCCTCCTGCTGGAGCCCCTGCGGGAGCGGGAGGTCGGCCGCGCGGAGGGCTTGGAGCGTCATCGCCACGGCCACGGGCGCCTTCGCCGCGATCGTCAGGACGAGCTCCTTCGCCGTCGCCAGCAGGTCATCGGCGGGGACGACGCGGTTCACGACCCCGACCTCGTACGCCCGCTGCGCAGAAATCCGGTCGCCCGTCAGGAGCATCTCGGCCGCGACCCCGTGCCCGACGAGCCGGGGCAGCCGCTGCGTCCCGCCGAACCCGGCGATCAGCCCGAGCTGGACCTCCGGCTGCCCGAACTGCGCCGTCTCGGCCGCGACCCGGAGGTGGCACGCCATCGCCAGCTCGCACCCGCCGCCGAGCGCGAACCCGTTGACGGCGGCGACAACCGGCTTCGGCATCTGCTCTAGCTGGCTAAAGACGGCCTGCCCACGCGCGGCGAAGCGGTGGGCGTCGAGCGGCTCCATCCCCGCGAACTCGGCGATGTCGGCCCCGGCCGCGAACGCCCGCTCGCCGGCTCCGGTGAGGACGACCCCGCGGACGCCGTCGTCGGCCCGCGCCTGGCGGACGACGGAGGCGAGCTCGGTCACGAGCCGCCGGCTGAGCGCATTGAGCGCGTCCGGCCGGTCGAGCGTGACGACGAGGACGCCGTCGGTGTCGGTCTCGGTGCGGAGGGTTTTGAGATCGGCCATGCGGTGCGGCGGTGCGGTCGGAGAGCAGCGAGATGGGGAGGCGGTACCGGCGTTGCATGCAACGCCGGTACACGTGCAACGCCGCTACGGTGTAGCGGCGGCGGGCGCGGCGCTGGCGGAGCGTGCCGCCAGCCGGTCAACCCTCGCGCGTGCGGCGGCGCTGGGCCTCCGAGGTCGGCGGCGGCTCGGAGAGCGCGTCGAGGTCGTCCAGGAGGTCCCGGTCGATCCGCTCGGTGTCGCCGGCGGGCGAGGCGTCGAAGGCGTCGAGGTCGAGCTCGGTGAGGCCGGCGAGCGGGTCGCCCACGGCGTCCTCCAAGACCTCCATCGCGTGCTGCGTCTCCTCGACCTCCGACATCAGCGTGTCGAGCTGGAACGAGACCTCCTCCGGGTTCTGCATCGTCAGCGACTGCTCGTAGACGTACCGCGTGACGTCCTCGATGGTCTCGAGCTGAGCCTCGATGATCGCCAGGTTCTCACCGGCCTTCTTGAACCGGTCGAGCCGCTTCTCGAGGATCGCCAGCCGCCGGCCCTTGATGGCCCGGACGCGCGGCGGGTCCCCCTCCATCTCGTGGCGGAGCGCGGCGATGGCCTCGACGATCTCGCTCTCGGCCGTCCGCCGCGAGAACTGGACGTAGCGCTCCTTGAGCTGCAACAGGTTGAGGTGGGCGTCGAGGAGCCCGTCGAGCTTTTTGAGGTGGGCGTCGAGCAGGCCCTGCGACGAGTACGGGAGCTTGGCGTAGTTGTCCTTGATCGCCTTCTCCATGTTCCGGAACCGGACGTACCGCTTCTGGTCGTCCTTGGCGAGCGTGCGGAACACGTCGCGGTCGCGGGGCGCCTTCCGCCGCTCGTCGACCTTCCGCGAGCGGACGAGGCGGCGGTAGCGGTCGCTCCGGGGGACCGTCCCGAGGTAGAGGAGCTCGGCGGCGGCGGCGAACACGAGGAGCACGTTCGCCGTGACGCCGCCGGTGAGGAGGGCCACGACGAGCGCGAGGATCAGGAAGCCCAGGTTCACCGGGCTCATGAACGCCTCCTTCGTAAAGTTGATCGGCTCGTCGGGCATCTGCGTGAAGAGTGAGGGGTGATGCGTGATGGGCGGCACGCGGGGAGCGGGGGGCGACCTCGACGGGCGCCCTCACGCATCACGCATCACGCATCCCGTCGTCGGCCGATGGTTTTCCCGTCCTGCCCCGCTGGCGGCGGCTCCTCGGGGGGCGGCGTCCGCCCGATCGTCTTGCCGCCGAGGGCGGGGACGTCGCCGGAGGGGTCGGCCGGGCGCTGGCCGTGCGATTCGAGCGGGTCGGAGGAGACGGGCCCGCCCGGGTTCTGGACGGGGTCGATGGCCTCGTTCGGCGTCGGCCCGCCGAGGCCGCCGCCCATGGCCGCCTTCATCTGCTTGACGAGCGCCTCGGCCTCGGCCTTCGCCAGCGCCTCGCGGTCCACGTCGTCCACGTTGCCGGTCTGGGGGGCCTGGCCCTCGAGCGCGAGGTCGAGCCGGGCCTCGTTCAGGGCCGCCCCGCGCATGAGGTCCTCGGTCAGCCGGTCGGTCTCCGACTCCAGCTCCTCGTTCCGCATGTTGCGGAGCGCGTTGACCGACGACGCCTTCCGCTGGACGTCGCGGTGCTGGCGCTTGAGGTCGCGGAGCTTCTGGAGGTGGGCCTTCTCCTCGGCCTTGAGGCGTTCGAACTCTTCTTTGTTCATGGGGCAGGGGGGATGGGGGAAGGGGCAAGGGGCGAGGCGCAGAGAGAACCCTCTTGCCCCTTCCCTCTTGCCCTCTGCCCTACTCCGTTCGCTCGCGGTCGCGGCCGGCCGTCCGCTCGGTCGAGGCCGGCTCCTCGGGGATCTGGAGCTCGGGGACGGGCGCGGCCTCCTGGGCCGGCGGCTCCGACATCCCCATCTCCAGCTTGAACTGCTTGACGAGCTCGGCCGCCTGGATCTCCTGGGCGTCCTCCTCGATCTGCATGGCCTCCGTGTCGACGGAGTCGAGGGCCATCTCCATGCGGGCCTCGTTCTTCGCCGTCTGCTCGTTCACGCGGCGAACCATCTCGTCGTGCGTCGAGTCGATCCCGGCCACCTCGAACTGCTCGAGCGTGTCGGCGATCTTCGACTGCCACTTGGCCCGCTCGTGCGCGCGGAGGGCCTCCTTGGCCTCCCCGATCTTCTTCTCGCGCTCGCGCATAAACGCCTTCTTGACCTGGAGCGACTTCTCGTACGCCTGCTCGGCGAACTGGAGCTGCTCACCCGTCCGCGTCTGCGCCTCCTTGACGCCCTGGAGCTGGACGGCGTAGCGCTGCGCGATGTCGTCGCGGCCGGCGTTGATGGCCGCCTTGATCTTGTTCGTGAGCGAGGTCTGCTCGGCGGTGTACTTCCGGTGCTCTTTCTGGAGGAGCATCACGTTGGCCTTCACCGTCGCGATGTTCTCGTTCATCTTCGGGACCTGGTCGTTCAGCTCCCGGATGTTCTGCTCGAGGATCAGCTTGGGGTCCTCCATGGCGCCGATGGCGCCGCCGAACATGGACTTGATGAGGCGGGTGAAACGCTTCCACATGGGGGGCGGGTCGGGTCGGGTGACGAATGTACGGGATGGGGGGGCGGACCGATCCCCTACGCCGCGCCGGGCGGCCCGCCAGCTGGCGAACCAGACCAGGCGGTGCCGTCGTAGCGGTCGAGGAGGAGCGGGCGCGGGGCGCGAGCCGCGTCGGCGATCACAAACGACTGACGGACGGCCTCGGCGTCGGCGCGAGCGGGGTCCGAGGCGTAGACGAACGCGAGCGGCTCGCCGGCCCCTACGGGCTCGCCCGGCCGTTTGTTGAGGACGAAGCCGGCGCGCGGGTCGACATCGTCCTCCTTTTTGGCGCGGCCGGCCCCGAGGGCCACGGCGGCGTAGCCCAGGGCGAGCGCGTCGATGTCTGCCACAAAACCGTCCGCGTCGGCCTCGACTGTGGCGACGGGCTCGCCGGTCAGCCGGTCCGGATCGTCGAGGACGGAGGCGTCGCCGCCCTGGGCCTCGACGACGGCGCGGAAGGCGTCGAGGGCGCGGCCGTCCGCCAGTGCCGCTTCAGCAAGCTGGCGGCCGGCGTCGGGCGTCTCGGCCGCGCCGCCGAGGTGCAGCATCTCGCCCGCCAGCGCGATCGTGACCTCGACGGTGTCGTCGCAGTCGCCGCCCGCGGGCGTCTCGCCGCGGAGGATCTGGACGGCCTCGGCCGTCTCGGGCCCGTTCCCGATCGCGCGGCCGAGGGGGACGTCCATCTGCGTGAGGAGGGCCACGGCCGGCGTCCCCTCCTCGCGGGCGATCCCGACGAGCGCCTCCGCCAGCTCGCGGGCCCGGTCCTCGTCCTTCATGAAGGCGCCGCGCCCGCACTTCACGTCGAGCACGAGCGCGTCGATCCCCTCCGCCAGCTTCTTCGACAGGATCGACGCGGCGATCAGGGGGATCGACTCGACCGTCCCGGTCACGTCGCGGAGGGCGTAGAGCGCACGGTCGGCCGGGGCGATCTCGTCCGTCTGCCCGATGAGGACGAGGCCGGTCTCGGCGAGCACGCGCCGGTATTCCGCAATCGAGAGGTCCGTGCGGAAGCCGGGGATCGCCTCCAGCTTGTCGAGCGTGCCGCCGGTGTGGCCCAGCCCGCGCCCCGAGATCATGGGGACGGGCACGCCGCACGCGGCGACGAGCGGCGCCAGCACGAGCGAGACCTTGTCGCCCACGCCGCCCGTCGAGTGCTTGTCGACCTTCGTGCCGGGGACGTCGCTCAGGTCGAGGACGCGGCCGCTGTGGAGCATGGCGCGCGTGAGGGCTCCGGCCTCGGCGTCGTCCAGGCCGCGGAGGAAGGCGGCCATGAGGAAGGCGGCCATCTGGTAGTCCGGCACATCGCCGGCCGTGTACGCCTCGACGAGCTGGCGGACGGCCTCGGGCGCGAGCGCCTCGCCGTCGCGCTTGCGGGTGATCAGGCGGACGATGTCGAGAGAGGGCAAGGGGCAGGGGGCCGTGAGGGAAGGGACCGGACGGCCGGGCGGGGCGGCCGTCTGGTATGACGCAAACTCCGTGCGGACGTGGTCGTTCTCAGGGACGCGGGGAAAGGGGGCGCCCCGCGCGTGGCGACTCTTGCCTCTTGCCCCATCCCCCTTGCCCGGCCCGCAGGGCCGCCCCTCATGCGTCAAGTCTGGATCCCCCGCACCGGCCCCCCGTCCGTCCTCGAGGTCCGCGAGGCGCCGGACCCCACGCCCGGGCCCGGCGAGGTGCTCGTCGAGGTCGAGGCCGCCGGCGTCAACTTTGCCGACGTGCTCGCGCGGAAGGGGCTCTACCCGGACTCGCCCCCGCTCCCGGCCGTCGTCGGGTACGAGGTGGCGGGCTCGGTCGCGGCGGTCGGCGCGGGCGTCGAGTCCGTCGCCGTGGGCGACCCGGTGATCGCGCTCACGCGGTTTGGCGGGTACAGCTCGCACGTCGTCGCCCCCGAGATCGCCGTGTACAAGCGGCCGGACGGGATGAGCGCCGAGGACGGCGCAGCGATCCCGGTCAACTACCTCACCGCGTTCCAGATGATGATCGTGATGGGGAGTGTCCGCCACGCGCGCGAGCTGGGCGGGCGGCGCGTCCGCGTGCTCGTCCACGGCGCGAGCGGGGGCGTGGGGACGGCCTGCGCCGACCTCGGCAAAGTCTACGGGGCCGAGTTGTACGGGACGGCCTCGCCCGGCAAGCACGACTACGTGACGGAGCGGGGCTACGACCACGCCATCGACTACCGCAACCGCGACTTCGTGGCCGAGGTCCTCCGCCTGACCGACGGCGAGGGCGTGGACCTCGTGCTCGACCCGATCGGGGGGAAGCACTGGGCCCGGAGCTTCGACGTCCTCGCGCCGTCGGGCCGGATCGTCCTCTACGGCGTCTCGTCGCTGACCGAGGGCGGGCGGTTCGCGTTCGTCAAGCTGGCGCTCGGCGTGCCGTGGCTGAAGTTCAACCCGATCCGCCTTATCAATGCCAACCAAGGGGTGATGGGCGTGAACCTCGGCCACCTGTGGGGCGCCCG
The DNA here is from genome assembly GCA_964504495.1 of uncultured Rhodothermales bacterium. Lineage (GTDB taxonomy): Bacteria > Bacteroidota > Rhodothermia > Rhodothermales > Rubricoccaceae > Rubrivirga. The sequence continues at coordinate 7,752 of CAZDFV010000023.1, forward strand.
CGAGCGCGTGGCCGGGTGGGCGCAGACGCTCCTCGGCCTCTACGAGCGCGGCGACCTCCGTCCGTTCGTCGACGCCGTCGTCCCCTTCGACGAAGCGGCCGAGGCGCACCGGATGCTGGAGGACCGCGAGAACCGGGGGAAGGTGCTCCTCAGGCCGTAGCCCGCCGCCCGCCGCTGGCGGCGGCTGCCAGCGGGGCGGAGTCTCGGCGCGCTCTGGGCCGCTCCCCCACGCTCGCCACGAGCGGTTCCGTCAGAGGGCCTCGAACCGCACGCCCAGTAGGACGCCGTATAGGGAGTCGTCGAAGCGGAAGTTGGCGGGCACCTGGAGGCCGAGGCCCACTTGAGGGACGGGGAACACGAACGCCTCGCCGAGCAGGGAGAGGCCGACCCGGGTCGGAAGGGCGGCCCGCTCGCCCCCCGAGCCGTCGCAGAACAGGAAGCAAGCGTTGCTGTCGCGCCCGCCCGCGAGCCCGGGCCCGGCCGCGAACCCCAGCCGGAGCCGCCCGCCCGCCGCCTCAGTGATAACGCCGAGGAGCGCGGCCACCTCCCACCGCTCCGAGTTGTCGAAGAGGACGCCGCTGCTGGCCGTCGCGCTCAGCCGCGCCGAAACGTCCTCGGTCCGCGCGCCGATCAGGAGCGACGCACCGAGCCCGCCGGTCGCGTCGTCGCGGTCGGTGAGGGGGTCCTCGCCGACGTAGAGGCCGTTCCCCACCTGCACCGTCAGCCAGGGGGCGGACGGGCGCCGGGAGGGGTCGGCCTCGGCGAACCCGTCCCGGGCGGCCAGCCGGGCCTCGGCCGTCAGCTCGGTGACCGCCGCAGCGTCGACGCCGGCCGTATCAGGCTGGAGCGCGACTCGCACCACGTTGGGGTCGAGGTCAAACACCGCCCCGGTGCCCGCATCGACGGCCAGGCTGGGGACGCCCCCGAACAGGACGCTCCCGACCGCCGCCGCCGGGTTGAAGGACCGCGAGACCTCGGCGTGGGCGATGCGGAAGCTGTCACGGACCACCCGGACGCGGTGCCCGCTGGAGCGCCGGACCTGAAGCCGGGCCGGCGTGACCCCGGCCGCGATCCCGTCGACGAACACGAACGCGCTGTCGCGGTCGGCGACGACGGTGACGGACTCGGTCGAGCCCCGGACGAGGGTGGCGCAGCCGCTGCCGAGGCAGGCGACCACGCCGAGCAGGAGGGCGAAGCGCATGGGGGACTGTCGGGGAGCTCCAGGGTAGCGGCCCCTCCCCCGGTCCGCCTGGTTCAGACGCACTACGCGACGGCCGCTAGCGGGCCGCTCCGCCAGCCGGGCAGACACGACGCGAGGCGGGCAGCCGGGGCCGCCCGCCTCGCGGGGTCGTCGGAGCGAAGGGGGCGTCTAGCCCTCCTCCGTCTCGGCCTCCTCGGTGGTCTTGGCCTGCGCCTTCCCGTAGCGGCGCATGAACTTCTCGACGCGGCCGGCCGTGTCGACCATCGTCTTCTTGCCGGTGTAGAACGGGTGGTTCGACGAGTCGACCTCCGAGCGGTAGGCGTCGCCGCTCATCGTCGAGCGGGTCGTGAACTCGGTCCCGTCGGCGAGCGTGACGGTGACGAAGTGGTAGTCGGGGTGGATGTCGGCCTTCATCGGGGTGCGTGGATCGGGCGCAGAACCCGGAAGCTAGGGCCGACGCCGCCGGCCCCCAAGCCGGCGCGGACGCCTTCCCCCCGTCTTCGCGCGAACCGGCCCCGGCCGCTGGTGGTTTGCACCGTCATGAAGATTGCCTGCCCCAAGTGCGACTGGGAGCCGCCGGCCTCGGCCCGGTGGGCGTGCGCGTGCGGCCACGCCTGGAACACGTTCGACACGGGCGGCCGGTGCCCCGCCTGCGACCGCGTCTGGCGCGAGACGCAGTGCCTCGCGTGTGGGCGGTGGTCGCCGCACCACGACTGGTACCGCGACCTCCCGCCCGTCGACGCGCTCCTGGAGGAGGTCGAGGACGCCGCGCCGGCCGCCTGAGCGCGTCCGCCGGCGGCTGGCAGCGGCCGGCAGGCGCGCCGTGTGAGGTCCGCCCCCGTCCCCCGAAGGCCCCCCGTTCGGTCTCCGCCGGGCGCCGGGTTAGGGGACGGCCTCACGGTCGGGCGGAACGGTCGGGGCGGAGTCCGCCGTTCGACGCCCTCGCTACGGCTCGCCCCATTCAGCACTCCCCTCCCATGCGCTTCTCCTCCCTTGCCGCCCTCGCAGGTGCGTTCGTCCTGGCCGGTTGCTCTGGCTCAGCCGCTGCCGTCGACCCGTACGGGTTCGACACCTACGACACGGACGGCGACGGCTACATCGCCGACGACGAGTTCGGCGTCGGCTTCGCCGGCACCGACTACGGGTTCGACGCCTACGACCTCGACGGCGACGGCTACCTCTCGGACGACGAGTTCGGGTTCGGTCCCGACTACGGGTACGACTACGACACGTTCGACCTGGACAACGACGGGTTCATCACCGACGACGAGTACTACGGCGGCGTCTACGACACGTGGGACGCCGACGACGACGGCCTCCTCGACGACAACGAGTTCGGCACCGGGTTCGGCCTCTACGGCATCTAGGCTCGACGCTGGTGGCCTCCGCCAGCGGCGCGCTTACAACGCGTGCGCGCGGAGCGCGTCGAGCGTGACGACGTCGAGCGCCCGCGCGTGCGTCGCTCCCAGGACGACGGGCGGGGCGAGCCCGGCCCCGTACGCCTCGGCCCAACGGCTCGCGCAGAGGCACCAGCGGTCGCCGGGCTTCAGACCGGGGAAGCGGTAGTCCGGGCGCGGCGTCGAGAGGTCGTTGCCACGCGAGCGCGTAAAGTCGAGGAACGCCTCGGTCATGACGGCGCAGACGACGTGCGTGCCGAGGTCGTCGGACCCGGTCTCACAGCAGCCGTCCCGGTAGAACCCGGTGAGCGGGTCGCGGCCGCACGTCTCGAGTGGGCTGCCGAGGACGTTGGTCGAAGGGGCGACTTGCATGGAGCGGGGGGGCGGTCCGGCTGGCGGCACGGCGCCGCCGGCCGGGTGAGCTGTCATCAGCCGGGCGGCCGTGCTACGTCGACGGCGGGGGCGTAGCCCAACGCGCACGTGCCCCCCGAGGTCCGTCTGGGTGGGCCGCACCCAGAGCGGGGCGTGATCGGATGCTGAGGACTTCGTGAGGGCGGCAACCAGGTCGTCCCTTGTCGCGTGCGACCCGCTCAGCCGGCCCCGCTGCCGCTCGCGAGACCCCACCACACACCCCGCCCATGACTCGCCCCCTCCCTCTCCTCCTCATCTTCCCTCTCCTCGCCGCGTGCGACAGCTCCGAGCTTGAGGATCTCGGTCGCGACGACGAGTTTGAGGCCGGTTGCGACGCCTCCGAGGCCGTCTCTGTCGACGCGCGCGGGACGTACCTCCTCACCCAGGGCGACACGCCGAACGACCCGACGGTCCTCGATCTCGACGCCTTCGGCATCGAGCCTGGTGACCGCCTCGTCCTCCAGCGGCTTGGGGAGTACCAGTACGCCCAACTGCGAGACCCGGCGAGCGTTCGGGCCGGTATGGTCGCCGTCTTCAGCCGGACCGATACCGTCCGCGACGAGGACGAGCGGGAGCGGGTCCCAGGCGCCATCGACGCCGGCCGCGACGTCGAGACCCGGCGGACGTTCGCGGGCAACGCTGAGACCGACATCGACCAAGACTTCGCCGTCGACAGCACGACCGTGACCGTCCCCAGCGGGGCGGCCTTCCTGTTCGTCTCGCCCGACGACGACAAGTTCGACGACAATGCCGACGACGACGACGACTTCCGGATCTGCGTGACCGAGACGCCGGCGGACTCCTAAGCCCCCGCCTGCGGGCGGGCCGCTCCGCTGGCGGCCCGGGGCCGTCAGGCGAAGTCGCCGGCGGCGACGACGGCGTGGGCCCGCTCCAACCGCTCCAGCGTGCCCACGTCGAGAAAGCGGTTGGGACGGGCGTCGGTCCCGTCGAACGGGGCGACGGTCCGGCCGTCGCGGGCGAGGCCGAGGTAGGTGTCCATGATCGAGAACTTGTCCGCCTCCACGGCCTCCACGACGTCGAGCAGCTCGGGCGCGCACGCCTGGACGCCGACGAAGTCGAGCACGCGGCGCTCGCCCCGGACCCCGCGCATCGCCTTCGGCTCGCCGCCGTCGAGCGTGTAGCCCGCCAGCCCACCGCTGTCGAAGAGGAGGGCCCGGTCGGTCTGGGCCGGGGCCACGGCGAGCGTGGCGAGGCGGCCGTCGTCGGCGTCGCGCTGGGCGTCCCAGAGGGCGACGAGGTCCACGTCCGTCAGCACGTCGCCGTTGTGGACGAGGAACGGGGCGTCGCGGCGGAAAAAGGCGGCGGCCTTCTTGATGCCCCCGCCCGTCTCGAGCGGCCCGTCGGGCTCGTCCGAGATCACGACCTCGACGGCGCCGCCGCTCGGCGTCCGCCAGTCGGCGGCGCGGACGTAGGCCTCGACCTGGTCCGAGAGGTGCGACACGTTGACGAGGAGCCGGTCGGCCCCGGCGTCGAGGAGGCGGCGGGCCACGCGCTCGAGCATGGGCACGCCGTCGACCTCGACGAGCGGCTTGGGCGTCTCGTAGGTGAGCGGGCGGAGGCGCGTGCCGAGCCCGGCCGCGAGGATCATGGCGTCCATGTCAGGGGGAGGGGGCAAGGGGGAAGGGATAAGGGGCAGAACCCCCCGGAGGAGGTCGCCGTTACGCCAGGGCCTCGTGTCCGGTCCCCCTTGCCGCTTGCCCCATGCCTCCTGCCCCCCTCGGCGTCGTCCACGGCTACGGCCTCTCCGGGTCCGGCTCGAACCTGTGGACACGGGCCGTCCTCCGGGCGCTCGCCCAGGGGGGGCACACCGTCCACGCCGTCTGCCAAGAGAGCCGGCCCGAGCGCTACGACTTCGTAGCGCGGGCGGTCGCCTACGACGCCGAGAGCGAGCCGGAGACCCTGTTCGAGCGGGAGACGCCGTACCCCGGGGCGGTCACCGTCCACCGTCCGGAGCTGGAGGTGCTGCCCGTGTTCGTCCCGCCGAGCGCGCCGAGCGACTACGTCGTCGCCATCCCGAACGTCGGCGACGAGGCGGTCGAGGAGTACGTGCAGCGGAACGCCCACGTGCTCCGGGCCGTCGCCGAGGCGGAGGGCGTGACCGGGTGGATCGTGAACCACGTCGTGCTGATGGCCGTCGCCGCCAGCCGGGCGCGCGAGGCCGGAGGGGCGCCGTACGCCGTCCTCCCGCACGGGAGCGCGATCGAGTACGTGGTCAAAAAGGAGGAGCGGTCGCGGAGGCTGGCGGAGGCCGCGCTCGGGAGCGCCGCGCGCGTGTTCGCCCTGAACGGCGAGATGGAGGGCCGCATCCGCGACGTGTTCGGGAACGTGCCCGGGGTCGAGGACAAGATGGGCGTGATGCCCGTCGGAACGGACACGTCGGTGTTCGACGTCGTCGACCGGGCCGACCGGCCGGCGACCGTCGAGCAGATCGCCAATGTGCTCGACGGCGTGGAGCGGGGGCGTCCGGCGGGCGAGACGGCCCGGCTCCACGACCGGCTCCGCGCCCTCGGCGACGACCCGGCCGACGCCGACCTCCTCGCCGCCCTCCCCGACGACTACACCCACTCCGCCCCCGACGCAGACGCAGAAGAAAAACTCCGCGCCGTCGACTGGGCGGGGGCGAAGACGCTCGTCTACGTCGGCCGGCTGATCGCGGCGAAGGGGCCGGCGGACCTCGTCCTCGCCCTTCCGCTCGTGGCCGAGCGGCACCCCGAGGCCGTCGCGCTCGTGGCCGGGACGGGCGGGCTCCGCGAGGGGTTGGAGGCGCTTGTCTGGGCGCTGTCGGAGGGCCGCGGCGAGCTCGTCCGCCAGCTCGTCCGGCTCGGCGGGGCGCTCGAAGGGGCCGGCGGGCTCGACGCCGAGCCGTTCTACGCCGGCCAGGCCTTCCTCGACCGGCTCGACGCGGAGGGCCGGTTCGACGCCTACGTCGAGACCGCCCGCCAGTCGCTGGCGCCGTCGTCGGTCGTCTTCACGGGGTTCCTCGACCACGACGCGCTCGGCCCGCTCTACGGGCTGGCGGACGCCGGCGCGTTCCCGTCGGTCGTCCGCGAGGCCAGCCCGCTCGTCGTGCCCGAGTCGGCCGCGGCTGGCGTCCTGCCCGTCGGCCCCGACATCGGGGGGATGGGCGACAGCCTCCGGACGCTCGCCGAGGGGCTCCCCGAGGCGGCCCGCCCGCTTCTCCTCACACGGCCCGACGCCGAGCACCGGATCGACGACCTCGCCGACCGGCTGGGCCGGGCCCTCGACGCCCCGCGCGCCTACGCCGCCGACCTCCGCCGCGAGGCCGAGGCCCGGTTCGACTGGCGGTCCATCGCCGAGCGGCTGGCGGACGCGCTCCGGGCGATGTAGGGAGGCCCCGGTACGTGCGCGTAGGGGGTGCCGGGGAGCATGTGCGGGGGATCCCCCGAAAGCGCTTCCGGTGCTCGTTTCGACGCGCAGACAGGGGACCCACCGGCCGGCCGGGCCGTCTACCCAGACCTCGATCCCCGACCGATGCCCGCCCCGCTCCACGGCCTCCTCTACTGCTCCACGGCCACGCGTCCGATGCGGCCCGTTCACCTCCTCCCGCTCCTGACGGGGGCCATGCGGTGGAACGCCGCCCACGGCGTCACCGGCCGCCTGTTCGTAGACGGCACCGAGGCCCGCGCCTTTGCCCAGTGGATCGAGGGCGACCCGGCCGACGTCGGCGCCCTGTTCGAGCGCGTCCGCGCCGACCCCCGGCACCGGGATGTGCGCGTGCTCGCCTCGGGGCCCATCGGCGACCTCGCCGGGCTGCCCGGCCGGCTCTACCCCGACTGGTCGATGTCGGTCGAGACGCGGGCGGAGCTGCCGGCCTCGCTCAGCGACTTTCTCGCAGGCTACGAGGCGTTCCCCGAGCGCCGGCTCGCGGCGGGGTGGACGCTCGCGGCGTAGCGCAACACGCGCGCGCGGCGGGCCGTCCCGGACCCCTACTTTGACCGCGCACCCGCCGCCCACCCGATGGCGCTCCTGATCCCGATCCTCGCGCTCCTCATCCCGATCGTCGCGATCCTGGCGACGACGTACACCAAGGTCGTGCAGGAGCAGAACCGGGCGGCCGAGCGGCTGGGGCAGGCCACGGGCCACCTCGACGAGGCGCTGGCGGCGGCCGAGGCCGAGCGCGACCGGCTCCGCCAGCGGGTCGAGGCGCTCGAGGCCATCGTCACGAGCGAGGGCTACGACCTCGAGCGCGAGGCCCGCGCCGCCGGCATCACGGGCCCGCCCGCCGGCGTCGTCAGCGCCCGCGTCGGGCGGATCGACGCCGACCTCCTCGACGCCCCGGCCCCGGCCGACGCGCCGCGCGCCGACCGCCGCGTCCGCGAGTGACGTCGTCGGGGGGCGCGACAGAAGGGGGACGGGGTCCGGGCCGAATCGACACGGGTTCGACACAGACCGGGGCGGGCGGGGCTGACACCTTAGGCACCCACCAGCCCCGAACGCCGTGTCCCGACTCTCTGCCCCCCGACTCCTCGCCCTCGGCGGCCTCGCCTTCGCCCTCAGCGCCTGCGACGCCGCCGACCCCGCCTCCGACCTCGCCGACGCCGACCTCGACGACGCGGCCGTCGTCGTCGCCAGTGCCCTCGCCCTCGACAGCGGCGGGGCTCTGGAGGACGCCGCCGCGAGCGCCTCGCTCGCCGGCAGCCTCGACGCCGCCGGCCGGACCGCCGGCCCCGACCGCCCCGGCTGCGAAAACAGCCGCGACTTCGACGAGGCCACGTCCACGTGGACCGTCTCCATCGACTGCGAGCGGGGCGACCCGGACGGCCGCCGTTACGCCTCGTTCGAGCGGCTCTCGACCTACCAGTTCCTCGACGCCGATGGGAACGCGCAGCGCGAGCGCCGCGGCGCCCAGGGGGTCGAGTACGACGTCCTCTCGGGCGAGACCCTGTTCCAGTCGCCGCGCGGCGTCCACGCCGTGACCGCGCTCGAGGCCGATCTCTCGGCGACGCGGCTCGACAGCGACCTCGTGAGCGTGAGCGGCACCTACAGCCGCGCCGGGGCCGACACCCTCCGCAGCCGCCGCGGTGAGCGGACGGTGACCTACGACCTCGCCCTCGCGCTCGACGACGTGCAGGGGCCGAAGACGCGCGTCCGCCGCTGGCGGCAGGCCGTGGCCGGGACGATCACCGGCTCGATCCAGGCCACGATCACGCGGACGCCGACGGACGGCGAGACCACGACGGTCGAGATCGACCGCGAGTTCGAGGTCACGTTCCAGACCGACGGCTCGGGCGGGCGGATCGCCCAGATCGCGCTGGGCGGGCGCCGCTACCAGGCCGACGTCGGCACGGGCGAGGTGATCGGGCTCCCGTAGCCCCCCACCCCGTTTGCCCCGCTGGCGGCCGCTCTCGCGCTGAGGGCGGCCGCCAGTGCGTAGAGCGTCGGGCGGAGGTCTCGCATCCGCCCTCTCACCTGCGCGGAGGCGACGGCCTCCGCCAGCCGGTCGGCGTCCATCCCGACAGCCTCGGGCGCCCGGCGCTCCCACGTGTCGCCGGGGACGTAGAGCGTTTGCGCGAGCGCCCCGCTGGCGACGGCGACCGCCAGCAGGGCGGGGAGGGCAGGGGTCGGCCCCCCTGCTCTGCGTGTGGCCCGCGTCGCTTGCGGTTCCGGTTCTGAGTACGACATTGGAAGCGAAGCACTTACCGGATCAGCGCTCCCGCGGGCTCACGCCATGACCGAGCATTTCGACACCGTCGTCGTGGGGTCCGGGTTCGGCGGGTCCGTCGTGGCCGCGCGGCTGGCAGAGGGCGGGCAGCGCGTGTGCGTCCTGGAGCGGGGGCGGGCGTTCCCGCCGGGCTCGTTCCCGCGGACGCAGCACGGGCTCGCCCAGAACACGTGGGACCCGAGCGAGGGGCGGTTCGGGATGTTCAACGTGTGGTCGTTCTCCGGCATCGAGGCCGTCGTCTCGGCCGGGCTGGGCGGCGGGTCGCTGATTTATGCGAACGTGCTCCTGCGGAAGCCGCCCGAGTGGTTCGCCGAGGATCATGCCGGCGCCCGCGAGCCGTGGCCCGTTACCTACGACGACCTCGAACCGCACTACGAGCGGGCCGAGGCGCGGCTGAACGCCCAGCGCTTCCCGTTCGACAAGGCGCCGTACTCCGACGCGCACAAGACGGCCGCGCTGAAAGAGGCGGCCGAGACGCTGGGGTACGACTGGGAGCTGCCGCCCCTTGCCGTCACGTTCGCGAACGCGGGCGAGGAGCCGGTGCCGGGCGTCCCGATCCACGAGGCGCGGCCGAACATCCACGCCCTCCGTGAGGGGCGGCCGCACACGCGGACCACGTGCCGGCTCTGCGGCGAATGCGACGTCGGGTGCAACTACGGGAGCAAGAACACGCTCGATTTTTCCTACCTCAGCGACGCCGCGCACGCCGGCGCCGACATCCGCACGCTCTCGGAGGTCCGCACCTTCAGGCGGCGGCCGGGCGGCGGCTGGCGGGTCCAGTACGTCCGCCACGAGATCCCGGACGACGAGGGCGAGCCGTCCGAGCGCGCGCCGCGCACTGTCACGGCCGACCGCCTCGTCCTCGGCGCGGGCACACTCGGCACGACGTTCCTCCTCCTCAAGAACCGGCCGGCGCTCGGCGGGATCAGCCGCCAGCTGGGCAAGCGGTTCTGCGGCAACGGCGACCTCCTCTCGTTCGCCATGAAGTGCGGCGAGGGCGACCCGCGCGAGACGCGCGACCTCGGGCCGACGTACGGCCCGGTCATCACGAGCACCGTCCGCGTGCCGGACGCGCTCGACGGGAACGGCGCCGGGCGCGGCTACTACGTCCAGGACGCCGGCTTCCCGGCGTTCGTGACGTGGCTCCTGGAGGCGTCCGACGTGAAGGGGACGGGCCGGCGCCTCGTCCGCGCGGCCGTCCGCCGCATCCGGGCGCGGCTCGGGCGCGACCCCCGGAGCGACATCACCGAAGAGCTGGCGGACGCGCTCGGCGAGTGCGACCTCTCGCGCGGCTCGCTCCCCCTCCTCGGCATGGGCCGCGACGTCCCCGACGGGACGTTCACGCTCGACGGCGACGACCACCTCGCCTGCGACTGGTCCATCGACTCGTCGAAGCCGTTCTTCGACAGCGTGCTCGGGACGATGCGCGAGATCTCCGACGCCTGGGGCGGAAAGTTCGTCCCCAACCCGACGTACCGGCTCAGCCGCGTGGTCACGGTCCACCCGCTCGGCGGCTGCTCGATGGGACGGTCGGCCGAGGAGGGGGTGACAGACCCCTGGGGCCAGGTGTACGGCTGCCCCGACCTCTGGGTGGCCGACGGCTCGGTGATGCCGGGCCCGACGGGCCCGAACCCCGCCCTCACGATCGCCGCGCTGGCGGACCGCACGGCCGACCGCATCCTCGACACGGCATGACCAGACAGCCGCTCGGAACGAATACAGAGGTTCAGACTGAACCCCCTCTCCCCCTGGGAGAGGGACGGGGTGAGGGCGGACGCAGCGCCGGAGCCCGCCCAGTGCCCCCCTCACCCGGGCTCTCCCCCGGGGGGAGGGGGAGGGATTCTCCAACAGCCACCACGACCGCCAGCGGCCTTCGCGAGCGCGTCGTCCCCTTCACGGCGGGCGACGGGATGCCGCTCAACCTCGTGAACGTCCGCGGGGAAGCCGAGCCGACGAAGGGGCCGGTCCTGCTCGTCCACGGGGCCGGCGTCCGGGCCGACATCTTCCGCGCGCCGACGCGCGAGAACCTCGTCCAGTACCTCGCCCGGCGCGGCTACGACGTCTGGCTGGAGAACTGGCGGGCGAGCATCGACCACGACCCGAACGAGTGGACGCTCGACCAGGCCGCCCGCCACGACCACCCGCGCGCCGTCGAGACGGTTGTCGAGGAGACGGGCGCCGACTCGGTCCAGGCCGTCATCCACTGCCAGGGCTCGACCAGCTTTATGCTCTCGGCCGTCTCCGGGCTCGTGCCCCAGGTGCGGACGGTCGTGAGCAACGCCGTCTCGCTCCACCCCGTCGTGCCGGCGTGGAGCCGGTTCAAGCTGAGCGCCGTCGTCCCCCTCGTCGGGACGCTCACGGACTTTCTCGACCCGCAGTGGGACGGCGATTCGGACTCGCGGCTCGGGCGCCTCCTCTACCGCTTTGCCGAGGCCACGCACCACGAGTGCGACAACCCGGTCTGCAAGCAGGTCAGCTTCTACTACGGGGCCGGCTTCCCCGCCCTCTGGCGCCACGAGAACCTGGACGACGCGACGCACGACTGGCTGAGGGACGAGTTCGCTCACGTCCCGATCTCGTTCTACCGCCAGATCACGCGCGGCGTCCGCGCCGGCCACCTCGTCGTGGACGAGCCCGGCCCCGACCTCCCCGCCGACGCCGCGACGCGCCCGCCCGAGACGGACGCCCGGTTCGCCTTTTTCGCGGGCGAGGAGAACCAGTGCTTCCTCCCCGAGAGCCAGGTCCGCACGCACGCCGCCTTCGAGCGCCGCCAGCCGGGCCGGCACGCGCTCCACCTGCTCCCGCGCTACAGCCACCTCGACGTGTTCATGGGGAAGCGCGCCGCGGACGACGTGTTTCCGCTGATCGAAGCAGAGTTGACCAAAGGCGATGCGTAATCCGTGATGCGTGAAGGTGCCTAAGAAGATCACGCATCACGTACCACGCATCCCGCTCGCCTTCAGTCCAACGCACCAGACTCCCATGTCCCTCTCCGCCCGCCAGCGCCGCCTGCGAGGCCGCCACGCGCTCGTGGACGGCATCCGGTTCGAGATGCCCGTCCGGTCGGCGCGGTCGCCGGCGATGATGGCGGCGTTCCCGTGCAGCGCCGAGAAGGCGGCGGAGCTGCTCCCCGGCGGCGAGCTCCACCCGCTCCGCGTCCCCGGCGGGCGCGGCCTCCTCGTCGTGACCGTCATCGACTACCGGGAGACGAGCATCGGGACTTACATCGAGTTCAGCATCGCGATTGCCTGCACGCGCGGTCCGAAGCCCGCGCCGCCCGTCCTGCCGACGATCCTGCGCGGCCACTACGGGTTCGGGCAGTACGTCCTCGACCTGCCCGTGAGCACCGAGGTGTCGGTGAAGGGCGGCAAGGGGATCTGGGGGATGCCGAAGCACCGCGCCCCGCTCGACTTCGTGATCGGCGACGACTGGGTGAGCAGCCAGTACGACCTCGACGGCGAGCTGGCGATGCGGCTCGACGTGCGGAAGCTGGGGCGGACGTGGCTCCGCCTCCGCCTCGGCGCGGCCAACTACTGCGCCTTCCGGGGGATGCTCATGAAGTCGAGCGTGTCGTTCGACGCGCGCGCCGGCGTCCGCCTGTTCGACAAAGGGGCGGCGCGGCTCGTCGTCGGCGAGCACCCACGGATGGCGCCGGTCCGGTCGCTCGACGTGTCGCCGGAGCCCCTGTTTGCCGCCTGGCTCCCCGAGTCGAACGGCGTCCTCGACGACCACTTCGAGTGCTGGTTCTTGACGTACGACACCCCGCCCGCCGAGCCGGACGGGGAGAGCCTGGACAGCGTGATCGACATGGGGATGAGTCAGGAGTGGCCGCCGCCCCCAGACCGCGCCCCCGCCGCCGTCCCCGCCTGAGATGAAACACCGGAGCCGCAACAGCGAGTCCTCCCCCTGGACAGGGGGAGTCCCCCCCCGCCTCCGCGGGGACAGGCTCCGGGGAGGGGGTAGACCGGGCGAGCACCGCGCTTCGGTTCCGGCACCGTTCGTCCCGCTGGCGGAGGCGGACCGCCAGCCGAGCAGGTGCAGCGCTCCGCTCGGTCGACCACCTACGCCCCTCCTGTCCAGGAGGGGGACTGACCCCTGACCCGCTGGCGGACTCCGCCAGCCCCACCGACGCCCCGCCCTCCGATGGAGACCCAGACCCTCGGCATCACCTTCCGCGAGACCATGGCCGGCCCGTTCGCCCTCGCCGAGACCGACCCCGAGGCCGGCGCGCGCACCGGCCGCCGGACCGACACGCGCCTCGCCCTCCACGCCGAGATCGCGATCCCCGACGTCGAGCGGTTCCGCGAGGACCCGGACCACGCGGGCGAGATCACCGGCGAGGTCGAGTTCGAGCCGTTCGGCGGCCGGATGCCGACGACGGGCGGCCGGTTCAACCTGTTCGAGCCCGGGGAGCCCGGCCTCAAGCGCATGGTCTACGAGGTCGGCTTCGAGGACGACGGCGAGCCGTACTACCTCGCCGGGCACAAGGACGTCCGCGACGACCCCGGCTTCGACCTCTGGACCGACACGACGACGCTCTACACGCGCCTCCACCGAGGAGCGGACACGAGCGGCCCCGTCGTCGGCGCCGGCGTCTTGAGCCTGGGCGTGGCCGACCTCGCCCGCCTCGTCTCGACCGTCCGCGCGACCGGCGCCGACGGGCTGGCGGACCGGAAGGCCGCCGTCGCCGCCTTCGGCCGCTTCTTCCTCGGCGAGCTGTGGGACACCTACGCCGGACACGCTGAATAGGGAGTGTGGGAGGGAGGAGTATGGGCGTGACAAGCGCTCCGAACGGCTCCGCCAGCCCGCCCCTCCCATACCCCCAGGCGTCCATACATCCATACTCCCCCTCAGTCATGGCCCACGACCCCTGCCCCACGCCTCCCCAACCGGACCCGGGCGAGAACCTCCCCGCCGCCGACCTCCTCGGGTTCACACCTCGGCCGATGGTCCGGTGGTTTACGCCGTCGGAGCTGGCGCGGGCCGGCGCCGAGTCGATGATCTCGGCCCTGTTCGGGGCCTACGCCGACAACCGGGAGCTCCAGGCCGTCCGCGGTGAGATCGAGCCGCGCTCGTACGCCAGTCTCGACGAGGTCTGGATCGACTACACCGCCGACCTGGGCGACGGGTTCGACGCGACCTACGCCGTCGCCCGACTCCTCGCCGACGAGCGGCTGGCGGTCTCGGACGGCCACGCCGAGCACGAGACGCGGCGCGGGCGGATCCTCGTCCTCGGCGGCGACCAGGTGTACCCGACGGCCAAGCGCGAGGAGTACCGCGACCGCTTCCGCGGGCCGTACCGCGCGGCCCTCTCGTGCGTCACGCCCGTCGAGGAGGCCCCGGACCTCTTCGCCGTCCCCGGCAACCACGACTGGTACGACGGGCTGACGAGCTTTACGCGCCTGTTCTGCCAAGGCCGCTGGATCGGCGGGTGGAGGACGCGGCAGGAGCGGAGCTACTTCGCCCTCGAGCTCCCGCACGGGTGGTGGCTCTGGGGGATCGACGTCCAGCTCAACGCCGACATCGACCAGCCGCAGCTCGAATTTTTCCGCCGGCTGGGGAGCGAGATGCCGCCGAACTCAAAAATCATCCTGTGCTCGGCTGAGCCGACGTGGCACTCGACGCACGACGGCGGCCCGGCGGCCTACGAGAGCCTGGCCTACTTCGAGGACCAGACGATGCGGCCGTGGGGCCACGAGCACACCGTCGGGCTGGCGGGCGACCTCCACGCCTACGCCCGGTGGGAGTGCGCCGAGGACGGCCGCCAGCGCTTTATCGCGGGCGGCGGCGGGGCCTACCTCTACCCGACCCACAAGATGCCGCATGTGATCGAGACGCCGACGGAGGCGGCGCCGCGCCCGGCCTGCGAGGCGTTCGAGCTCGGGACGCCTGACAACGACGGCGGCGAGGCCCTTTTCCCGTCGCGGAAGGCGTCGGAGCGGCTGGCGCTCGGGGTCCTGCGGTTCCCGTTCCACAACTGGAAGTTTGCCGGCTTCTTTGGGTTGTTCTACCTGTTCCTCGCGTGGCTCGTCCAGAGCGCGAGCAAGGCCGTGGCGGGGCCCGGCGGCGAGACGTTCGTCGACGTGATGGCGCGGACCGGGCTGTTCACCGAGCGGACCGGCTTCGGGGAGGCGGCGCTCAGCCTGTGGAACATCCTCGCGCACGCCCCGCTGGCGTTCCTCACGGCGCTCGTCCTGTTCCTCGGGCTCGTCGGGTTCGCCCTCAGCGCGTCGAAGGTGAAGGGCGGGCTCGCGTGGGCGCTCGGCGCGGCCCACGCCCTCGGGCACCTCGCAGCGTTCCTCGTAGTGACCTGGGCGACCGCCCAGGTCAACCTGAACGTGCTCGACCTCGACGCCGTGACGCAGTCCTCCGACGCGCTCCGGTGGATGGGGACGGGCGTGGACAACGTGCTCCAGGTGGTCCTGTTCGCCGTCGGCGTGCTCGTGATCGGGGGCGTCGTGGCCGGGCTCGTGTGGGCCGTCTACCTCTACCTCTCGCACCGCCTGTTCGGCGCGCACGCGAACGAGGTGTTCTCGTCGCAGAGCATCGCCGACTACAAGCACGTCCTGCGCCTCCACATCGACCGGAGCGGGACCCTCACGATCTACCCCATCGGCCTCCGCGACGTGCCCCGCCAGTGGGACTACCGGCCCACGGCGGCGCCCGGTGAGCCGTGGTTCGAGCCGAAGGGGACGCCGATCCGCGAGCGGGCGGCCCTGATCGAGCCGCCGGTCCGCGTGCCGGGCCGGCCGGTGCCCCGCACGGCGCCGGCGCGCGTCGAGCCTGAGCCCGCAGGAGGCGACGGGGCCACGCCTGCACCCGAGCGGCGCGTGGCGTCGTAGCGGCCAGCCGCGAGAGGGCGTACCTTCGGACCTGCTCTTTCCCCACCGCCTCAGGTTCCGCCGCCCCCGGGCGCGGACGAAAAGGGAATCCGGTCCGCCGCGCCATGCGCGGCCCATGCCGGAGCTGTACCCGCAACTGTAGGCGGCCCGCCGTCGGCGCCGACGCCCGCGACCACTCTGCCCGATGCAGCACATCGGCGGGGGAAGGTCGGGGCCGAGCCGACGTACGCCGCTGGCGCCACGCACCGTCGAGGTGCACCGCCAGCCGGCCGGGCCGCGAGCCAGGAGACCTGCCTGAGACCGTCGCCTACGCCGCCTCCGGGACCCGAGGCGCGGCCGATCTCGTCGCCGCCCGCTCCGGGCCGGCGCGCGCGTGACCCCGTGCCCCACAGAGGCGCGGGGTTTTTTCGTGCGCTCGCTCGCCCTCCTCCTGCTCCTCGCTCCGCTGGCGGCCCCCGCCAGCCAGCCGGCCGACTCGCTCGCCCTCAACGAGGTGACGGTCACGGCCGCCCGCGAGCCGGTCCCGAAGCGGGAGGCGCCGGCGCGCGTGACGGTGATCTCCGACGAGGCGCTGCGCGAGACGGCGTCGCAGTCCGTGGCCGATGCGCTCGCGGCGCGGGCGCCCGTCCACGTCCGCCGGTACGGGCCGAGCGGGCTGGCGACGGTGACCGTCCGGGGCGCCGCGTCGTCGCAGACGCTCGTGCTCCTCGACGGCCAGCGGCTGGCGGACCCGCAGCTCGGGCAGGTCGATCTGAGCCTGCTCCCGGCGGCGCTCCTCGGGTCCGTCGAGGTCTTGAGCGGGCCGGCCTCCGGCTTGTACGGGTCGGACGCCGTCGGCGGCGTCGTGCACCTGCGGACGCCCACGCCGGGTAGCTCCTCGTTCCGGGCGACGACGGAGGCGGGGCCGTGGGGCGAGCGCCGTGCGTCCGGGCTGGTGGCGGCCGAGACCGGGGGCGTCCGCGCGCTCGTCGCGGCCGAGGCGGCGGGCGCGACCGACGACTACACGTTCACCGACGAGACGCGATTCGGCGCCCCGCGCGTCCGCCGGGCGGGGTGGGACTCGCGCCGGGCGTCCGCCTTTGCGAGTGTGCGTGGGGAGGGAGGCGAAGGCGCCGCCGGCCTCAGCCTCTGGCTGGCGGACGCCGAGCGCGGCCTGGGCGGGACCGACGCCGTCGGCGCGCGGCAGTGGGACCGGCTCGCCCGGTTTGCTGCCTCGGC
>CAZDFV010000024.1:0-24154 GCA_964504495.1 uncultured Rhodothermales bacterium
GCAGGCCGCCCCTCCAGCGGTCGCGCGTGGCGGACGGGCGCCTCGATGAGCCGGTACGAGAGCGCCGCCGGCCCGAGCGACCCGACCGCGAGGGCGACGCGCCCCGCAAGCGACTCGACGCCGAGCGCGCCGCCGATCACGAGGGCCGGCCAGTGCCAGAGGTACCACGAGTACGAGAGCCGCCCGAGTGCCTGGAGCGGCCGGGCGCCGAGAATCCGTGCGGCCGGCCGGCGCCCCGCGGCCGTCCCCGCCCGGAGGACGAGCGCCGTCCCGACGACGGGGACGAGCGCGGCGACGCCGGGGAACGGCGTCGCGTCATCGAACCACACGCCGGCGCCGACGACGGCCGCCAGCCCGACGAGTCCAACACCGGCCCGCGCCGCCTCCGGGTTCAGCCGGCGCCCGAGCGGACGGCCGAGCGTCGGGACGAGGAGGGCGAGGGCGCCGGCCGCGAACTCCCACGCCCGGGCCGGCGCGAGGAAAAACGCCCACGGCTGGCGGACGGCCGTGAGCCACAGCGACAGGGCGAACGAGAGCGCCGCCGCCACGCCCAGCCACAGCGCCAGCCGCCGGCGGTCGGCGCGGACGCCGCGCCAGAGGCCGAGCGCGGCGATCACGAGGAGCGGCCAGGCGAGGTAGAACTGCTCCTCGACCGCGAGCGACCACGTGTGGAGAAGGGGGTCGGTCTCGACCCCGGCGTCGAAGTAGTCGGCCCGGCGGTGGGCGAAGAGGGCGTTCGAGAGGTAGAGGGCCGTCGCGAGCGCTGTCCCCCCCAGCCCGCGCTGCTCGAACGGGGCGTAGACGGCGGCCCCGAGCGCGGCCACGGGCACGAGCACGACGGCGAGGGCGGGGAGCAGCCGCCGCGCCCGCCGCCCGTAGAACCGCGCCAGCCGGACGCCCCCCGTCGCCTCGGCCTCGTGGACGAGGAGCCACGTGATGAGGTAGCCCGAGAGCACGAAAAAGACGTCGACCCCGACGTAGCCGCCGCCGAACCCGGGCACGCCGGCGTGGTAGCCGACGACGAGGACGACGGCGACGGCCCGGAGCCCCTCGATGTCCGCCCGGAACCGGGGCCGCTCCACGAGGGGCGGGCGCCCCGCCCCGGCCGCTGGCGGGCGACGCGGGCGGGGCGTCACCGGCCTCTGGGGACCGCCCGCGCGTGCGCGCCTGTCCCCGGCGTCCCGCGCTTGACGGCGGGCGCGGGGCACCCAACGAGGGCGACGACGAGGGCGGAGAGAACGGGGCGCATCGGCGGGCAGGAAAGAGCGGGAAGGTCGGGCCGCCGACGCCCGCGCGCCAGGCCCGCCGCCCGACTGGCGGAGCCGTCCGCCAGCGGGGCGGGCGCTTCTTCCCAGAGAGACTGATCCTGTTGGCGAACTCGCTCCGGCCGCCCTCGGCGGTGCGGAGGAAGCCCTCGGACACCGAGCCTGACCGGCTCTGTGGGGTTCGCCAACAACATCGAGACTCTCTCCACCCTCTGGGGCAGGGTCGCTACGTTCTCGACGCTGCTTCGGATTGGTGACCAAACAAAACAAGTCCTTCCCGCGCAGGCGGGAATGACTGCGTGTATCCGCACAGCCGGGCCCGAACGTAGCAACCCTGCCTTCCGGGGTGAGGGGGGCCGGGGGCGCCACGGACGAGCGCGCGACGGCTCCGCCAGCGGCCCGCCTCCGCCGGGGCTCCACACGGGCGGGCGTAGGTTGGCGCCCTATGCCGACCGACCCCGACACGACGCTCGAGCGCGGCCCGGACTCCCCGCCGCTCATGGTCTCGCTCCGGCGGATCTTGGCCTACGCCCGGCCCTACCGGAGGCGGCTGGGCGCGGCCATCGTCCTCCTCCTGCTCTCGACGTCGGTCGGGCTCGTCGTCCCGCTGGGCCTCCAGCGGCTCCTCGACGCCGTCTTCACCGACGCCGACGGGTCGCTCCTGAACGGGCTGGCCGGCGCGCTCCTCGGCCTGTTCGCCGTCCAGGCCGTCCTCGGCTTCGGCGGGACGTACCTCATGGAGTGGACCGGCGAGCGCGTCGTGACCGACCTCCGGCGGACGGTCTACGGCCACCTCCACCGGCTCGGCCTCCGCTTTTTTGCCGACCAGCGGACGGGCGAGATCACGAGCCGGCTCACCAACGACGTCTCCAAGGTCCAGTCCGTCGCCACGAGCGACCTCGCCGAGGTCCTGCGGCTGGCCCTCACGCTCGTCGGGTCGGTCGCGCTCATGCTCTGGCTGAACTGGCGGCTCTCGCTCGTCATCTTCGCCGTCGTCCCCCCCGTCGTCGTGGCGACGCGGTGGTTCGGCGTCGTCGTGCGGAAGCTCTCGCGGACGATCCAGGACCAGTTGGCGGACACGACGGCGGTCGCGGAGGAGGCGATCGGGGCCGTCCGCGTGGTCAAGGCGTTCGCGCGGGAGCCGTTCGAGGTCGAGCGCTACGGCCGGGCCGTCGAGGACCTCTTCGGGACGGCCCGGCGGCGGGCGTGGATCGTCGCCGCGTTCTGGAGCGGCGTCGGGTTCCTCTTTATGACCGCGCTCGTCGTCATCTTCTGGTTCGGCGGGCGCGAGGTCCTGGCCGAGCGGCTGACGGCCGGCGCCCTCGTCGCCTTCATCGTCTACGCCCTCAACATCGCCCGGAGCGTGAGCGGGGCCGGCCGGCTCTACACCTCGTTCAACAGCGCGGCCGGGGCCTCGGAGCGGCTGTTCGGCCTGCTCGACACGGCCCCCGAGATCGCCGACGCACCCGAGGCACGGCCGCTGCCGGAGCCGGTCCGGGGCGGGGTCGCCTTCGAGAACGTGACGTTCGGGTACGACGCCGGCGTGCCGATCTTGCGCGACGTGGCTCTCCGGGCGGCCCCGGGCGAGACCGTCGCCCTCGTCGGCCCGAGCGGGGCGGGGAAGACGACGCTCCTCGGCCTCATCCCCCGGTTCTACGACGTGGACGCCGGCCGCGTCGTGATCGACGGGCACGACGTCCGCGGCCTGACCGTCCAGAGCGTCCGCGAGGCCGTCTCGGTCGTGGCCCAGGACGTCGAGCTGTTCGGGACGTCGATTTTTGAGAACGTCCGCTACGGCCGGCTCGACGCGACGCCCGACGAGGTCGAGGCGGCCGCACGGGCGGCGCACGCCCACGACTTCATCCTCGGCCTCCCGGACGGGTACGCGACCGAGGTCGGCGAGCGGGGCGTGAAGCTCTCCGGCGGCCAGCGCCAGCGCGTGGCGATCGCCCGGGCGCTCCTCAAGGACCCGCCGATCTTGCTCCTCGACGAGGCCACGAGCGCGCTCGACGCCGAGAGCGAGGCGGCCGTCCAGGACGCCCTCGCGGTCTTGATGGAGGGGCGGACGACGTTCGTCATCGCCCACCGCCTCGCGACCGTCCGCGACGCCGACCGGATCGTGGTCCTCGACGCCGGCCGCGTGGTCGAGACCGGGACGCACGACGAGCTGGCGGCGGGCGGCGGCCTCTACGCCCGCCTCGCCGAGCGCCAGTTCGCCGGCGCCGACCTGGAGCAGACGGCGACGGCCGTCGCGTAAGGCGCTCGACGGGTACGCCGTAGCCCCCCCCAGGGTAGGGGGAGGTCCGAGTCGAGACGCCCCCGCCGCTCGAGAGTGGAGGAGGGCGTCGTCAGCCGCCGCCCCTCCAGACCAGGTCCCCTCTCCCTCGGGAGAAGGACAGGGTGAGGGGTCAGCCGACGGACAGACGACCGTCACACCAGCGGTGCCCTCGCTGGCAGAGCGCGCCTCCAGCCGCGTAAGCGATCCGGCCCGGCCCGCGTCGGAGGCCGAGCCCCTCCCCCGCCCCATGCGCCGCCCCCTCCTCCTCGCCTGCGCCCTCGCGTTCGCCGGCTGCGCCGAGCCCGACGCGCCGGCCGAGACCGCCCCGGAGCCCCCGCCTACGGTCCAGACCGCCGCGACCTCGGCGGAGGTCGCGGCCCAGGGCGCCCTCGCCGTCGGCGACCGGGCGCCGGACTTCGCCCTCCCCGACGCGACCGGGCGGACGGTCCGGCTCTCGGAGCGGCTCGCCGAGGGGCCCGTCGTGCTCACGTTCTACCGGGGCGCGTGGTGCCCGTACTGCAACACGAGCCTCCGCCAGTTCCAGGAGGCCCTCCCCGAGATCCGCGCGGCCGGCGCCGACCTCCTCGCCGTCTCGCCGCAGACGCCGGAGGGCTCGCGCGAGGCGGAGCAGGCCGGCGGCCTCGCGTTCCCCGTCCTCTCCGACGTGGGCAACCGGGTCTCGCGCGACTACGGCCTCGTGTTCACGGTCCCGGCCGAGGTCCGCGAGCGGTACCTCGCGAGCGGGATCGACCTGGAACGGGCGAACGGGTCGGACGCCTGGGAGCTCCCCGTCCCCGCCACCTACATCATCGGCCGGGACGGCACCGTCCGCTACGCCTTCGTCGAGGCCGACTACACGCAGCGGGCCGCCCCCCGCGACGTGCTCGGCGCCCTCCGCGGGCTCGGCTAGGGCCGGGCCCGAGTTCGGGGCCTGGGTGGACCGCCGGGGGGGTCGGGACGTTGGCCCCTGCGCGCGCCGCCCCCTGCCAGCCCCCGCCATGCGTCCGGTCCTCCTCGCCCTCGTCTTCCTCCTGGCCCTCCCCGCATGCGCCCCCCGCGGGGCCGACGTCGTGGACGGCCCCGTCGAGTCCGTGGCCGCGCTCGAGGCCGAGCTGGGGGCCTCCGGCCTCCTCCTCCAGCCGCGCGGGTTCTCGACCGACCCGCTCGTCGCGGCCCCGGCCAACGAGTACGCCCTCGGCGGGTCGGGGAGCGTGTTCCTCCAGGTCTACACGTTCGACTCCGAGGCCGAGGCCGCGCAGAACCTGAACGAGATCGGCCTTACCGGGGCGCCCGGGCGCGTGAGCGTCTACCAGAACGGCCCGCTCGTCGTCGCGTACTACGGGGGTGACCCCGGCGTCGGAGCGGCGCTCACGCGCGTCCTCGGCCCGCCCCGGCTCTAGCTGGCGGCGGCCGCTCGCGGCTCAGAGCCGTCGCTCGGCCGTCACCCGGTCGCGGACCGTCCCGCCGACGACGAGCCCGGCGGCGATGAGCACGATGTTCTTGACGATGTACTGGCCCTCCAGGGTCAGCGCGAACAGGTCGAGCGGGGACGCCAGCGGCCACGTCGAGAAGCAGACCTCGGGGAGGACGACGAACGGGAGGAACGTCCCGGGCATCTGGAGCGCCAGCAGGAACAGGGCCCCCCGAACGGCCGGTCGGAACAGGAGGAGCACGCCGATCAGCACCTCCCAGACCGCCAGCACCGGGTAGAACAGGTCGGGGTCGACAAAGTAGACCGTGTTGCGGACGAGGTCCTCGGCCGGGCTCAGGCCGGGGACGAGCTTGAGCCCGCCGAACCAGATGAAGACGACGCCGATGGCGTAGCGGAGGAGGCGGACGCCGTAGCGGGTCATCCACGCCGCGATCCGGGCGTCGAGTTGGTCGAGGCGGGAGTGGGGCAGGCGGGTGAGGTCCATGTCGGGCGGGGGCGGGAGTCCGGCGGTACGGGCGGGGGGCGGCCCGTCCGCTAACGTGCCGTGGAGAGCGCGTGCGAGATCGGCGAGGGGCGAGCGGATACGTCGGCGACGAGGCGGGTGGGGGCGTCGGTCCGCCGCGTAGAGGATTCAGGTCCGGCCTGAGCGCCCCGTCCGGGCGGCGCCCGCAGAGCGTCCTTCCGCGCGGGCGGGCCGGGGGCTCGGGCGTCCGCCCGGCGCCGAGACGGCTCAGGTCGTACCGTGTCGTCCGCCCCCTCCGACCGTGCGCTGCTCCGCCCTCGCCCTCGCCCTCCTCGTCGCTGGGTGCGCCGCGCCCGGCCCGGCGGCTGGCGGCCCGGTCGACTCGCGCCGCGGGCTGGTGGCCGCGCTGACGGCGCGCGGGTGGTTCGTCGAGCCCGTCGCTTTCGTGGACGAGCTGAGCGTGTCCGCGGCGGGGACCGCCTACCGCGTCCGCCAGCGGGAGGTGGGCGGGCGGCTCCTCCTCGTGTTCGAGGCGCCCCGGACCGACGACGACCGGCCCGATGCGGACGCCCTCGACCGCGACCTCGTCACGCTCCGCCAGCAGTACGCCGGGCGGGCGGCCACGTACTACCGCCGCCCCGGCCTCCTCGTCGTCACGTTCTCGGCCGGGCGGACGGCCCTCGACCTCCGGCTCGCCCAGCTCCTCGGTCCGCCCGTCGACTTCGTCGAGGACGGGGGCTGACGGGCGGCCGCGCGGGGTGGACCGCCAGTGGGTGAGGTGGTCGGGTTGCATCAGGTGCGGCGCACGGAGCGGATCCATCTTGCGGCCATGCGCCGCCTCGCCCCGCTCCTCGCCGTCGCCCTCACAGCGGCCGCCGCGGCTGCCCAGCCGACCCCGCCCGTCCAACCGGCTCCAACCGCAGCCGACGATCGTCTTCCGCACACCGAGCGGAGAGTCGGCGGGCTCCCGCCCTCGGCCACTGCGGCGCTGCTCGCGTCGGGCGGGGCTACCGCTGGGCTGGCGGGGCTCGGGGCCCTCGTGGCAGGCGGCGACGGCGAGATGGCGGCCGTCCTCGTCAGCTCGAGCCTGGTCGTCGGCCCTTCCGCCGGGAACCTCTGGCTCGGCGAGGAGGACGACGCCCTGACCGGCTTCCTCATCCGAACGGCGGGCGCGGGGGCGATGGCCTACGCGCTCTCAGGTTTCGACGTCGTCGCGGGAGGGGGGTCGGAGGCGGACGTCTACGTCTTCCTGGCCGGCGCCACGGCGTACCTCGTCGGGCTCGGGTACGACCTCAGGACGCAGTACGTGAACGGGACGGCCGCCCGCGTCCGGGTCCAGTCGGCCGGCGCCGGGCTGGCGGTCGTGATGAGGCTGTAGCCGAGCGACGGGGCCCCTCAGCCGGCGTACTCGCCCCAGACCTCGCGGAGGCGCCCGGCGATCTCGCCGACCGTGGCCTCGGCCTCGACGGCGTCGAGCACGCGCGGGACCACGTTCTCGTCGCCCCGCGCGGCGGCCTCGACGGCGTCGAGCGCGGCCCGCCACCGGCCGTCGTCACGCGACTGGCGGAGCGCCCGGAGCCGCGCGACCTGCTCGTCGCGGACGGCGTCCGACACCCGCAGCAGCTCGACCGGCGCCTCGTCCCCGTCCGTCTGGAAGCGGTTGACGCCGACGACGACGTCCTCGCCCGACTCAACGTCGAGTTGGGCGCGGTAGGCCGACTGCGCGATCCGGTCCTGATAAAACCCCTCCTCGATCGCGGCGACGGCCCCGCCCATCGCGTCGATCTCGTCCATGATCCGCGTCGCCTCGCGCTCAATCGAGGCCGTGAGGTGCTCGACGTAGTACGAGCCCGCCAGCGGATCCACGGTCTCGGTCACGCCGCTCTCGTGGCCGATCACCTGCTGCGTGCGGAGGGCCAACGTTGCGGCCTGCTCCGTCGGCAGCGCGAGGGCCTCGTCGAACCCGTTCGTGTGGAGCGACTGCGTGCCGCCGAGGACAGCCGCCAGCGCCTGGAGCGTGGTCCGGGCCACGTTGTTGAGGGGCTGCTGGGCCGTCAGCGTCGAGCCGGCCGTCTGCGTGTGGAACCGGAGCATCTGGGCCTTCGGCTCGGTCGCGCCGAACCGGTCGCGCATGAGGTGCGCCCACATCCGCCGGGCGGCCCGGAACTTGGCGACCTCCTCGAAGAAGTCGTTGTGCGCGTTGAAGAAGAAAGAAAGGCGCTTCCCGAACGTGTCCACGTCGAGCCCGGCGTCGAGGGCGGCCTCGACGTAGGCCACGCCGTCGGCGAGCGTGAACGCGAGCTCCTCGGCGGCCGTCGCCCCGGCCTCGCGGATGTGGTAGCCCGAGATCGAGATCGTATTCCACCGCGGCGTGTGCTCGGCGCACCACGCGAACGTGTCGGTGATGAACCGCATCGACGGGCGGGGCGGGTAGATGTACGTCCCGCGCGCCGCGTACTCCTTGAGGATGTCGTTCTGGATGGTCCCCCCGAGCTTTTTCGGGTCCGCCCCCTGCTCCTTCGCCACGGCCACGTAGAGCGCGAGGAGGATGGGCGCCGTCGCGTTGATCGTCATCGACGTCGTGACGGTCTCCAGCTCGATCCCGTCGAACAGCCGGCGCATGTCCCCGACGGAGCAGATCGAGACGCCGACCTTGCCGACCTCGCCCTCGGCAATCGGGTCGTCGGCGTCGTAGCCGATCTGGGTCGGGAGGTCGAACGCGACCGACAGGCCGCGTGCGCCGGCGTTGAGCAGGGCGTGGTACCGCTCGTTGGACGCCTCGGCCGTGGAGAAGCCGGCGTACTGGCGCATCGTCCAGAGCCGGTCCCGGTACATCCGCGGGTAGACGCCGCGCGTGAACGGGAACCGTCCCGGCTCGCCGAGGCGGTCGCCCAGGTCGTCCGGGAGGTCGGCCGGCGTAGCGGCGGGGGGGATCTCGACGCCGCTGGTGGTCGTGGCGGCCGGCCTGGTCTCAGTCATCGTGCGCGCGGAGGGGGCGGCGTGGTACGGACAGGGGCGCGCCGGGCTCCGAGAGTTTCAGCGGGTCCGTGGACGGTGTGTCAGCGCGCTGGCGGCGCGCACCGCCAGCCGAGCGGGCCCGAGTCGTCCCAGAGTCGGCCGTCCACGGCCGTGCCCCCTCTCCCCCTGGGAGAGGGCCGAGGTGAGGGCGCATCAAGCGTGGTCCGCCCCGCTGGCGGCGGTCTCCGCCAGCCGGGCACGGCGGCGCGCTGAGCGTTCGACCACCCCTACCCCCTCCTGTTGGCTTCGCCGTCGCTGCGCGGTCAGGAGGAGAGCTCCCCTGCCCAGCGTCTCCTACTGGCGCACCGAGCTACGCCTCCTCGTTCTGGGGCGCGTACTTGCTCCCGCGCAGGACCTCGACGTCCTGGAGGTAGACGATGACCGAGTGGTGGGCGAAGTACCGCTCGGCCACGTGCGCGGCGATCCGCTCGGCCACGTCGGGCGTCACGATCGTCTCGATCTTGACGCTCGCCCCCTCGCGCGTGCTCGCGCGGGCGCCCCGCGTCCCCTCGCCGCGGACGTCGGAGACCGTGTGGCCCGTGGCCCCGAGCCGGTGGACGCTTTCGAGGAGCCGGTCGCGGACGATCCGCTCGGCGATGATCGTGACGAGCCGGTAAGGGACGGTCTGCATCCGACGGTACGGGGTACGGGGTACAGAGTACGGATAGCGGGCGCGGGATCTGTACCTCGTACCAGGTACCCCGTACCCCCTCTACCCGCCCAGCCACTCCGCGAGTGCGAGGTAGACCGGGATGCCGACGGTGAGGTTGAACGGGAAGGTGATGCCCAGCGAGGCCGTGAGGTAGTACGCCGGGTTCGCCTCGGGGAGCCCGACGCGGATGGCCGCCGGGGCCGCGATGTACGACGCGCTCGAGACCATCGCCCCGAGCACGGCCGCGCCGCCGATCGAGAGGCCGGTCGCCAGCCCGGCCCACACGCCGAGCGCCCCGTGCACGAGCGGCATGAGCACGCCGAACGCGACGAGGAACGGGCCGACCGCCCGGAGGCTCCGGAGCCTCCGGGCGGCCGTCATCCCCATGTCCAACAGGAACAGGGTGAGGGCGCCCTGAAAACCGGCCACGAAAAACGGGGCGACCGGCGCCATCCCGTCCTCACCCGCGATCCACCCGATGGCCGTGCCGCCGACGAGGAGCACGATGCTCCGCCCCGTCACGACCTCGCGGAGGGCCTCCTGCCACGACCCCGCCCGCTCGCCCCGCGCGTACGCGATGAGGAGGCCCACGATGATGGCCGGGACTTCGAGCACGGCCACGAGCGCCGGCATGAACCCCTCAGACGGGACGCCCGCGAACGCCACGACCGTCTGCGCCGCGATAAACGTCACGGCCGAGACCGACCCGTAGTGGGCCGCGAGCGCCGCCGCGTTCGTCCGGTCGAAGCCGCCGAGCCGGCGGAGCACGTTGTAGGCGGTGATCGGCGTGATCACGCCGAGCGCCAGCGTCCCGAGGACGGGCGCGGCGACCTCGCTGAGCGGCGTCACGCTCAGCGCTACGCCGCCCTTCAGTCCAATCGCCAGGAGCAGGTAGATCGAGAGCGCCTGGTAGAGCGGCTCGGGGATCTCCAGGTCGCTCTTGACGGCGACCGCCAGCGCCCCGAGCACGAACGCCAGGACGACCGGCGAGAGCAGGCTGGTGAGGAGGACGTCGAGCACGCGCGCGGGGGGCGCCCCAAGCTACCCCCCGGCCCGCTGGCGGCGCACGCGGGCGCCTACTCGCCCTGCGCGAGCGAGTACGCCCGCTCGCCGTCGAACGTGTACAGGTTCTCCGTCTTGATCACGTCGAGCCCGGCCTCCGCCAGCCGGCCGAGGAGCGCGACGACCTGGCCCGGCCGCACGGCCTCGCCCGTCGCGACGAACCGGCAGCGCCAGTGGTCGGTCCAGAACGTCTCCGGGAGGCCCTCGGGGAAGACCTTCACGCCGCGGTTCGTGATCAGCTTGAGGCGGAGGCCGTCGCCATCCTGCTCCTTGAGCGCGTGGCCGAGCGTGTCCGGGTCGCGCCCGGCCTCGTCCCAGTCCAAAAACACGTCCACGCCGACGAGCGCCTTGGCGACGCGCGCCGAGGGCCGGACCTCGACGTGGATCCCGCTCGTCCCCCCGTACTCGACCGGGGCCAGGTGCCGCGGCCGCTCGCCGAGCCGCTCGATCACGGCGTCGGTGAACTGCTCGGTCGTGACCTGGCGGCCGCTCGTCTTCGGGCGGTACACGTCGGGCGTGTGGACGCCGGCCTCGAGCGTCGCCAGCCAGGCGTTCTGGACCCGCTCGGCGCACCGCGGCATCCCGAGGTGGACGAGCATCATGACGGCCCCGTTCAGCAGCCCCGACGGGTTCGCCACGCCGCGCCCGGCGATGTCGGGGGCCGAGCCGTGGATGGCCTCGAACATGGCGAAGTCGCTCCCGACGTTGGCCGAGCCCGCCAGCCCGACCGAGCCCGAGACCTCGGCCGCGATGTCGGAGATGACGTCGCCGTAGAGGTTCGGGGCCACGACCACGTCGAGCTGCTCCGGCCGGGCCGCCACGATCGCCGAGCCGATGTCGATGATCCGGTGCTCGGTCTCGAGGTCCGGGTACTCGGCGGCGAGCTCGTCGAACACCTTGTGGAACAGGCCGTCCGTGAGCTTCATGATGTTGTCCTTCGTCATGCACGTCACCTTCTGGCGCCCGTGCGCCCGGGCGTACTCGAAGGCGTAGCGGACGATGGCCTCCGACCCGGGCCGCGTGATGAGCTTGAGCGTCTGGTAGACCTCGCTCGTCTGGCGGTGCTCGATCCCGGCGTAGGTGTCCTCCTCGTTCTCGCGGATGATGACGAGGTCCATCCCCGGGTGCGCCGTCTGGACGAACGGGGCGAGGCTCTTGTTCGGCCGGACGTTGGCGAACATCCCGAGCGACTTCCTCAGCGTCACGTTGAGGCTCTTGTAGCCGCCGCCCTGGGGCGTCGTGATGGGCCCCTTGAGGAGCACGCGGTTCCGGCGGAGCGCGTCCCACGCCTCGGGCGCGATGCCCGACGTGTGCCCGGCCTCGTAGACCGCCTCGCCGACCTCGACGGTGTCGTAGGTCAGGGGCGCCCCGGCCGCCTCGAGGACGCGGAGCACGGCCCGGGTGATCTCCGGCCCGATCCCGTCCCCGTAGGCGACGGCGATCGGCGTAGTCTCGGCGGTGGCGGTCGGGGCGTCGGCGGTCGCGGGGGCGGCGTCGGTCATGGCGGAGGGGTCGTGGGGAGCGGCGGTCGGCATCCTACGCCGCGCGGCGCCGCGCGGAGCCGGGGCACCCGCGAAACGTCCCCGAAGCCCGCTCGGCTGGCGGGGCGCGCCGCCAGCCCGACGCCGGGCCCCCACGCCCGGACAGCCGGTAGTGCAGGCTGGGGAAATCGCGTCGAGATCCTTGGCTGCGCCGTCGCTTCGCGGTCGCTCAGGATGACGACGTGATCCCATCGCAGCACGACGCGGATTCTAGAGCACCCTTCGGGTCGGTACGCGGTACCGGGTACGAGGTACCCGGGTACGAGGTACGGCCCGAGGTCGCGACGGACGGCCACGTACCGTGTACCCCGTACCGCGTACCAACCTGCCATTCGCTCTAGAAGATGATCTGGCCCTGGAGCTTGACGAGGTGACCGAGGTCGCCCTCCGGGCTCCGGCGGACGAGGTACGACGCCGTGACCCGGAGGTCGCGGTAGTCCCGGCCGAGCGCGGCGCTCGGGCTGTAGCTCGCCCCGACCGTCCCGTACACCTCTCCCGGGCCCTCGACGTCCTCCCAGAACCGGTCGCCGCGGAGGAACACCTCGCCGTGGCCGAACGCCCGGACCGCCCCGAGCAGGCCGACCCCGGCCGACCGCTGCACGACCCCGTCGACCGACTCGTACTGGACCCCCACGACCTCCGCCTTGACCCGGACCGGCTGGCTCCCCGGCCGCTCGCCCCAGTAGAGGTGGGCCCCGGCCGTCCCATACCCCCGGCCCGTCGTGTCGTCGAGGGCGGTCCGGTCGCTGCCCCGGGCGTTGGCGCCCGCGAACCCGCCGTACGACAGCCCGGACGGGCCGCCGCGGTGGGCCGACGCGCTCAGCGCGAGGGCCGTCTCGTCGGTCCCGCGCGTGACCGACGACGCCGACCCGCTCTCGCGGAAGTTGTCGGTCTCGCGCGAGAACCCGCCGGTCCCGTTGTGGAGCGTGACCTGGAGCTCGGTGGCGCCCAGCTCGGCCGTGAGGTCGAGCGAGAGGTCGCGGCCCGACGACCCGAGCGTCCCGGCCGCCCACCGCTCGTCCATCGGCGAGCGGTCGACGGCGTCGATCCGGGAGTACGACGTCGGGACGAACCCGCGCGGCTGGGCCGGCGGGAGCCGCCCGGCCCGGAGTTGGACGGCCTCGGAGAGGTCGTAGAACGCGAACAGGTCGACGCTCCGGAGGTCGCCCGGCGTCGTGTCGACATCGTACTCCATCCCGACCCGGTCGAGCAGCGTCAGCCGGAACTGGAGCCGCGCCCGCCTCAGCCCGAGCCCGAGCCGCTCGGTGTCGTCGGCCTCCTCGATGCCGAGCCCGACGCGGGGCTGGATCCCGCCGGTCAGCGTGAGCGTGGCGTCGTCGGCGAGGTCGAGGACGGTCTGGGCGCCGGCGGGCGCCGCCAGTGCGGCGGCGAGCGCGAGCGCGAGGAGTCGGGGACAGGGCACGGGCGGGGCGGGGGGACGGCCGGCGGGAGTCTAGCTCCGAGGGCGCGAACGCCGCAGGTGCTAGAACGCGAGCTGACCCTGGAGGACGACGAGGTGCGCGTCGTCGATGAGGTCGCTCGCGCGGTAGTGGTAGGCCAGCGTCAGGCGGGCCCGGTGGTACGGGGCCCCGCGGGCGGCGCTCGGGCTGTAGCTGAGCCCGGCCGTGAGGTAGTCCTCGCCGCCGGCCCCGGCGTCGGCCCAGAACCGCTCGGCCCGGGCGAACGCCTCGCCGTGGCCGAGCACGCGGGCGGCCCCGAACGCCGAGAGCCCGGCCTGCTCCTGCGCCCCGGCCCCGTCGTCGGCGTAGCGGAGGACGAGCGCGTCGAGCTTGACGCGGACCGGCCGGCTCCCCGGCGACGGGCCCCAGTAGAGGTGGGCCCCGCCGCTCGCGTAGTCCCGACCGCCGGCGCCCCGGTCGGTCCGGTCCGGGTTGGCCCCGTTGAACCCGGCGTAGCCGCCGACCTCTACGCCCCCGCCGGGCGCGTAGATGAGGGCCGAGGAGACGGCGAGCCCCGGCGTCTCGATCCCGCCGACGACGTCGTCGCCCGAGATCCCCTCGCGGAAGTTGTTCGTCCGCCGCTCGAACGTCCCGAACCCGTTGTGGACGGCGAGCGAGGCCGTCGTCCGGCCGCGCGTGACCGTGACGTCGGCGCCGAGGTCGCGGCCGTCGCCGCCGAGCGTGCCCGCGAGCCACCGCTCGTCGATCGCCGCCCGGTCGACGGCGTCGATGAGGAAGTACGGCGTGAGGATCCCGCCGGCCGGCTGCGCGACGGGGAAGTACCCGACCCGGGCCTGGACCCCGTCGGCGAGGTTGGCGAACGCGAACAGGTCGACGCTCTCGACCGTCCCCGAGCCGCCCTCGACGTCGTACTCGACGCCGGCGAGGTCGCGGTAGAGCACGCGGGCCTGGATCCGCGCGCGCCGGAGGCCGAACCCGTACCGCGTCGCCTCGTCGCCGCCGCCCTCCTCGACCCCGACGCTCGCGCGGGGCTGGACGCCGCCGGCGAGCGCGAGCGTGAGGTCGGGCCCGAGCGGGACGGTCTGGGCGCTGGCGGGGCCCGCGAGCGGGGCCGCCAGCAGGGCGGCGGCGAGGGGGAGCAGGAGGCGGGGCATACGGCTCACCATGCAGACCGGCCCGGGACGCGCGAGGGCGCCCCGGGCCGGCGGGTACGGTCGGACGTCAGGAGGCTCGGGCCCGGCTAGCCGTTGATGGTCTCGGCCGTCAGCATCGTGTCCTCGAAGAACTCGACCTCGCCGGTCGCCACGTCGTGCATGGCCCCGACCACGATGAGGTCGCCGGCCTCGACGAGCTCGCGGAGGACCGGGCTCCGCTGGACGACGTTCTGGACCTGGACCTCGACGTTCTCGAGCGCGACGGCGTGGACGAAGTCGTCGTTCGCCGACGTCCGCGGGCCCTCGATGTCGTCCACGCGGTACACCGCGGGCATGATGTTGGCGAGCGTCGAGGTCAGGTTGCCCAGCTCGACGTTGTCGCAGGCGCCCTTGACCGCGCCGCACTCGGTGTGGCCGAGGACGACGAGCACCTTGGCGCCGGCCACGGCCGAGGCGAACTCGAGCGAGCCCAGCATGTCGGCGTTGATGAAGTTGCCGGCGATCCGGGCCGAGAAGATGTCGCCGACGCCCTTGTCGAAGACGATCTCGTGCGGGACCCGGCTGTCGATGCACCCGAGGATCGTGGCCATCGGGTACTGGCCGCCGGCCGTCTGGCGGACCTGCTGGAGGAAGTCGCGCTCGAGCGGCTGGTTCTCGACGAACCGCTCGTTCCCGTCCTTGAGGAGCTCGAGGACGTCCATCGGCGAGAGCGCGGCCTGGGTCTCGGCGGTGAGCGCCATCGTCAGGTCGCGCCCGGTCTCGTCGACCTGGGCTTGAGTCGACGTGCAGCCGACGAGGACGACGGCCGCGGCGAGGGTGAGGAGTCGGGGGATACGCATGGTCGGGGAGTGTGCGGGGCGGCCGGGACCCGGCCGCGGGGTGTGGAGGGGGCCCCGTGTGGGGGCGTGGGAAATCTAGGCCCCGCGCCGTTCGCACGGGGGTGCGCCAGGGGGCGCGTACTCGGGGGCGGGCCCGGGGCGGCCGGGCCTCAGGGCTACCGCGGAGGCGGAGCCGGGGGCGGCGCGCGGTGGGCGTAACGGCGCGCACCGGCGTCGCCGACGGTGGCCTCGGGCGCCGCCGCGCCAGGACGGGCGGGCGTCCCGCTCCGGGCCTCCGCCTCCTCAGCTGCCGGAGCGGCCTCGGCCGGGGGCGCCAGCTCATGCGTCCCGGTCGGGACCTCGGCCGCCCACGACTCGGCGACCCCGCCCGGAAGGACGACGGCCAAAAGGGCGAGGAGGGTCAGCCAGCGGAGCACGGCCGTGGAAGCCCTTTCACCGGTTGGTCGTTCCCACAACGATCCGCCTTCGCTCTCCCTTCGCACATGGACCGTCCGCCCCGCCACCTCGACCCCGACGCCCGCCTCCGCCACGAGGTCGCCGCCCCCCTCCGCGGCCGCCAGGCCCACGTCGACGCCCGCGCGGCGCTGGCGGGCGTCCCCGACGACCACGTCAACCGTCGGGCCGGCGGGGCGCACTCGCTGTGGGATCTCGTCTGGCACCTCCGCTTCACCCAGGCCGACATCCTCGAGTTCACCACGTCCGCCAGCTACCAGGAGAAGGCGTGGCCCGACGCCTACTGGCCCGGCGCCGACGCCCGGCCCGGCGAGTTCGAGACGGCCCGCCGGGCGTTTCTCGACGACCTCGACCGGCTCGTCCGGCTGGCGGAGGACGAGGGGACCGACCTGTTCGCCGAGCTTCCGTGGGCGCCGGGATACACGCCGCTCCGCGAGCTCCTCCTCGCCGCCGACCACAACGCCCACCACCTCGGCCAGGTCGTCGCGCTCCGTCGGCGCCTCGGCCTGTGGCCGCCGGGCTAGGGCGCGCGCCCGTCCCGGTCCTCGACCTCCTCGATGACGCGCGCGTCCGAGACGTTCGGGTCGAGCTCTTTCTGGAACGCCTCCTTCGCCTCGACCGTCACCGACGCGGCCCGGTCGAGCGCCCCGTCGACGAGGCGCGCCGCCAGCCGGACGGCCCCGCCCCCAACGAGCCCGGCCCGGCCGAGCCAGCCGGACCGCTCGTACCGCTCGATCCAGGACTCCTCGTTCACGACGTGGCGGGCGGCGGCACGGGTTCCGGCGGGTCCGGGGCTGCGGGCGGCGTCGGGGGGACCGGCGGCGGGGGCGGCGTGCCCGCTCCGCGCGGCGGCGGGCGGAACCAGCTCTCGACGTCGAGGTCGTCGACGGCCGTGGCGACGCGGCGGCCGGCCTCCTGAAGACCTTGCCCGAGCGCGGAGAACGTGGCCTCGAACGCGAACGCGGCCTTCTCCGACGTGCGGAGACCGTCGAACGCCTCGCGGACGCTGTCGTACGGGCTGGCGGAGTCTCGGGGCGGAACCATAGGGGGAGGGGGCGACAGAGGACGGAGCCTGTCTCCGTCGCCCGCGTTGGACGGACCCTCTGCCCGCGTGTTTCATGCCCGACGCCCCGCCCCCCGACGACGCCTCGCCCGAGGACGACGAGCGGCGCGGCCTCGTCGTCCGCTCAACGGGGAGTTGGTACGACGTCCGCCTCGACGACGGGGAGGACGTCCGCGCCCGGATCCGCGGCAAGTTCCGGCTCGACGCGCTCGAGATCGACGAGACCAACCCCCTCGCCGTCGGCGACCGCGTCCGCCTGCGGATGGGGGACGACGGGGCCGGCATGATCACCCGGATCGAGCCGCGCGAGAACCAGCTCTCGCGCCGGGCCGCCGGGCGGAAGGCGGCCGTGAGGGAGCACGTGATCGTCGCGAACGTGGACCGGGCGTGGTGCGTCCAGTCCACGTTCGGGCCGAAGGTGAACCCCGGCTTCGTCGACCGCTTCCTCGTCGCGGCCGAGGCGTCGCACATCCCCGCCGGCCTCGTCATCAACAAGGCCGACTTGCTCGACGGCGAGCCGCGCGCGCAGGAGGCGATGGCGTTCTGGCAGGAACTCTACGAGGGCCTCGGCTACCCCGTCCTCCTCACGAGCGCCGAGACGGGGGCCGGCGTCGAGCCCTTCCGCCAGCGGCTGGCGGGGCGCGTGAGCGTCGTCTCCGGGCCGTCCGGCGTGGGCAAGTCGAGCCTGCTCAACACCGTCGACCCGGACCTCGGCCTCGCGACCTCTGAGGTCAGCGAGAAGACGCAGAAGGGCCGCCACACGACCACGTTCGCCACGCTCCTCCAGGTCGCCGGCGGGTGGGTGGCCGACACGCCGGGCATCCGCGAGTTCGGGATCTGGGACATGTCGCCCCAGGACCTCGGCGGCTACTTCGTCGAGTTCCGGCCGTTCATCCCCGACTGCCGGTTCCCCGACTGCACGCACAACCACGAGCCGGGCTGCGCCGTCCAGGCCGCCGTCGACGCCGACGAGATCACGCCCGAGCGCTACGGGAGCTACCTCGCCCTCCTCGACACGGTCGACGCCGACTACGAGACGGCCGAGCGGATGCGCTGGCGGAAGGAGCGTCGCCCCGACGACCCCGACGAGCCCGTCGTCGAGCCCGACGCCTAGCCCGCTGGCGGAGGGCCCCGCCAGCGGGCGGCTAGCGCTGCGACTGGCTCACCTTGTCATCCTGAGCGCAGCGAAGGATCTCGACGCCGGAGTCCGCCGCTCGCACCGCCGGCGCCTACGGCTGAGCGTCCGCGCTGAGATCCTTCGTCGCCCCGCTCCTCAGGATGACAGAATGGGCTGGTCATGAGACTAGGACGCCTTCTTCTTGCGCGGCTTCCGCTTCTTCCCCCCCTTGGCCGCCTTCGCGTCGACGAGGGCGACGGCCTCCTCCAGCGTGATCTGGTCCTTGTCCTGGCCCTTCGGGATCGTCGCGTTCGTCTTCTCGTGCTTGACGTACGGCCCGTACCGGCCCTCGAACACGTCGACCGGCTTGCCCGTCGTGGGGTGCGCGCCGAGCGTGCGGAGCGGGGCCGCCTTCTGCCGCTTCTGGGCGATCAGTTCGAGCGCCCGCTCCAGGCCGACCGTCAGGACGTCGTCGCCGTCGGCCGGCTTGAGGCTGGCGAACGTCCGCTCGTGCTGGACGTAGGGGCCGTAGCGGCCGATGTTGGCGAGGATCGGCTTGCCCGTCTCGGGGTGCTCGCCGAGCGTCCGCGGGAGGCCGAGGAGGGCCACGGCCAGGTCGAGGTCGACGTCGGCCGGCTCGGTCCCCTTCGGGAGCGAGGTCCGCTTCGGCTTCGGGGCCTTTTTGTCCTCGAGCTGGTCGTCGTCGCCAAGCTGGACGTACGGGCCGTACGGACCCGACTTGAGCAGGACCGGGACCTCGGCCTCGGGGTGGATGCCGACCACGCGCTCGTCGTCGTTCGCCTCGATCATCCCTGATAGGGTCTCCTCGGTCACGTCCGCCGGGGCGATCTCGGGCGGGAGCGAGGCGGTCTCGCCGTCCGGGCCCGCGGCGTACGGTCCGTAGCGTCCGACGCGAACCTCGAACGTGCCCCACTTCGGGTGCCGCATGGTCGAGATCTCGCGTGGGTCGATGGTCTCGACGCCGGCCTCGACCTGCTTTTCGAGCCCCATCGGTCCGTTGAAGAACCGCTCCAGGTACGGCCGCCGCGCCTCGTCGCCCGAGGCGATCTCGTCCAGCTCGGCCTCCATCCGCGCCGTGAACTGGGTGTCGACGAGCCGGTCGAAGTTCTTCTCGAGCAGGTTCGTCGTCGCGAAGCCCGTGAACGTGGGGACGAGCTGGTTCCCGTTGCGGATCACGTACCCGCGCCGGACGACGGTGTCGATGATCGAGGCGTACGTCGAGGGCCGCCCGACGCCGGCCTTTTCGAGCGCTTGAACGAGCGAGGCGTCGGTAAAGCGGGCCGGCGGCTTCGTCTCGTGGCCGACGGCGTCGACGTTTTTACACGCCGGCGTATCGCCCTCGGCGAGTGGGGGGAGCGGGCTGTCGCGGTCGTCGAGCGCGGCGGAGGGGTCGTCGGAGCCCTCGACGTAGGCGCGGAAGAATCCGGCGAACTCGACGACCTGCCCGTTCGCCCGGAACGTGCTCTCGTCGTCGGTGCCTTCGGCGGCGAGGATCGTGGCGCGCGTGCGGAGAAGGCGGGCGTCGGCCATCTGGCTGGCGACGGTCCGCTTCCAGATGAGGTCGTAGAGCTTGGCCTCGTCGCCCGAGAGCCCGATCTCGCGGCGCGTCTTCATCCCCGTCCCGGCCGGGCGGATGGCCTCGTGGGCCTCCTGCGCGTTGCGGACCTTCCCGGAGAACTGGCGGGGCTTGGGCGAGAGATACTCGGCGCCGTACCGCGCTTCGACGGCGCCGCGTGCGGCGGCGATCGCCTCGTTGCTCAGTGTCGGCGAGTCGGTCCGCATGTAGGTGATGTGGCCCTGCTCGTAGAGCTTCTGGGCCGTCTGCATCGTCCGGCGGGCGCTCATGCCCAGCTTCCGGTTGGCCTCCTGCTGGAGCGTCGACGTGATGAACGGGGCGGCCGGCGAGCGCTTCGCCTTTTTCTGCTCGACCTCCGAGACGCGCCACAGCGCCTCCTTCAAGCGCGCCGCCAGCCCGACGGCGTCGTCCTCGCCGAGCACGAGGGCGTCTGACTTGTCCTTCAGCTTGCCCGTCTTCTCGTCGAAGTCCTTGCCGGTCGCGAGCCGGCGCTCGCCCCAGTGCGTCATCTTGGCCTCGAACGCCGTCTTGCCCTTGGCGAGCGTGGCGGCGAGGTCGAAGTACGACGCGCTCACGAAGTCCAGCCGCTCCCACTCGCGCTCGACGAGGAGCCGGACGGCGACCGACTGTACGCGCCCGGCCGAGAGCTTCGGGGCGATCTTCTTCCACAACACCGGCGAGACGCTGTAGCCGACGAGCCGGTCGAGCACGCGCCGGGCCTCCTGGGCGTCGACGAGGCGGGTGTCGAGCTCGCGCGTCTGGTCGAGCGCCTTGAGGATGGCCTCCTTCGTGATCTCGTGGAACACCATCCGCCGGACGGGCACCTTGGGCTTGAGGACTTCCAAGAGGTGCCAGCCGATCGACTCGCCCTCGCGGTCCTCGTCGGTCGCGAGGTAGAGCTCGTCGGCGTCCTTGAGGGCGTCCTTGAGCTGCTTGACGACCTTCTTTTTGTCGGCCGGGACCACGTAGAGCGGCTCGAACCCCTCCTCGACGTTCACGCCGAGCCGGGCCCACTTCTCCTTCTTGACCTTCGCCGGGATCTCGGACGCCTTCGCCGGGAGGTCGCGGACGTGGCCCATCGACGCCTCGACCTGGTAGCCGGGCGGGAGGAACTTCCGGATGGTCCGGGCCTTCGTGGGGGACTCGACGACGACGAGGCGCTTCATAGGGGGAGCTCTTTTGGATCGGCCGGCCAAACTAGCGAGGGCGGGTGCCGGCCCTCCGACACCCCCGCGCTTGTCACGGAAGGGCTACACGCCCCGTCGCCCCGCCGTTCCGTCCCCGCCGGCGCTTCACGCGGAGGCGCACGCCCCGCTGGCGGTCCGCGCCGCTAGTCGCTACAACGCCCTTTAGGTTGGGTACGCGGTACGGACCGAGCCCGCGACGGACCACCGCGTACCCAGTACCGAGTACCCCCTTGCGATCCGCTCTTAGGCGGCCTGGAGCGCCTTCATCTCGCCCACGACGGCCTTCAGCGAGTCCTTCGCGTCGCCGAAGAGCATCTGGGTGTTGGGCTCGAAGAAGAGCGGGTTCTCGACGCCCGCGTAGCCCGTCCGCATGGAGCGCTTGAGGACGACGACCTGCCCAGCCTCGTCCACGTTGATGACGGGCATCCCGTAGATCGGACTGGCCTCGTCGTCGCGGGCGCCGGGGTTGACGACGTCGTTGGCGCCGACGACGAGGGCCACGTCCACCTGGCCCATCTCGGGGTTGACCTCGTCCATCTCGACGAGCTGGTCGTACGGGACGTTGGCCTCGGCGAGGAGGACGTTCATGTGCCCTGGCATCCGCCCGGCGACGGGGTGGATCGCATAGCTCACCTCGACGCCCTCCTTCGCCAAGAGCTCGGCGAGTTCGCGGACCTCGTGCTGGGCCTGCGCGACCGCCAGCCCGTAGCCGGGGACGATCACGACGCGCGCGGCGTAGGCCATCATCACGGCCGCGTCGTCCGGCGTCGTGGCTCGGACGGGCGGGGCCTCGCCGTCCCCGCCGCTGGCGGCGGCCGTGGCCTCGGCGCCGAACCCACCCAGCAGAACGTTGGCGAGCGAGCGGTTCATGGCCTCGCACATGATCCGCGTGAGGATGAGCCCGCTCGCACCGACGAGCGCGCCGGAGACGACGAGGGCGTAGTTCGAGAGGACGAACCCGGTCGCCGCCGCCGCCAGCCCGGAGTAGGCATTGAGGAGGGCGACGA
Source organism: uncultured Rhodothermales bacterium (assembly GCA_964504495.1). Taxonomy (GTDB): domain Bacteria; phylum Bacteroidota; class Rhodothermia; order Rhodothermales; family Rubricoccaceae; genus Rubrivirga. The sequence continues at coordinate 21,550 of CAZDFV010000024.1, forward strand.
CGACGGGCATGTCGGCCCCGCCGATGGGGAGCACGAGGAGGACGCCCAAGACGAGGGCGAGGGCCGCCAGCGCGCCGAGCGGCACGAGCGCGTCCCCACCGCCCCCGGCCTCGACGACGAGCGCCGCCAGCGCGCCGAGGACGCCCAGCCCGACGGCGACCGACACGAGCCGGAGGCCCGGAAACCCGTTCGACTGGACGCTCCCGCGCAACTTCCCGAAGGCCAGGAACGAGCCCGTCAGCGTGACGGCGCCGATGAGGACGGAGAGCCCGACGACGAGCGCCTCGGCCGGTCCGTAGGCGAGCCCCTCAGCCTCCGCCACGCGCAGCGCCTCCGCTCCGGCCACGAGCGCGGACGCCGCCCCGCCGAACCCGTTGAACGCGGCCACCAACTCCGGCATCTCCGTCAGCGCCGTCCGCCGGGCGAGGAGGACGCCGATCAGGCCCCCGACGGCGAGCCCGGCGACGAGCTCGACCGGGTTCAGGATGCGGGCCGAGACGAGGGCCGCGACGACGCCGACGAGCATCCCGACGGCCGCCATCCGGTTGCCGGCCCGGGCCGTCCGCGGCGAGGCCAGCCGCTTGAGGCCCAGGATGAAGAGGGACGCCGCGACGAGGTAGGCGAGCGTGACGAGGCCGTCCAGCATCAGCGTGGGGAGCGGGGGCGGCTGGCGGAGGCCGTCCGCCAGCGGGCCGGGCGCCGGGCGGGCGTCACGGGGTCGGAGCGCGGCCATTCGTCGCGTCGGGCGCGGCGCGCGGCTTGAACATCTCGAGCATCCGGTCGGTCACGAGGAAGCCGCCGACCACGTTGATCGTCGCGAGCACGAGCGCGGCCAGGCCCACCCACTTCGCCCACGGCGCCTCGACGGACCCGGCGATCACGATCGCCCCGATGATGGTCACGCCGCTGATCGCGTTCGACCCCGACATGAGCGGCGTGTGGAGCGTGGCCGGGACTTTCGAGATGACCTCGACCCCGACGAACGAGGCGAGCACGAACACGACGACGAAGGCGAGGCTCATAAGGGCGTGGGCTTGGCGTCCGGCTGGCGGTCGACGAGCGTGGGCGGGTCGGCGGGGGCGAGGAGGGCGCGGACGCGCTCGTTCACGACGGCGCCGCCGTGCGTGACGACGGCCTCCGAGAGGATCTCGTCGTCCAGGTCGAGCCCGAACGTGCCGTCGTCGGTCAGGAACTCCTGGACGAGCGCGATGACGGTCCGCCCGTACATCTCGCTCGCGTGGAGGGGCATCTCAGCGGCGAGGTCGAGCGGGCCGAGGACCGTGACGCCGGCGTGTACGGTCGTTTCACCGGGCTCCGTGACGGCGCAGTTTCCCCCATTCGGGGCCGCGAGGTCCACGACGACGGAGCCGGGGCGCATGGCCTCGACGCCCGCCCTGGTAATCAGGACCGGGGCCGGACGCCCCGGGATGAGGGCCGTCGAGATCACGACGTCGTGCTCAGCGACGTGCGCCGCCAGCGCCTCGACCTGGCGGGCTTGGTCGTCGGTAGAGAGCGCGCGGGCGTAGCCCCGGGCGTCCTCGGCGTCGGCCGCGCCCAGGTCGAGCTCGACAAAGGAGGCGCCGACGGACTCGACCTGCTCGCGCGCCGCCGCGCGGACGTCGTAGGCGGCGGTCACGGCGCCCAGCCGGCGGGCCGTCGAGAGCGCCTGGAGCCCGGCGACGCCCGCTCCGAGCACGAGCACGCGCGCCGGACGGACCGTCCCGGCCGCGGTCGTCAGGAGAGGTAAAAACTTCGGCAGCCGCTCGGCGGCGAGGAGCGCGGCCCGGTAGCCGGCGACGGTGCTCATGGCCGAGAGCGCGTCCATCTTCTGCGCCCGCGTCGTCCGGGGGACGAGCTCCATCGCGATCGCCGTGGCTCCGGCCTCGGCGTAGCGCGCGGCGGCCTCGGGCACGTCGAGCGGCCGGAGCAGGCCGACCACGACGCCGCCCGCCGCCAGTCCGCTGAGGTCGACGTCGGCCAGCCCCCGGACGGTCGCCACGAGGTCGGCGCCGAGGGCCTCGGTGCGCGAGCCGAGCCGGGCGCCGGCGGCCTCGAAGGCGTCGTCGGGGAAAAAAGCCGTCTCCCCCGCCCCGCGCTCGACGACGACCTCGACCCCGCTCCGCCCCAGCCGGCGGACGGCGTCGGGCGCGAGCGCCACGCGCGCCTCGCCTGAGGCAGCCTCACTGGGGACTCCGACGACGAGGGGCACAGGTGTGGTGGGGGGACGGTGCTAGGTACGACTCCGCCCCCTTCCGCCGCAACGGTCCGGGCAGCCTCAGGCGAGGGCTACGTCCCCTGGCGCGGTCGCGTCCCACGCGCGGACGGCGTCCCAGATCTGCCGGCCGGCCGACCCGGGCACCGCGAGGTCACCGACGCCCGAGACGTGGACGCACACGCTCCCGACCGCCGGCATCACCGACCCGACGGCGCCCCACGGCACGCGCCGGAACGGGCCGCCCTCGACCAGCCGGACGTAGAGCCCATCCTCGCGGACGGCGGCCCACCCGGCGGGGCCGGGCGGCGAGCGGAGCGCGACGGCGCCCTCCCCGCCCTCCCCGTCGGCGACGAGAAACCGCTCCGCCAGCCGCTCGGCGACGGCCTGGAC
>CAZDFV010000025.1:0-24071 GCA_964504495.1 uncultured Rhodothermales bacterium
CCCGCCCCGCTAGCGGCCGCCCCCGAGGCGTCGCCGGCACCCGCCGCCAGCCGCCCGGCCGAGCGGCCCGTCCCCGCCCCGACCCCGCCCGCGTCCGACCCGGACGTGGTCGCGTTCGAGCGGTGGGCCGAGGAGGTCGACGCCGCGCTCGAAGGGTGCCGCGTGCTCGACGACGACGGGCGGAAGGCGTCGATGCGGCTGAAGAAGGCGCTCGAGGGCTACCACAAGCACGTCCTCACCCAGATGATCCGCGGGCTCAAGGACGACCCGCACGGGAAGCCGCTCCTCATCGGGCTGCTGGACGACGTGGCCGTCCGGTCGGCGCTTGCGATGCACGGGCTCCTCAAGCCCGACCTCAACCAGCGCGTGGCGGAGGTCGTTGAGGACATCCGCGCCTACGCCCAGTCGCACGGCGGCGACGTCGAGTTCTCGCACGTCGAGGACGGCGTGGCCTACGTCCGCATGAAGGGGAACTGCTCGGGGTGCTCGCTCTCGGCGCTCACCCTCAAGCGCGGCGTCGAGGACCGCCTAAAGGAGCAGGTGCCGGAGATCACCCAGATCGAGGTGCTCCCGTCCGAGCCCGGCGCCGGGTTGGAGATCCCGAACGCGCCCGACGCGGCCGACGCCGGCTGGGTCGAGGGGCCGCCGTTCGTGACGATGCGCCACGCCACGCCGCAGAGGCTGGAGGGCGGGGACTACGACGTCCTCCTCGTCCGCTTTGACGAGAAGGTCTACGCCTACCGGAACGCCTGCGCCCACATGGGCGCCCCCCTCCACGACGGGCTGGCCGACGGCGAGCTCCTGTCGTGCCGGCTCCACGGGTTCAGGTACGACCTGACGTCGGGCGAGTGCATCACGGTGCCGCAGGCCCAGCTCGAGCCGTTCCCCGTCCGCGTCGACGCCGACGGCGTCGTCTTCGTGCTCCCCGGCTGATGGCCGCCCCCGTCCTCCGTCTCGGCGCGACGGCGCCCGGCGTGCTCGCCCTCCCCGACGCCTCGCCGGCGGCGGGCACGCTCTACGCCCCGCGCGGCGTCTTTTTTGATGACGACCTGTGCGTGGTCGCGGACAGCGGCAACCACCGCGTCCTGATCTGGCACGGGGCGCCGGGCGAGGACGGACAGCCGGCCGATGTCGTCCTCGGCCAGCCGGATATGACGAGCGAGGGACCACGCGCGGGCGGGGCGGACGCGGCGCGCGGGCTCCACCTCCCGTGCGGCGTCGCCGTTACCGACGGCCGCCTCGTCGTCGCCGACGCCTGGAACCACCGGGTCCTGATCTGGGACCGCGTGCCGCAGGAGGACTTCACCCCGCCCGACCACGTCGTCGGCCAGCCCGACGCCGAGGGCGGGGCGGCGAACGCGGGCGGCGAGCCGAGCGCCTCGACGTTTCACTGGCCCTACGGGTTCGACCTCGTCGACGGCACGTTCTGGGTGGCCGACACCGGGAACCGCCGCGTCGTCGGGTGGGACGGGCTGCCCGAGCCGGGCCAGCCGGCGCGCTACCTGCTCGGCCAGGACTCGTTTGGGCAGCGCGAGGAGAACCGGGGCCGCGAGGTCGGGCACGGGACGTACCGCTGGCCCCACGACGTGACCGGCGACGCGGACCGCCTGCTCGTCGCCGACGCCGGCGACCACCGCGTCGTCGGGTGGCGCGGGCGGCCGGTCCCGGAGCGCGACTTCGACCTCCTGCTCGGGCAGGACGACTGGGCGGCCGGCGCGGAGTGGCCCTACGCCGCGCCGGGGGCGGGGCGGACGCGGTTCCCCTACGCCCTCTCCCTCGACGCCGGCCGGCTGGCGGTGGCCGACACGGCCAACAACCGCGTCCTCGTCTGGGACGACGCGCCCACGGGCGGGGCGGGCGCGCCCGCCTCCCGCGTGCTCGGCCAGCGCGACTTCGACGGGGCCGGCGAGAACCGCTGGGACGCGATCCGCGACGACACGATGTGCTGGCCCTACGGCCTCCACCTCCGCGGCGACCGGCTGGCCGTCGCCGACAGCGGCAACAACCGCGTCGTCGTCTGGGACCTCGCCGCCGCGACGCCCGAGCAGCCGACCGGCTCGGTCGCCGCCGGCCTGCTGCGGGGCGCGAGCCCCCACCCGGCGCCTTAACTTCCCCTCCATCTAACCCTTTGGTGTCATGTGCCTCGCCATCCCCGGCCAGATCCGCCAGCTCGACCCCGAGCGCCGGTTCGCGACCGTCGAGGTCGGCCACGTCCGCCGGTCCGTCAACGTCGACCTGTTGCGCGACGAGCCGCTCGACGTCGACGACTGGGTCCTCATCCACGTCGGGTTCGCGATGAGCAAGATCAGCGCGAAGCAGGCGGCGTCGCAGATCGCGCTCCTGGAGATGCTCGGCGAGGCCGACGAGGCCCTCGAGGAGGTCCAGGGCTACGCCTTCGGCGCCCCGACCGGCCTCCCCCCGCAGATGCTCGACCGCATGGGCGGGGCGGCCCCGGGCGGGGCGGCCGCCAGCGGGGACGGCGCGCACGCCGAGCCCCAAGCGCCGTGACCTCCCCCACCCCGCCCGTCCCGGGCCTGATCCCGGGCGCGCTCCCCACGGCCGCGCCCGACGACCTGGCCGCGCTCGGCGCGTGCACCTTCGATAGCGAGGGCTGCTCCGTCTGCGGCGACAACACCGTCCCCGTCCGCGTGCTCCGCGCGGTCGGCCCCGGGCGGATGCTCTGCGCCGACCGCGACGGCACGACGGCCGAGATCGCGACGGCCTTCACGACCGACGCCCGGCCCGGCGACGTCCTCGTCGTCTCGGCCGGCGTCGCGCTCACCCACCTCCCCGCCCCCGAGGCGGCCCGGCCATGAAATACGTCGACGAATTCCGCGACGGCGCCCTCATCCAGAAGGCGCTCACCGAGATCGAGCGGCTGTGCGAGCCCGGCCGCGCCTACCGGATCATGGAGGTCTGCGGCGGCCACACGCACGCGATCTACCGCTACGGCTTGCAGGACCTCCTGCCCGACGCGATCACGCTCCTCCACGGCCCCGGCTGCCCCGTCTGCATCCTCCCGATGGGCCGGCTCGACGACGGGCTGGCGCTCGCCGAGCGGCACGGGCTCACGTTCACGGCCTTCGGCGACATGATGCGCGTTCCGGGCGTGCACGGGAGCCCGCTCGAGCACCAGGCCCGCGGGCTCGACGTACGGATGGTCTACTCCCCGCTCGACGCCCTCAAGCTGGCACGCGAGGACCCCGACCGCGAGGTCTTGTTTTTCGCGATTGGCTTCGAGACGACGAGCCCGTCGACGGCGCTCACGCTGATGCAGGCGAAGGCGGAGGGGGTCGAGAACTTCTCGGTCATGAGCAACCACGTCGTCCTGTTCCCGGCGCTCCGGGCGCTCCTCGACGGGCCGGACTGCCGGATCGACGCGTTTATCGGGCCGGGCCACGTCTCGACCGTCGTCGGGTGCGCGCCGTACACGTTCATCCCCGAGGAGTACGGCCGGCCGGTCGTGGTCTCCGGGTTCGAGCCGCTCGACCTGTTGCAGTCGATTACGATGCTGCTCCGCCAGATCAACGCGGGGCGCGCGGAGGTCGAGAACCAGTACGGCCGGGCCGTCACGTGGGACGGCAACCTGGCGGCGCAGCGGGCGCTCGGCGAGGTGTTCGTCGTCCGCCCGCACTTCGAGTGGCGCGGGCTGGGCTCGATCCCCGACTCGGCCCACGGGCTCGCGCCGGCCTACGCCGCGTGGGACGCCGAGGTGAGGTTCGACGCCCCGGCCGTCCAGGTCGCCGAGCCCGACGAGGCCCGGTGCGGCGAGGTCCTGATCGGGTCGATCCAGCCGCCCGAGTGCCCGCTCTTCGGGAACGTCTGCACGCCCGAGCACCCGGTCGGCGCCGTCATGGTGTCGAGCGAGGGCGCGTGCGCGGCGCACTACCACTACGCCCGGCGCTCGTCCGAGGCCGACGTGTTCGCATGAGCGTCGCGCCCACGGAGGCCGCCAGCGCCGAGGCGCCGCCCGTCCGGTTCCGGGACGAGCAGATCGAGTCGTCGCACGGGGCCGGCGGCAAGGCGTCGCGGCGGCTCGTCGAGGGGCTGATCGCGCCGCTCCTCCACAACCCGACGCTCGCGGCCTTGGGCGACGCGGCGGCCCTCGACGTGGGCGGGGCGGCGCTCGCGATGACGGCCGACAGCTTCGTCGTCAGCCCGCTCCGGTTCCCGGGCGGGTCGATCGGCGAGCTGGCGGTGCACGGGACGGTCAACGACCTGGCCGTGGCGGGCGCGCGGCCGCACGCGCTCGTCTGCACGCTCGTCCTCGAAGCCGGCCTGGAGACGGCCGTGCTCCGCGCCGAGCTGGAGGCGATGGCGGCGGCGGCGAGCGCGGCGGGCGTCGAGGTCGTCGGGGGCGACACCAAAGTGGTCGAGCACGGCAAGGCCGACGGCCTCTACGTGACCACGGCCGGGATCGGGCTCCGCGACGGACGGCTGGCGCTCTCGGCGGAGAGCGTCCGCCCGGGCGACCGCGTCCTGCTCTCCGGGCCGGTCGGCGACCACGGGATCACGATCCTCCTCGCCCGCGGCGAGCTTGACCTCGAAGCGGACCTCCAGAGCGACACCCGGTCGGTCTGGCCGTTCGTCGACGCCCTCGCGGCGGCGGTCGGCACGGGCGTCCGCTGGATGCGCGACCCGACGCGGGGCGGGGTGGCGTCGGCCCTCAACGAGCTGGCGCGCGACGCGCGGCTGGGCGTGGTCCTGGAGGAGGACGCCCTCCCCGTCCGCGGGCCGGTGCGGGGGGCGTGCGAGATCCTCGGGCTCGACCCGCTCCACATCGCCAACGAGGGCCAGTTTGTGGCCGTCGTCGCGGCCGAGCACGCCGAGGCCGCGCTGGCGGCGGTCCAGGCCGTGCCGGGCGGGGCGGAGGCCGTCCTCATCGGCGAGGTCGTGGAGACGCCGGCGCGGACGGTCCTCACGCGGGCGTCGTACGGCGGCACGCGCGTGGTCGACATGCTCATCGGCGACCCGCTCCCGCGGATCTGCTAGCCGCCGTGCGGGGCGTCGAGGCGCGCCCAGTTGTAGGCCAGTGTCAGCGCGATGACGAACGCCGTCGCCCCGACGCCGAGGGCGGCGTTGACGTAGACCGGCGCCACGAGCGCGAGCCGCAGGACGACGGTCGCGAGCGCGAACCCGGCGTTCCGGAAGACGACGGCGTAGGTGTCGGTGTACCGGAGCGAGACGAGGACGACGAGGACGTCGGCGAAGATGAGCGCGGTGAAGAACGCCTCGAAGAGGGGGTACGGGTCGTCGTCGACCACGAGCCGCCACGCGTCGTCGACGGCGGCCACGACGAACGCGGCCAGGAGCGCGAGGGCGAGGAGCTTCTTGGCCTGGACGAACCGCCGCTGCTCGGCCTCGCTCGCTGTGATCCGGCGGTGCCGCTGGAGCCGCGCGTAGACGACCACGCCGACGAACACGAGGAGCGCGCCGGCGGCGTCGGCGAGGGCGTGCAGGATGGCGTCGCGCGACGCCTCCCACACGACGGGCTCGGGGAGCTTCCCGATCTCCTTGAACGCCTCGCGCAGCAGGATGAGCGAGAACAGCTCGAACTGGGCCCCCACGGAGGCCGCCACGGACCGGGCCAGGGCCAGCACCAGCTCGACGGTCTCGACGAGCAGGAGGGCCGTGAACGCGAGGCCGATCGCGGCAAAGTGGCTCGTCCCCACGTGCGCCGCCAGCGGGGCGGGGAGCCAGCCCCAGCGGTTCGCCTCGACCGCCGCGAGCGCCCCGAGGAACAGGACGACGAGCCCGGTCGCCGTCGCGCGCCGCGTCTGGGGGGACGCCCACACGCGCTCGACGCGGTCGAAGAGGGTGGCGGTTGCTTCCAGGAGGCGCATCTCCGGGCGTTCCAAAGCCCAAAGTACCCGTCGCTCGGGGCGCCGATAAACCCGCCCCCCCGGTTTCCCCGGGCTGCGATCAGCCGTCGGGCGCGTTCTCACCCCGTCGCCCGCCCCCTCCGAGGCTGAGGCCGTGCGGCCGCCAACGCCTAGGGGCCAACCGACGACCGGGTAGAGCGGACGCTGCCCAGAGGCCGTCGACCGTACACGCGTCCTGCCTTAGCCGGCGTCCTCCCCGCGCGCCCGTGCCCCAGCCCTCCGACGACGAGCTCTGCCGCCGCTACGGGCTCCCCCCGGGGACCCGGATCGCCCGCTCGCGCGGGGCCGTCGGCGAGCGCGTCCGGCTCCGGCCCGACTCGTTCCACGTCCGCGAGCTCGAGTCCGAGCTCCACGGCGCCGCCTGGGACCGGCCCGTCGTCGTGGCCGGGACGATGGCCTACCTCACGGCCCGAGGTCTCGCCGTCGGCGAGGAGAGCCCGGTCGCCGTCACGCTCCGCGACGCCCGGAACCGCGTGGTCGGGCGCGGGGACGGCCGGATGCACCGCGACCGAGCGCGACCCCGACAGTGCCCTGCGCGCGGCCGACGTCGGGCTCACGGAGCTCGGGCTCAAGGTCGTCTCCGCCCCGCTCCTCATCCTTCCATACGCCGCGCTCGTCCGAGCCGAGTGGGAGACGGACCGGGCTGCCGAGGCCACGAGGTCGGCGTACTTCTCCCGCTCGACGGGGTCCCGGGTCGGGGTCGCCTCGCCCTCGAACCGGACCCCATACGATGCTTTGCTTCATTCAGCCTCGTGGCGACCGACGCCGCGAGGCTTTTCGTGTTTTGCGTCTTCGACCCGCCCTAAGGTTTCGTTCAGCCACTCGTTGATGACCGGCACGCGCGCCTCCGGGGCCGGCAGGTGGCCGCCTTCGACCAGCACGAGCTTCTTCGGCTCGCGCAGCAAGCTCCACAGGGGCAGGGCCTCCCGGTAGTACGAGCACTCTTCGTCGTACGTCCCGGTGATCATCAAGACGGGGGAGGTGATCCGGGGCGCGAAGTTGACGTTGTCGGTCTCCGGGCGCGTCGGCTGGTACTGGTTGTCGATGCCGCCTCCGACGAGGACGACGGAGCGGAAGCGGTCCTCGATCGCCGCGAACACGAGCCGGGACGCCGCCCCCCAGCTGAACCCGACGTAGGCCAGCCGGTCCATGTCGATCTCCTCGCGCGTCTCCAGGTAGTCGAGGCCCCGGCGCAGCTCGGTGGCGTGCTGCACCATCAGCTCCCGGAACCGGATCGAGTCGGGCCGGGGAAACACACGGCTCGGATCCCATTCCCGCTCGATCATCCCTTTCATCACGACGGAGAAGACGGCCCGCCCCGCTTTGATGTGCGGGCTGAGCAGCCATTCCATCTGCTCGGGGACGCTCTGCTCGAAAAACACGTTCACGCCCGGCACGAAGGTCAGGCCCTGGTAGGGCCGTGCGGCGCGCTTCGGGAGGTAGAGGTAAGCGAGGATCGGCTCCTCTCCCGCGACGTCGAGCTGCACCTTCTCCCGCGTCCAGTCCGCGGTCTCGGTGCGTTCGAGGACCTCCGCCTGGAGCGGCAAACGGTCATACTGATAGTGGCCCAGGAAGCTCTGGAACGTCGTCTCGTCGACCGGCTCGTACACGGGCGTCCGCGCATCCAGGTCAATGCACATAGCGCCCTGGTCACCGGCGCTGCCGCGCGCGCTCCGGGCGCACCGGAACCCGAGCGCGGGCGACGCGAGGCTCCCGGTGAAGGAGCCGTATTGCGCGAACAGATACATGGGGTCGTCCCAAGATCCCCCGGTGTAGACACGACCGCCTGTCACCGGTTCGCCGTCGGTCGAACGCTTCGTCTCGTTGGAGCACCACTCCTTCACGTTGCCGGCCATGTTGTAGGCGCCGTAGGGGCTGATCCCGAACGGGTAGCGGTCCACCGGCTCCGTACCGCTGCTGCTGAAGTTTGCGCGGTGATGGCTCGTCTCTGCGGCGCTGACCCATCCCCACGGCATGACGGCGCCCTGGAAGTGGGTATACGCCCCGTCGCGGGCGGCCTTCTCCCACTCGAAGACGGTGGGCAGGCGCTTGCCTACGAACGCCGCATACGCCGCCGCCTCGTACCACGTGATGTCCGTGACGGGGTGCGTCTCTTTCCCTCTGGGCACGTCCTGGTTCACCCAGGTTCGCGGGCCGGGCAGGCCGGTCCGGTCCGTGAACTGCGCCACCGCTTCCTCCCAGGGAAGCTCCCGTCCGTCTATCACGAGCGGGTCGTTCCAGAACGCCCTGTCGGCATACCCGCCGGCCTGAATGAAGGCTTGGAACTGCTCATTGCTCACCGCGCAGCGGTCGATGAAGTAGTCGTCCAGCGTTACGTGCGCTTTCGTGGGAGCGCCGGCCCCGACCAGCTGGTACGGCCCGCCGGGCACGGCCACCATGTCGTCCGGCAACTCGTCCGTTTTCGTCAGGCGGACGTCGAGGGTGACGTCCGGGGAGACGCCGAAGGAGCGCTCCACCCGGTTGAGCGCACTTGAGGCGATCCGCTCGGCCGTCGCGTAGCCCGTCTTCTCGATCACCACCCGGTAGTCGCCGCGAGCGACGCGCAGATCGCGGATCGGCGTCTCGCCCACGAAGACGCCTTTCGAGGGGGCGTCGGCGCGGCCGGGCGCGAAGCGCTCCAGGTGCACGCGGGCGCCCTCGGGCTGCGTGATGACGGTCAGCGTGTCCGAGATGAGCGGCATCAACCGGTTCAGTTCCGGATCGCCCTCGAGGCTCGCTTCGGCGTGCCGCGCGAGCCGGTAGGCCGCGTCGTAGTCGCTGTCCTCGGCCAGCCGCTTGATGTGCGGGAGCACAGCCGTTGGAGGCCGCCGGTCTTCGACGCGAAGGCGATCGAGATGCGTCAGCACGTCCGCCGCCGAGGCCGGGCGTGCGGCCGGGTCCTTCTGGAGCATCCGGTCCACGACGTCGGCTAGCGCCTCGGGGAGGTCGGGGCGTAGCTGGCGGATGGGTTCAGGGGATGCGTGGAGGATGGAGTAGAGCGTGGCCTGCGCGCTCTCCCCCCGAAACGGCCGGCGGCCGGTGAGCAGCTCGTAGAGCACGACGCCCAGCGACCAGAGGTCCGTCCGGTGATCGACGGCCCGTCCGTCGGCCTGCTCCGGACTCATGTAGGCGGCCGTGCCCATGCGCGCGCCCGACCTCGTCAGGCCCACGCCGGCCACCTTCGCCAGCCCGAAGTCCAGCAGCTTCGCCACGCCCTCGCTCGTCACGAGCACGTTGGCCGGCTTGACGTCGCGGTGTAGGATGCCGGCGGCGTGGGCCTTCGCCAGCCCGCGGGCGACGGCGGCGGTGTAGCGCAGCGCGTCCTCGACGGGGAGTGGGCCGCGCGCGACCTTCTCCTTGAGCGTCTCGCCCTCGTAGTAGGCCATCGCTAGAAAGAGGCGCCCGCCGGTTTCACCCTCGGCAGGCTCCGTCTCGCCGGCGGCGTAGATCGTGCAGATGTGGGGGTGGTCGAGCGCGGAGGCGGCCCGAGCCTCTTGCAGGAAGCGCTCCTTGGCTTCGGGGTGGGCGCTGAGGTGCGGCGACAGCACCTTGAGGGCCACGCGGCGCCCCAGCCGCGGGTCGCGCGCCGCGTAGACGACGCCCATCCCGCCGCGGCCCACGACCTCCTCGACGACGTACGGACCGATGCGGTGCTCGGTGAGCGCCTCGGGCCGTGCCGCCAGCGTCTCGGGCACGTCGAGCACGGGACGCTCCAGAAACTCCTCGGCGTCGGCCGCGGCGTCGGCCGCCAGCAGGGCCTCCACGTCCCGACGGACGTTGTCGCTGCGGCACGTCTCGTCCAGGAACGAAGCCCGCGCTTCCGGCGGACGTCGGAGCGCGGCCCGGGTGATCTTGATGACCTGCACGTCGTCCATCGCTTTTCCTCGCTGTGGGTTCCTACGCCCTACGCCGGCGCGTCGGGCGACAGCGCCCGTTTCAGCCACGCGCGGGCGAGCCGCCAGTCCTCCGAGACGGTGGCGTGCGAGATGCCGAGCGCCTCGGCCGTCTCCTGGATCGTGAGCCCGGCGAAGAAGCGGGCCTCCACGACGCGTACGAGGCGCTTGTCGGTCGCCGCCAGGCGCTCGAGCGCGTGGTCGATCGCCAGCACGGTGTCGAGCGGCATCGTGCGCGGCTTCTCGTCGGCGCCCAGACCGCTCAGCGTGACGTGCTCCCCCTTGCGCTTCTGCGCCGACTTGGCCCGTGCGTGGTCGATGAGGACCCGCCGCATGGCCCGCGCGGCCGTGCCGAAAAAGTGGGCGCGGTTCGCCCAGTTCCTGTCCCGGTGGTCCACGAGGCGGAGGTAGGCTTCGTGCGCCAGTTCGGTCGGGGCCAGCGTGTGGTGGGCACGCTCGGCGCGGAGCTGAGCCCGCGCCAGCGTCCGCAGCTCATCGTAGACGCGCGCCAGCAAGCCGTCGAAGCCGGAGCGGTCGCCGGTCTCTAACTCGTGCAGGATGCGCGTGACGTCTCCGGTCGAAGCCATCGGGACAGAGGCCATCGCAGGATGGGCGGATTGCCTTCTCGTGAACCTCTTGACCTCTCAAGAATTGCCTTCTCAAGAACCTCGCGGCCCACTACTTGGGACTTCGCAGCCAAGTTCCGCCATGTGAGAGTGGACGAGAGCACGAACGTTCAGTTTCGCGGCGGCGGATAGCCAACCAACGCCGGCTCCCCGCTGAGGAGCCGCCCCCAGATGGGACGGCTCATCCACGCAAGAACAACGGAGCCCCTCCGAGCGCCCCGTGCGACCGCGCCCTAGAACCTCACTCCCTCCCCAATGCGGCACTCCGAGCGCGACGAGCCCCTCGAACGCTAACCACGCACTGCGGCCCGCTCTCCCTGCTGGAGCCGCACCTCACCAGCATTGGCACCGGGGGCGGGCCGACGCCCCCCACCGCCCCTACCGTACCCGACATGCACTACGCACTGCTGACGCTGGAACTCCAAGGCCACCTCAACCCGATGACCACGCTCGGCGCCGAGCTCCTCCGCCGGGGCCACCGGGTCACCCTGCTCGGGTCGTCGCGGGCGAAGCCGGCCGCCGACCGCGCCGGCCTGGACTGGGCGCCGCTCGGCGACTCCGCCGAGATCAGCGCCGGGTGGGACGCACTCGGCAACCTGACCGGGCTGGCCGCGCTCAGGCAGACGGGGCGGCTCGTGGAGCAGACGGCGGCGGCGACACGGGTCGATCTGCCCGCGTTGATCGCCGAGCACCGGATCGACATGCTCCTGATCGACCAGTTCGCCCCGACGGGCGCGGTGGTTTCCGAGGAGCTCGGGCTCCCGTACGTCGTCGTCTGCAACGCGCTCGCCCTCCACCTCGGCTCGTCGGTCCCGCCGCCGACGACGAGCTGGTCGTACCGGACGGGGCCGCTGGCCCGGCTGCGGAACGGGCTTGCGAATGCGGCCCTGAACGCCCTGTTCAACCGGTCCGCCGGCACGCCCGGCGCGGCCCCGCCGATGCTGCTGGCCGGCCTCGACCGGGAGTGGGGGGACGCGGTCGTCACGCAACAGCCCGCGTGCTTCGACTTCCCCGACCACCCGCGGCCGAGCCACTTCCACTACACGGCCCCGTGGCACGCCGACGGCCGGGACCACTCGGTCCCCTTCCCGTGGGATCGGCTCGACGGCCGGCCGCTCGTGTACGCCTCGATGGGCACGCTCCAGAACAAGCTCCACCACGTGTACGCGGCCATCGCCGAGGCGGCCCGGGGCCTGGACGTCCAGCTGGTGCTCTCGCTCGGGAGCCCCAACGCGGAGCTCGACGTCGAGCCGCCCGAGAACGTGATCGTGGTCCCGTTCGCGCCGCAGCTCCAGCTGCTCGACCGGGCCTCGGCGGTGGTCACGCATGCGGGCCTGAACACGGCCCTCGAGTCGCTGGCCCGCGGGCTCCCCATGCTCTGCCTGCCGGTGACGAACGATCAGCCCGGCGTCGCGCGCCGCGTGGAGCACCTCGGCGCGGGGCTCGTGCTTCCCCCGAGCAGGGTCTCGGCCCGCCGCGTCCGCCAGCGACTGGCGGCGATCCTCGGGGACCCCGGCTTCGGCGAACGGGCGGCCGGCCTGCAGCGGCAGATGGGCAGGACAGACGGCGTCCGGATGGCGGCCGACGTCGTCGAGCGCGTGCTCGGCGTCGCCGTCGGCGACACGGGCGGCGGCAGGACGTCCGACCTCGTGGTGGTGGACGACGCCCTCCACGTCGCGCCCCGCGCACGCTGAGCGCCCGCCGCCCAAGGCACCGTTGGGGCAGCACCGGGCCGGGCGCGAACGGACGCGCCCGGCCCGCGCCGTTGCCTCTCGGCCGCGGGTGGAGGGCGATCGAAGACCCGGTGGCGGGCTCGGGAGAGGCGGTGGAAGCGTGGGCTGGTCGTCCTCGCTGAACCTTCGCGACCCGCTACCTGGCACTCTGCAGGCGAACTGCGCCATGAGAGAGTGGGCGGGGACACGACGGTTCAGCTCCTCAACAGAGGACCCTCCAACGATGACCTCGTGAGCCTCGCCGCCACGCATCCGCCGCGCTTCGAGCCCTGGCGGCCCTTCACGAACTCAACGAGACGGACCTATGAATCGCCTCCTTTGCGCGCTGTTCCTTTTTAGCCTCTGGATGGGCGGACCGATGCGCTCGGCCGACGTTCAGGCGCAGACGCTCATCGGCTCCATCGTCCCGGAGCAGAGCACGCTGGCCTACACCGGCCGGCACGCCGTGCACGACTGGACGGGCACGAGCCGCGTCGTCACCGGCACCGTCACCGTGGACCTCGCCGACCCGGCGCAGAGCACCGTCGTGGTGACCGTCCCCGTCGAGAGCTTCGACAGCGGCAACGGCCGGCGCGACCGCAAGATGCGCGATCTCGTCGAGGCCGACCGCTTCCCAGAGGTGCACTTCACGTCCACGGCCGTCGCCGTCGAGGCCTGGACAGAAACGGCTGACGGCTACCAGGGCACGTGGCGCATCCAGGGCACGCTCGCCTTCCACGGGCGGACGCACCCCGTCGAGATCCCGGCTACGGTGCGCGTCACCGACGGGCAGCTCGAGGCCGTCTGCGACTTCCAGGTCTCGCTGGAGCAGTTCGAGGTGCACCGCCCGCGGCTGCTGTTCGTCCCCATCGGCGACGTCCTCACGCTCGAAGGCATCCTCCGTGCCCCGCTCGCGCCGACGACGGCTTCGCGCTGACCTCATTCCTCATCGACCCTCAAACCGAAACCGCACCATGTCCCTCATCCGCTTGCCTCAACCTCGAACGGCCTTCCGCCATTGGCGCCGTTGGCCCACACCCTCGCGCCGGCATGCGCCGCGCTTCCTGACCGCCGGTGACCGGCACCCTCGACCTTCTCAACCTGAGCCTACCATGATCCACTCTGCATCCTATTCCCGCACCGCTCTGCGCGCCTCCGCCCTATCCGCGCTCCTCGTTCTCCCCCTGCTGGCCGGCTGCGACCTCTACGGCGACGGGGACGGCGGCGATCCGCCCCCGCCGGGGGCCCCCGTCGCCACAGTCGTCGCTGGGGCGGGCGACATCACCGCCACGGTGGACGAGTTCCGCGCGCTCCTCGGCGAGCCGAACAACGGCGCCACGCCCGGCCAGCAGCCCGACGGTCGCCGCGAGATCAACTGGGACGGCGCGCCGCCGCCGCTCACCAACACGGACGATTTCCCCGGCGACGTCTTCAACACGGCCTCGCCGCGCGGCGCGGAGTTCACCACGCCGGGCGCCGGCTTCCGCGTGAGCGACAACGACTTCTCCGACGTCAATGCCACCTACGGAGACGAGTTCAACACCTTCAGCCCGGACAAGACGTTCATGGCCGTCGGCAGCAACGAGATCGACGCGCGCTTCTTCGTGGCCGGCTCGGACACCTCCGCGCTCGTGCGGGGCTTCGGCGTCGTCTTCTCCGACGTGGACGAGCTCGGCGCGGCCACGCTGGCCTTCTACGACGCCGACGACGCGCTGCTGGGCACCTACGAGGCGCCCGCCCGCGCCGACGCGGCGGGGCTGTCCTTCCTCGGCGTGGCCTACGACGCGCGCGTCGTGTACCGCGTGCGCATCACCGCCGGTGAGGCCGCCCTCGGCGCCGACGTCTACGACGTGAGCGACGGCGGCACGCACGACCTCGTCGTCACCGACGACTTCCTCTACGACGAGCCGCAGACCGACTGACGCGCGTAGGCGTGCGGAGGAGTGAGCGTGGGGGGGTGGCCGGTGGGCCGCTCCCCCGCGCTCACGTCTTTGGGCCGAGACCTAGACGACGCGACGGAGGGCGAGACGATGACGGGACTCCCGAGCACTCTCCCTTTTGGGTGCTGCGGGTGGGCGGATTCCCTTCACGAGGACTTAACGGCACGCTGCCTGGGACTCCGCTGCCAGGCTACGCCATGAGAGAGTGGACGGGGGCACGAGTGTCCCGCTTCGCTTTCGGCGACGCGGCACCTCTCTGTCCCTCACCCCCC
This sequence comes from uncultured Rhodothermales bacterium, assembly GCA_964504495.1. Lineage (GTDB taxonomy): Bacteria > Bacteroidota > Rhodothermia > Rhodothermales > Rubricoccaceae > Rubrivirga. Next base: position 14,326 of record CAZDFV010000025.1, read on the forward strand.
GGTCCAGCATTCCGCGGATCGGACACCCACACCATACCCAAAAGGTATCCCCATGAAAGCAATCACCATGTGTGCATCCGCACTCCTGCTCTCGGCCGGCGCGGTCCAGGCGCAGAGCAACGACGCCACGGCCGAGCAGGCCGGCGAGGCGAACGCGGCTACGATCGAGCAGGTCGGCCAAGACCAGGTGGCCGACGTGTTCCAAGGCAAGGCGGACGAACTGGCGCTCGCTCCGGGCACGTCGCTGGAGAACGAGGTCTTCATCCTGCAGACGGGTCAGGCCAACGAGGCCCTCGTCGGGCAGGGCCTCCAAGGCGGCACGGCCGAGTACAACATCGCCGACGTCTATCAGGACGGCGAGGCGAACGATGCCTTCGTCGTGCAGGGCGTCGACGGCGGTACGGCCGAGTACAGCGCGGCGACCGTCGAGCAGTACGGCGAGGCTAACGATGCCTTCGTCGTGCAGGGCGCCGACGGTACGTCTGAGTACAGCGCCGCCGACGTCTATCAGGACGGCGAGGCGAACGACGCCGAAGTCCTCCAGGGCATTGACGGCGGAACGGCCTACGAGGTCACGGCCGACGTCGAGCAGTACGGCGAGGAGAACGTCGCCAGCATCGAGCAAGGCGTCGGCGGCACGTCCGAGTACAACGAGGCCACCGTCTGGCAGGATGGCTACGCCAACGACGCGCTCATCCGTCAGGGCGTCGACGGCCTGTCTATGGAGAACGGCCTCGCCGAGATCGTGCAGGAGGGCGATGAGAACCTCGCCGAGATCCTCCAGCAGGGCGACGGCCACTACGCGATGATCGACCAGTACGGCACGGGCCACTCGGCCCTCGTGGACCAGGCGGGCCTGGGCAACACGGCCACCGTCACGCAGTCCGACTGACGGGCGCGTGCCTCTGGAGACGTGAGCGTGGGGGGCGGCCAGCGAGCCGCCCCCCGCGCTGCTCCGGGCCGAGACCTGGGACGACACAACGGAACGAGACGATGAGAAGACTACCAAGCATCCCCCTGTTCCTCCTCCTGCTGATGATGAGCGGGCCGGCCGCCTGGGCGCAGGACGCCGCGCGCGACGAGGTGTACCTCGACCAGACCGCGTCGCTGCCCGCGCAGGAAACGATCACCGCCGGCGAGGCCATCGGGCTGACGCAGGACCGGCTCCGGCCGCACGACGCGAACGCGCTGGAGGCCCACCTGCTCGGCGGCTTCCGGCAAGGCGGGAGCTTCGGCCTCGTCACGCAGCAGGGGGCCGGCAACACCGCGCGGCTCGACCAGGCCGGGCCGGCCAACCTCGCCGTGCTCAGCCAGCAGGGCGACCGCAACACCGCGCTGCTGGAGCAGGTCGGCGCCGGCAACCTCTACGGCGCGTGGCTCACGGGCGACGACAACGTGACCAACGTGACGCAGCGGGGCGCGGACAACGTCTACCTGCTCGACTTCGAGGGCGACGCCCTCCAGCACCGGGTGGTGCAGCAGGGCACCGGCAACCAGGCCGTGCAGATCGGGGCCGGCGCCGTGCCCTTCGACATCGAGCAACGCGGCGACCACATGGAGATCGTCGTTCGCCACGGCGCGGCCGTCCGATAGACCTACCCGTCTCACGACGACCCCTCTTCCCATGTACTGCTTTCTCGCTCTCAGCCTGGTCTGTGGCGCAGCGATCGCCCTTGCGGGGACCCCTTCGGCCTCGCAGGCGACCCGCCAGCCGCTGGCGCCGGCTCCCGGAGCGCACGCGCGCATCGAGATCGAGGCCGAGGGGACGCGGCGGCGGATGCGCGCCGTCTTCGCTAACGGGAGCGACTACGCCGGCGTGCTCCGCTACCGCCTCGTGGTGCGCCGCGAGGGCGCCGCGGGCGCCTCCACGACGCGGCAGTCCGGGGCGTTCGAGACGCAGCCCGGCCGCACCGACACGCTCTCCCAGACGCACGTGAGCGCGCAGCCGGGCGACCGGCTACGGGCGACGCTCTCCGTCTTCGCGGGCGACCGCCTCGTAGACGAGGCCGCGCTCGACACGACGCTCGCCCGCTGACCGACATCCGCCCGTCACTCTACTCGGTTTTTCCCAATGAACCCGCCCCTCCGCTCCGCTTTCGTGGTGGCTCTCCTCGCCCTCGGCGCCGCCGGCTGCAAGGAGTCCACGCTCGGCCCCGACCTGACGGGGCGCGTCGAGGGCGTCGTGCTCGACGTTGACACCCGCGCGCCGCTGGGGGGCGCCAGCGTCACGACCAGCCCGCCGACCAGCGCGCTCGCGGCTGACACCGAGGGGCGCTTCGCCATCGAGGACGCCCCGGCCGGCAACTACACGGTCACGGCGGCGCACCCGGGCTACGAGCGTGCCACGGCATCGGTGGCCGTGCGGGAAAACCAGACCACGCAGGCCGCCCTCTTTCTGCAAGCGGCGGATTCGACGGAGAGCGTCGCCACGGTGAGCGCCGAGGTCACCGCCTTCGCCAACCGGGGGGCCGAGAGCGACACCGTCACCGTGCACGTCGAGTACCGCGTGCGCAACACCGGCCCGGTCGACGTCGCGTCGTACGAGGTGTATTTCCGCATCGAGACAGCGGGAGGGACGTTTTTCGCCGAGCGCGGCGGCGAGGGCTTGAAGACGGGGCAAGAAGACATCCGCTCGTTCCAGAAGACGCTGTTCACGCAGCCGGCCACGGAGGTCGTGGTGGACGGCACCGCCCTCGACGAGCAGGCTTCGTCCTGACGAGGCCGTGCAGGGCGCACGATCTAGAGGACAGACCATGTACGCATCCCTTTCTCCCCTACAGCGGACGCGCAGCCGCTCGGTAGCCGTCGCGCTCCTCGTCGTCGGCACGACGCTCGCCGCAGCCGGACCCGTCCGCGCGCAGCCGGCGGACACCGCGCGGGTCGACACGGCGCGCGGGCTGGCGATGGGTTACCAGGAGCTGCTGCGCGAGTACCGCGCCTACCCGCTCGCCCCGAATGGGGCCGCTGCGCCGGACACCGCGCGGAGCGGCCGCCCGCCGGGCCTCGAGATCGACGGCCTGGTCGTGGACGAGACGCAGACGAAGCTCGGGCGCGACTTCTACGACATTTTTTTCGGTCGGTGGGAAGCGCCGCCGAACGCGGTCAACTTCACCGTCACCATCCGAGAGCAGATCCTGCCCAACCGAGGCACACGCATCGTGGTGCAGGTCAACGACGGCGTGGCCTTCCAGGCGTACCTGCAGCCGCGCTACGACGCCATCGAGGAGGCCGCCTGGCGCGGCGTGTCCTTCGCGCGGCGCGCGCTGCTCGATCAGGCGCCGTCCCGCCTCGAGTACTGACGGGCCGCGAGTGGCGAGCGGCGGGCTTCGCCTCGGCTCAGCGTCCGTCGGAGCTCGGCCTTTCATCCCCTCGACCCCACTCACAGAGACACCGACATGGAACGCGACGACCGAAAGACTGTGACCGCATTCCTCTCTCGGAGGGTAGCCAAAGCCACGCTCGTGCTGGCCGGGGCGGCGCTCTTCGCGTGCGCCCCGGCGGCGGCGCAAGACCTCGTCTACCAGCCGAAGAACCCGGCCTTCGGCGGCTCGCCGCTCAACTACCAGTGGATGCTGAGCTCGGCGCAGGCGCAGAAACGCTTCGACGAGGGTGCGGACCCCTTCGCGCGCGACCCGCTGGCCGACTTCGAGAGCAGCCTCCAGCGGCAGATCCTGAGCCAGCTCTCGCGTGAGCTGATCGCGAACCGCTTCGGCGACCTCGACCTCACGCAGGAGGGCCTCTTCGACCTCGGCGACTTCACCGTCGAGATCATCCCGGGGCTCAACGGGGTCAACATCCGCATCGTCAACCTACTGACCGGCGATGAGTCCACGGTGACGATTCCTTCGCTCTGACCCGCTGCCGGCGACGGCCTGCTCACCTCTTGCCTGCCCGATGAACAAGCTCCCGCCCCCATCGTGTGCCCTCCTGATGCTGGGCGCGGCGCTCCTCCTGGGAGGGTGCGCCAGCTCCCTCCGACCCTTCGAGGTGGCCGAGGCGCGGCCCGGCCTCCAGAGCAACGCGCACAGCGCGCTCACGGACCTGCCGGCGCCCCAACAGAAGGTGGTCGCGGCCGTCTACCGCTTCCGCGACCAGACCGGGCAGTACAAGCCCACCGAAGGCGGCTCGACCTTCTCCACGGCCGTGACGCAGGGGGCGACGGCGATCCTCATGCGCGCGCTGGAGGAGAGCGGCTGGTTCGTGCCCATCGAGCGCGAGGGCCTCTCGAACCTGTTGAACGAGCGGCAGATCATCCAGTCCATCCGCGCGCAGAACGCGGGGCCGGACGGCGAGGGACTGGGCGCGCTACCGCCGCTGCTCTACGCCGGCGTCATCCTGGAGGGCGGCGTCGTCGGCTACGACACGAACGTGCTCACGGGCGGAGCCGGCGCGCGCTACTTCGGCATCGGCGCCAGCGGCGAGTACCGGCAGGACCAGGTGACGATCTACCTCCGCGCCGTCTCCACGCAGTCGGGCCGTGTCCTGAAGTCGGTGCACACGACGAAGACCATCCTCTCGCAGAAGCTCGACGGCGGGGCCTTCGTCTTCGTGGAGGTGGACCGCCTGCTGGAGGCCGAGGCGGGCTACAGCTTTAACGAGCCGCCCGTCCTGGCGGTGACGGAGGCCATCGAGCAGGCGGTGAAGAGCCTCGTGATCGAGGGCGTGCGCGAGAACCTGTGGAGCCTGCAAGATCCGGACATGGCCCGGTCGGACCCGGCCTTCGCGCAGTACGACGCCGAGAAGGCCGGGGCCGCGCAGCGCGACTACTTCGACCGGCCCGTGCGCCGCGGGCAGAACCGCCCCGGCGTGGGCTTCGGCCTCGGGGGCGGGGTGCAGCGCTACCAGGGCAACTACCTCGATCCGTTGACGCGGCCCACCGCATCGGTGCACCTGCGGGGCAACCTGACACCGCGGTGGGCGCTGGGCGGAACCGTCTCGGCCGGCGAGCTGGCGGCCGACCGCGCCTTTGCCGGGGCCTACCTCGCCGCCGACCTGCACGCGGTCTACTACCTCCTGCCCGAGAGCCGCCTCACGCCGTTCGTGCAGGCCGGCGGCGGCGTCCTCATGCGCGAGGCCGTGGAGCGGCAGCGCACCGACGACCAGGTGTTCCCCTACCTCGCCGGCGCGGCAGGTCTGGAGCTGATGGCGACGCCGCAACTGGGCCTGAGCGTGTCCCTCGGCAACGACTACGCCCTCATCGACGGGCTGGACGGCGTCACCGGCGGCACCGGTCACGACAGCATCTGGAGCCTACGTACCGGACTGACCTGGTATCTCTTTGACTGAGGCTGGGGCGGAGTCTGGCACCGTCTGCTCCGCGACTCGCCGGAGCGCCCCTCATCACCCCACCTCTGAGCCCGTGATACGATCCCCTTTCCCCAGCCCCTCGACGTCCTCGCGCCTCGCATTCACGGGGATCGTGGCGGGCGTCGGAGTGCTCCGGCTCCGCGAGTTGCGGACGTCGGCGCGAAACGAGCGGGCGCTGCGGGCGCGAGGCGGTGTGGAGCACGCGGCCGGCCAGATGCCGTGGATGCGGGCGCTCCACGGGGCCTGGTTCGCGTCGATGCTGGCCGAGGTGTGGGCGTGTGAGCGCCCGGTACGGCCGGGCCTCGCGGCGACCGGGCTGGCGGGGCTGGGCCTCGGCATGAGCCTCCGCGCGGCCTCGATGCGAGCGCTGGGCGACCGCTGGACCGTGACGGTGATGACCGTGCCCGGGGAGGCGCGCGTGCGGACGGGCGTGTTCCAGTGGGCACGCCACCCGAACTACCTCGGCGTGGCGGTCGAGATCGCAGCCGTGCCGCTGGCGGGGGGCGCGTGGGCGACGGCGGCGGCGTTCAGCACGCTGAACGCCGCGATGCTGGAGCGCCGGATCCGTGCGGAGGAGCGTGCGCTCCGGTCCGCCGAGCGGTCACCCGGCCCCACGAACCCTCGGGCCGGCGCGCCCTCGGGCCGGCGCGCCCTCGGGCCGGCCGACGACCTCGAAGTCGGCCCCGTGCCCGGCCGCGTCCTCCCCCAGCGGGCCGCTCATGTACGCCCCGTCGGCCCACAGCTTCTTAAGCCGCGGGTTCCGGGCCGCCGCCCGTGCGACGAGCCCGTACGCGGCGGCCTTGTCGTCGGCCGAGGCCGCCGTGACCCCGACCGAGAGCATGAGGCCCTCGGTATCGACGCAGAGGTGCTGCTTCCGGCCCTTGGCCTTCTTCTTCGGGTCGCTCGGCCGCCTCCGACGTCGCCCGGACGCTCCGGCCGTCGACGGCCCCCGCCGACGGGTCCTCGTCGCGGCCGGCCTCGCGCCGCCACCGGCGGTGGAGCGGTAGACCGTCGTCGGGTTGGGGAAGTCGCGAGGGAGGTCGCGCCGGACGCAGGCGTTCATCGTCTGGTACAGGGTGGCGTCGAGGACCCGACGGCGGTCGACGGTCGGGCGTCGCCCTCGCGGGCGGGGCGGGGGCAGGAGCGGCTCGACGATGGCCCACTGGTCGTCGGCGAGGTCGGTCGAGTACGGTCGGCGGCTCATGGCGAGGCGGTCAGCGAGACCGCTTCAACGCTCCATTCATGATCAGGCTCTGAGAGCTAAGATGTCCCGTCGGCACCTCGACTGATTACAGTCCCTTATCTACGCCCTACACGGGCGTCCCCACGTCACCTGCGTCCTATGTCCACCGCCCTGCCCGGGCCGTCCTCCTGGAGCCTGGACGTGCCCGCCGATGCGCACCGCCGCCCCCCCGTCCCGGACCCGGTCCGGCGCTGTCGTGCGCCCCGGCCGCACCGCCCTGCGACGCTGTCGTTCTATCACCGGGGGGGAGTCCTCTCACTGCTCCTCCTCCCGGCCCTCCTCGCTGCGACGGTAGCCGCTCAACCGGGGGGGGTGATCGCCGGCACCGTTGCGAGAGCGGGCACCGAGCGCCCCCTCGAAGGCGTCAACGTCGTGCTCGTCGAGACCGGCCGGCGGACGGCCTCCGGGCCGGACGGCACGTTCGTCCTGGATGGCGTCGCGCCGGGCGCGTACACGCTCCGCGCGACGTCGGTCGGGTACGCCCCGCTTTCCGAGCCCGTCACCGTCCGGGCCGGCGCGCGGACGACCGTCACGCTGGCGCTCGCGAGCACGGACGGGACGCTCGGCGAGGTCGTCGTCGAGGGCCGGGCGGTCGGGCTGGTGGGCGCCGCGGCCACCGCCTCCGAGGGCCGCGTCGGGCAGGCCCAGCTCGCCCCGCGCCCGCTCCTCCGCGTCGGCGAGGTGCTCGAGACCGTGCCCGGCCTCATCGTGACGCAGCACAGCGGGACGGGGAAGGCCAACCAGTTCTTCCTCCGCGGCCTCAACCTCGACCACGGGACCGACTTCGCGGCCTCGGTCGACGGCGTGCCGCTCAACCTCCCCACGCACGCCCACGGTCAGGGCTACCTCGACCTCGGCTCGCTCATCCCCGAGACCGTCGAGGAGATCGCGTTCGAGAAGGGGCCGCTCGGGCCCGAGGCCGGCGACTTCGCCTCGGCCGGGCGGACGGACATCCGCCTCGCCACGTCGCGCGACGCGAACCTCGCGCGGGCCGACCTGGGCACGGACGACACGGTCGAGGGGCTCCTCGTCCAGTCCGGGGCCGCCGGGCGGGGGCGGTTCCTCGTGGCCGCGAAGGGGCGCTACTCGGACGGCCCGTGGGAGAACCCGGAGAACAACCGGCTCGGCAGCGCCGTCGCCAAGCTGGCGACCGACGCAGGCGGCGGGGCCGCCTCGCTGACGGGGATGGCCTACGCCGCCGACTGGGACGCGACCGACCAGGTGGCCCGCCGGGCCATCTCGGGCGGGCTGATCTCCCGGCTCGGCGCGCTCGACCCGACGGCCGGGGGCTCGACGGCCCGCTACACGCTCGCCGGGCGGTGGGCGAGCCGCCCGGCCGAGGCCGCCCAGACCGAGGTCACGGCCTATGCGGCGTACTACCGGCTCAACCTGTTCTCCAACTTCACCTACTTCCTCGACGACCCCGACCAGGGCGACCAGTTCGAGCAGGCCGACCGCCGCGCCTACACCGGCGCCACGGTCCGCCAGCGGTGGGCCTCGTCGCTCGGCGAGGGGGCCACGACCACGCTGGGGGCGACGGCCCGGCACGACCAGATCTTCGAGGTCGGCCTGCACCGGACGGCCGGGCGCGAGCGGCTCTCGACCGTCCGCGACGACGCCGTCGCACAGTCGAGCCTCGGCCTGTTCGCCGCGAACGAGACGCGCTGGACGCCCTGGATGCGGACGACGGCGAGCGTCCGCGCCGACGCCTACCGCTTCGACGTCGACTCCGACGTGGACGCCAACTCGGGCCAGGAGACGGCCTTTATCGCCAGCCCGCGGGCCGGGCTCGCGCTCGGGCCGTGGGCCGGGACCGAGGTGTACCTGAGCGGCGGGCTCGGCTTCCACAGCAACGACGCCCGCGGCGTGACGACCCGCGTCGACCCCGTCTCGGGCGAGCCGGCCGAGCCCGCCGACCCGCTCGTGCGGACGCGCGGGGCCGAGGCCGGGCTCCGCACGACGGCCGTGCGCGGGCTCCAGTCGACCGTCTCGCTCTGGGCGCTCGGGCTCGACTCCGAGCTCGTGTTCGTCGGCGACGCCGGGGGCACGGAGGCGCGCGGCGCCAGCCGCCACGTCGGCGTCGAGTGGGCCAACTACCTCCGCCTCGCCGAGGCCCTCGACGTCGCGCTCGACGTGGCCCTCACGCGGTCGCGCTTCACGGACGCGCCGGACGGCGCTGACCGGATCGAGAACTCGATCGGCCGCGTGGTCACGGGCGGCGTCTACGCCGGGCGCCCGCGGGGTCCGCACGGGAGCCTCCAGCTCCGCCACTTCGGCCCGCGCCCGCTCACCGACGACGGCGCCGTGACGTCGGGATCGACGACGCTCGTCAACGCCCGGGCCGGGTACGGATTCGGCGCGGTCACGCTCACGCTCGACCTCCTCAACGTGCTCGACTCCGAGGACGCCGACGTGAGCTACTACTACGCCTCGCGGCTCCGCGGCGAGCCGGCCGGCGGCGTCGAGGACGTCCACGTCCACCCGGTCGCGCCGCGGTCGGCGCGGCTCTCGCTCGGGGTCCAGTTTTGACGGCCCCGGCCCCGCCGACGGGCGCGGCGCTCTGGCGGCGCCCGCCCAACCGCCCGGCCCTCCCGGCCGACGACGTCCACGTCTGGCGCGTTGCGCTCGGCCTGGACGACGGCGCGGTCGGGCCCCTCGCCGCCCGGCTGGCGGACGACGAGCGGGCGCGGGCCGAGCGGTTCAAGTTCCCCCGCCACCGGCGGCGCTACGTCGTCGCCCGGGCGCGGCTCCGCGAGATCCTCGGCCGCTACCTCGACGTGCCGCCGGAGCACCTCGCCTTCCGGTACGGCGCGCACGGCAAGCCCGCCCTCGACGCCGAGGCGGTCGGCCGTGTGCCGGACCTGGCGTTCAACCTGTCGCACACGGGCGACGTCGCGGTCGTGGCCCTCGCGCGCGGCCGGGCCGTCGGCGTGGACGTCGAGGCCGTCCGCGCGCTCCCCGACGCCGACGCGATCGCCGCGCGGTTCTTCTCGGCCGCCGAGGTCGAGGTCTACCGCGCGCTCCCCGAGCCCGACCGGCCGGCCGCCTTTTTCGCGTGCTGGACGCGGAAGGAGGCCTTCGTCAAGGCCGTCGGCGACGGGCTGACGTACGGGCTCGACGCCTTCGACGCCGCCGTCCGGCCCGAGGACGGCCCCGCCCTCCTCCGCGTCCGCGGCGCCGACGCGCGCGCGGCGGG
>CAZDFV010000026.1:0-23866 GCA_964504495.1 uncultured Rhodothermales bacterium
GGCCGCTGGCGGCGCGGCTGGGAGGGGCCTCCGGCCGGCGGGCCGGCGGGCGCGGTCCGCGTGCCCTCGGGGAGCGCCGAGGCCGGGAGCTTCGGGGTCTCGGCAAACCGGCCGCGGTCGTCGAGGCGCACCCACGTGGCGGGGAGGTCGTAGAGGTACCGGCCCACGCCCCACTGGACGGCCGCGCGCTTGGTCGCGCCCGAGAGCCCGCCCTTGACGGCCTCGACCTGCGAGTTGTCGGCACCGTCCCACTTCGTGACCCACTCGCTCGTCCCGTCCGGTCGGTCGACGCGGACGGAGATCCCGCACAGGACGCCGCCGTCGGGGCCCGGCGCGAACTCGTTCCGCCAGTCGGCCGGGCCGCAGACGTCGTCGAACCGCTGCTGGACGGCGCGGCTGGTGAGGTAGGCCATCGCGAGGCCCTTCGACTTGTCACGCGTCGTGGCGCCCGGCTTCCACTCGACGTCAGCGGGCGGGAACGGGGCGGCGAGCTTGGGGAGGTCGGTGGGGTTCATGGCGCTGGGGGGAACGTCGGACCGAAAGGTCGGGAGCGGGGGGGGACAACCGGATGTCACAGCTGAAATACCACTTTTCTTGTGGGTCCCGGACGGATCTTCCTTACAAGGATAGGATTTTTGAGCCATATGGTTCAGAAAAAGAGCAATTGCTCTTGCGTTTGCTGAGGCCGCGACGATACACTGCCTCCAGACTTTCTGCCGCACCTCGCCGCCGCCTTCGAAAATGAGGACTCCCACCGCCCTCGCCCTCATCCTGCTCCCCGCCGCCGCCAGCGCCCAAGGCGCCGCGGCGGCCACCGTCCAAGTCAACCTCGACTACGTGTGGGTCGTCCTCGCCGGCGCGCTCGTGTTCCTGATGCAGGCCGGGTTCGCCCTCCTCGAGACCGGACTCACGCGCGCGAAGAACGCCGCGAACATCATCATGAAGAACGTGATGGACGCCTCGGCCGGCGTCATCGTGTTCTTCCTCGTCGGGTTCGGGCTGATGTTCGGGCCGTCGCTGGGCGGGCTCGTCGGCACGTCGGGGTTCGCGCTCTTCGGGGTCGAGGGGCAGGACCCGGCGTGGGTCTACGTCTTCTTCTTTTTCCAGGCCGTGTTCGCGGCCACGGCGGCGACGATCGTCTCGGGCGCGGTCGCCGAGCGGGTGAACTTCGCGTCGTACCTCGTCGTGTCCGTCGTCATCGTCGGGCTGATCTACCCCGTGTTCGGGGCGTGGGCGTGGGGCGGGCTCCTCAACGGGGGCGGCTGGCTGGAGTCGCTCGGGTTCCTGGACTTTGCCGGTTCGACGGTCGTCCACTCGGTCGGCGGGTGGGCCGCGCTGGCGGGCGCGCTCGTCGTAGGCGCCCGCGCGGGGCGCTACGACGAGGACGGCAACCCGGTCGAGATGCCCGGGCACAGCCTCCCGCTCGCGGCGCTCGGCGTCTTCATCCTGTGGTTCGGGTGGTTCGGCTTTAACGCCGGTTCGACGACGGCGGGCTCGCCCCTGATCGCCCTGATCGCCGCCAACACGTTCCTTGCGGCCGGGGCCGGGGCCGTCGCCGCGATGACGACGACGTGGGCGCGGAGCGGGAAGCCGGACGTGGGGATGACCCTGAACGGCGTCCTCGCCGGCCTCGTCGGCATCACGGCCGGGTGCGACGCCGTGCTCCCGGTCGGGGCGCTTGGGACCGGGCTCGTGGCCGGCGTCCTCGTCGTCTTCGCAACGCTGTGGCTGGAGCGCTACATCGACGACCCCGTCGGCGCGGTCGCCGTCCACGGCGTGTGCGGGGCGTGGGGGACGCTCGCCGTCGCCATTTTCGCGGCCGAGGGGTTCAGCCTCGCCCAGCTCGGCGTGCAGGCGGTCGGTGTCGGCGCGGCCTTCCTGTGGACGTTCCCGCTCGCGTTCCTCGTGTTCAAGGGGCTCGAGGCGACGGTCGGCCTGCGGATCGACGAGACGGCGGAGACGGGCGGGCTCGACCTCCACGAGCACGGGACCGTCGCCTACCCCGAGTTCACGCTCATGGCGCCGGCCGTGAACGAGATGGAGCCGGCGGACGCCGTTCGGGACCTCCGCCTCGACGCGATCCAGCGTGAGGCCACGGCGGCGCTCCGTCAGCCGATGTCGCGGCCGGTTGTGATCCCGGAGGCGTGACGGTTGGGGGAGACGCTGCGGGCGCCGGTCGAGAGGCCGGCGCCCGCAGTCTTGTCGGGGGTGCCTGCCAGACTCTCCGACCCTAACGGCGTTCCATGTCGCATCGTCGGCCGGTGCTAGCTTAGTCGGTTGCGGAACGGTCTGTGCGCCCCAGTGCGCAACCGACGACGCTCCGACTATGCCTACCGCTGATTCCACCCTCCGCCGCCGCTCCGGAAAGCGCGCCGCCGTCCGCCGTCGCCTCCGGAGCCTGAGGACGCAGCTCCACAACACGCGCCGCCGTGTCCGCTTGGCGACCGGCGCCGCCGTGCTGGCGACGCTCGTCGCCGGTGGCCTGGCCCTCCAGCCCGAGCCGGCCCCCGAGCCCGTCCCGCTCGGGAAGGGGAAGGCCGGCGTCGTCGCCCTCGCCGACACCGCCGCGGTCACGCCCGCCCCGGCTCCCGAGGCCCCGGCCGAGACGGACGCCGAGGGCACACCGATCGCGGGCGGCGAGGCCAGCTACTACGGCGAGGAGCTCGCCGGCAACCCGACCGCGTCGGGCGAGCTGTTCGAGCCCGGCAAGCTGACCGCGGCGCACCGCTCGCTCCCGCTCGGCTCGCGCGTCCGCGTGACGAACGTGAGCAACGGGGAGAGCGTGGTCGTGCGCGTCAACGACCGCGGCCCGTTCGCGAAAAACCGCGTGATCGACGTGTCGAAGGCGGCGGCCCGCGAGATCGGCCTCCTCCGGCGCGGGACCGGCCAGGTCCGCCTCGAGCTGGTCCCGACGCGGGGCTAGGCCCGCTCGGCCGAGGCCGCCAGCCGCTGGCGGAGCGCGCCGACGTCGACGTTCCCCGGCGTTCCGGGGGCGGCGTAGGCGGCGAGCGCGTCGTCCGCGTCCGGGACGGCGAGCGCGTCCAGGTTCGCGCCGACCGCGCGGTAGGCGTCGCGGAACGGCTCGCCGGCCGCGACGCGTTGGAGGGCCTCGGCGGTCGCGAACAGGTCGGGCGAGAGCGCCGCCCGCATCTGCCCTCCCCGCCACTCGACGCCCGGGAGCACAGCGCCGACGGCGGTCACGAGGTCCCGGGCGGCGAGGACGGCGCGCATCGTCGCTTCCTTTGTTAGTTGGAGGTCGCGGTGGTAACCGGACGGGAGGTTCGCCGGCAGCGTCAGGAGCAGGTGGAGCTCGGCGGTCAGCCGGTGCGCCGTCGCGCGCGCCAGCTCGAGCACGTCCGGGTTCCGCTTCTGCGGCATGATCGAGGACCCCGTCGTGTGTTCGACGGGGAGCCGCACGAACCCGAACTCGGCCGTCGCAAACAGGGCGAGGTCGCTCGCAAGGCGGTTCAGCGTGAGCCCGATTTGGACGAGGGCGTGGACGGCCGCCGCCTCGGCCTTGCCGCGCGAGAGCTGGACGGCCGCCGTCTCCTGGACGCGGTCGAACCCGAGACGCTCGGCCACGGCCGCCCGTGGGAGGCCGAGGACGGGCACGCCGTAGCCCGCCGCGCTCCCCCACGGCGACGTGTTGGCGGACCGCCGCGCCGCCGCGAGCGTGCCGAGGTCGTCGATGAGCAGGTCGGCGTAGCCGGCGGCCCAGACGGCGACCGTCGTCGGCATGGCCCGCTGGCCGTGGGTGTAGCCGGGCATGAGGAGGCGCTGGCCCCGCTCCGCGTGGTCGAGGAGGGCGCCGCCGACGTCTGCCGTCCCGCTGGCGACGTCCGCCAGCGCGTCGCGGAGCCAGAGACGGAGGGCGACGAGGACCTGGTCGTTCCGGCTCCGCCCCGCGTGGATTTTTTTCCCTGCGCCCCCGAGCTGGGCCGTCAATTCGCGCTCGATGACCGTGTGCATGTCCTCGTCCTCCGGCCGGACGGTGAGGTCGCCGGCCACCCACGCCGTATGGATAGCGTCGAGGGCGCGCCCGACCTCGGCCTCCTCCTCCTCCGTCAGCACGCCGATCTGGGCGAGGGCCCCGGCGTGCGCGCGCGTCCCCTCGACGTCGTACGGGAGGAGGACCGTGTCCCACCGCCAGTCCTCGCCGACGGTGAACCGGGTCACCCAGTCCTCGGCCGCCGTGCCCTTGTGCCAGATGGGGGTGGGGGGGGCGGACATCTGCGGCTGGCGGTTGATGAGAGGGTGCTGTGCGCTAAGCGGCGAAGTAGCGTTGGGCGACGGCGGCGTAGACCTCGACGGCCCGCTCGACCTGCTCGACCTCGACGTGCTCCTCGGGCGTGTGCGAGAGCTCGCTCCGGCCCGGGCCGATCTTGACGGCGGGCACGTCCGCCAGGAAAATCCAGTCGGAGGCCGTGGGGCTGCCGAACGGCTCGGCGTCGAGGCTGAGACCGCCGAGCGCGCCCGTCACGGCCTGTGCGACGCGGCTCTCGGCGCTCGTAGCGCACGGGACGATCCGGTCGGAGTAGACGGCGACCTCGCTCTCCAATGCGTCGCCGACGAGCGCCGCCAGTTCGGCGTGCGTGTAGGCCGGCGTCGAGCGGACGTCGACGAAGAACGCGCAGCGGTCGGGGACGACGTTCCGGGCCGTCCCGCCCTCGATCATGGTCGCGGTTGCCGTCGGGAGGCCGAGGAGCGGGTCCGCTCGGTCGAACGCGAGGCCGTCGAGGCGGACGAGGTCGCGGGCGGCGCGCGTGAGGGCGTTGTCGCCGAGGTGGGCGCGGGCGGCGTGGGCCGTCCGCCCGCGCGCCGTCGCCTCGAGGATCAGGAGCCCTTTCTGAGCGAGGCACGGCCGGAGCTCGGTTGGCTCGCCGACGAGGGCGGCGGCGACGTCGGGGAGCGCACGGCCGAACACCTTGGCGCGCATCGTCTCCATCCCGTTGTACCCGCGGCCGGTCTCCTCGCACGCCGTGAGGGCGACGGTCAGGCGCCCCGCTGGCGGCGGCCGCCAGCCGGAAGCGGCAAGGCGGGCGAGGGCGCTCAGCATGGCCGCCCCGCTCGCCTTCGCGTCGACCGCGCCGCGACCGTAGACCTTGCCGTCGCGGCGCGTCGGCTCGAACGGCGGGTGCGGGTGACCCTCGCTCGGCGGCACCACGTCGAGGTGCGAGCAGAGCAGGAGGAGGTCGTCGCCCTCACCCAGCGACGCCCACACGTTGTCGTCGTGCCGGCCGACGCTCAGGCCATCGACGCCGCGCGCCCAGACCTCGACAAAGTCGGCGATCTCGGCCTCCTCGCGGCTGAGCGAGGGGAACCGGACGAGGTCGGCGTGGAGGTCGAGGGCGCTCATGACGTCGGGCCGAGCAGGTCGAGGTCCGGGTTGAACCCGCCCAGGCCGACGCTGGCCGGGTCGAGCCCGGCGGCCTCGGCCTCTCGGAGAAGCAGGCCGACCGCCTCGAACAAGGCGAACGCCCGCGCCCGGTCGGCGTCCGTCGCGTCGGCCAGCCGCGCGGCCTGCGCCGCCTCGCGAGCCCGCTGGCGGAGGCCGTCGGCGAACGTGTAGAGGGTTTGGACGTGGGGGACCATCAGACGGTGACGGTGGTGCCGGCGCCCGGCCGCGCGACGTCGGCCGGGCCGCAGACGCGGACGGCGGGGACGCCGCGGCCGAGCGCCAGGAGCGCGGTTTCGAGCTTGGGTCGCATCCCGCCCCCGATCCAGCCGTCGGCGACGCCGGCCTCGGCCTCGGCGGCGGAGAGCTGGCGGAGCCGGCTGCCCGGTTCATCTGGGTCGCGGCGGACGCCGCCGGCCTCGGTCACGAGGTCGAGCCGCGAGGCGCCGAGCGCCGCCGCCAGCTCGGCCGCGACCGTGTCGGCGTTGACGTTGTAGAGCGCGCCGGCCGCGTCGGCGCAGACGGACGCGACGACCGGGACGAACCCGGCCGCCTGGAGGACGAGCGCGAGCGTCGGGTCGACGGCCTCTACATCCCCCACGTGCCCAAAGTCGACGGTCTCACCGTCCACGTCGCGCGGCGGCCGGCGCGTCACGCGGACGAGCCCGCCATCAGCCCCGCTAATCCCGACCGCCCGGACGCCCGCCTCGCCCGCGGCGGCCACCAGCCGGGCATTGAGGGCACCCCTCAGCGTCCACAGCGCCACGTCGAGGTCGAGGTCCGTCGTCACGCGGCGCCCAGCGACGACGCGGGGCTCGTGGCCGAGCCGCCGCGCGAGGGCCGTCGCCTGCGGCCCGCCCCCGTGGACCACGACGGCCGGGACGCGGAGCGCGGCGACGCCCGCCCAGACCGCCGCCACGGCCTCGGCGTCGTCCAAGACCGCGCCCCCGAGCTTGACGACGACGGGCGCGCTCACGCGGACCGGGGGCCGTCGTGCGGGAGGAGGTTCCACACCCACTCCAGGATCGCCTTCTGGGCGTGCAGCCGGTACTCGGCCTGGAGGAGGTGGATCGCGTCCGGGCCGTCGAGCACGCCGTCCTCGACGACCACGCCGCGGCGGACGGGGAGGCAGTGCATGAACGCGGCCCGGTCCGTCCACGTCATCTCGCGCTCGCCGATCCGCCAGTCGGCCAGGGACTGGCGGCGCTCGGCCTCGGCGTCGGGGTTCTGGTAGACGGCGTCGCCGGCCCACGACTTAACGTAGACGACGCGGGCGCCGCCGAGCGCGATCTCGCGGTCCGCCGACTCGGTGACGGACCCGCCCGACTGGGCCGCCGCGGCGCGTGCCGCCTCCAGCACGTCCGCGTCCAGGCCGAACCCGTCGGGGCGGGCGACGACGACCTCCATCCCCAGCCGCGCCGCCATCGTGACCGCCGAGTTGGGGACGGCCCGCGGGAGCGCCTTCGGGTGCGGCGCCCATGCGAGGACGAACCGCTTGCCGCGAACGTCGCCGTCGAAGTGGTCGGCCAGGGCCGCCGCGTCCGCCAGCGCCTGGCACGGGTGCCACCGCGCCGACTCCAGGTTGACGACGGGCACGTCGGACGCCGCGACGATGGCCTGGAACACGGCGTCGGCCGCGTCGACCTCGGGGTCTTCAAGCGTCGCGAACGTGCGGACGCCGAGGGCGTCGGTGTAGCGGCCCAACACGGGGATCGCCTCGCGGACGTGCTCGGCGGCCTCACCGTCCATCGCCACATCGTCGCGCCACTCTAATCCCCACATCCCGCGCCCCGGCGCGAGGGTGACCGGGTGCGCGCCGAGGGCGGCGGCGGCGAGGTCCATCGACGCCCGCGTCCGCAGCGACGGGTTGAAAAAGAGGAGCCCGAGCGCCTTCCCCCTCGCCCGGTCGGTCCGCGCCGGGTGCTGGCGGTGCCAGAGCGCGCGGCGGAGGCAGGCGTCCCAGACGTCGTCGGGGAGGGCGGACCAGTCGGCGAGGTGGTTCAAGGGGATTCGTGATGGGAGGGGGTACCGCCGTTGCATGCAACGGCGGTACGGGTCATGAGCCTCGCATGAGGTCCGCGAAGCGGCCGAGGAAGTCGTCGATGTCGGCGTCGGTCGTCGTGAGGGGCGGCATGAGACGGAGCGTGTCGGCCCGGCCCGACGTGCCGACGATCACGCCGAGCTGGCGGAGCGCGTTGGCGACCGGCTTCGCCCCGCGGTCGAGCGAGACGCCGACCAGGCAGCCCCGCCCGCGCACCTCCGTCACGGCGTCGATCTCACCCAGGTCCTCCGCCAGCCGGTTGTGGATGGCGACGGCGCGGTCCATCAAGCCGTCGTCGACGAGCTGGCGGAGCGTGGCGTCGACGGCGGCGCACGCGAGCATCCCGCCCCCGAACGTCGTCCCCTGGTCGCCCGGTTTTACCGTTTCGGCGATGGCATCGTTCACGAGCACGGCGCCGACGGGGACGCCCGCCCCGAGGCTCTTGGCGAGCGTCACGAGGTCCGGCGTCACGCCGACGTGCTCGCCGTAGGTGAACCGGCCCGTCCGCCCGACGCCGGTCTGGACCTCGTCGAAGATGAGGACCGTCCCGGTCCGGTCGCAGATCTCGCGGAGGGCCTGGTAGAAGTGCGGCGGCGCCTCGGTGATGCCGGCCATCGACTGCATCGGCTCGAGGATGACGGCGGCGACGTCCTCATCCTGGAGGGCCTCCTCGACGGCGCCCTCCCATCCGAACGGGACCCACGTGGTCTCGGGCAAGACAGCCCGGTACGGTGCATGATATTTATCGCCCCAGGTCGCGGCGAGGCTCCCCAGCGTCCGCCCGTGGAAGCCGCCGGCAAAGGCGACGATGCGCGAGCGGCCGGTGACCGACCGTGCCAGCTTGAGGGCCGTCTCGTTCGCCTCCGTCCCCGAGTTGCACCAGAACACGCGGTCGAGGCCGTCGGGCGCGAGGCCCGCCAGCCGCTCGGCGGCGCGAGCGCGGACCGGGCTGTAGACGGCGTTCGAATAGAACAGCAGCTCGCCGGCCTGCTGGCGGATCGCCTCGACGACGCGCGGCGGGCAGTGGCCGAGGAGGGCCACGCAGTGGCCGCCGTAGAAGTCGAGGTACTCGCGGCCGTCGGCGTCCCACACGCGCGTGCCCTCGCCGCGGACGAGGGCGACGGGCGGCTTCGCGTAGGTCGGGAGGGTGACGGCGTCCTCGAGCGCCAGCCAGTCGGTCGTGAGCGTGTCGGCGTCGGTCATGGGAGGGCGGGGACGGCGGCGCCGGGGAGGAGGCCCGCGGCCTCGGGCAGCCCGAGGGCGAGGTTCAGGTTCTGGACGGCCTGGCTGGCGGCGCCCTTCAAGAGGTTGTCGAGCGCGAACCCGACGACGAGGTGCCCATCGCGCTCGGTCCACCCGAGGTCGCAGAACGGCGTCCCGACCGACGGCAGAAGCTCCGGAATCTCGCTCGGCGAGAGGCGGACGAACGGGCGCTCGCCGTACGCCTTCCGGTAGGCGTCCTCCACCCGCTCCATCGGAACGCCGTTGAGGGCGACGTGCGCCGTCCCCCAGATCCCGCGCGTCCACGGGCCGCTCACCGGGACGAAGTGGACGCGGGCGCGCTCGCCCAGCGTCTCCTGCACCTCGGCAAGGTGGCGGTGCGCGAGCGGCTTGTAGGCGCGGGCGTTCCCGTCCCGGCGCGGAAAGTGCGTCGTCGCGGACGGCCGGGCGCCCGATCCGCTCGCGCCCGTCAGGGCCGTCACGTGCGCCTCCCACTCGCCCTCGAAGACCGCCGCCAGCGGCCAGAGCGCGAGCGAGAGGCCGGTCGCGAAGCAGCCCGGGTTCGCCACCAAGAGCGCCCCCTCGACGTGCGCGCCGTTCACCTCTGCCAGTCCGTAGACGGCGTCCTGCATCGCCTCCGGGTCCGGGTGCTCCAGGCCGTAGACGCGCTCGTATGTCTCGACGCTCGCGAGCCGGTGATCGGCGCTCAGGTCGATCACCAGCCCGTCGAAGCCGGACTGGCGGAGCGCGCGGACGGCGGCAGCGCCCTGCCCGTGCTCGGCGCAGACGAACGCGACGTCGAAGCCGTCCGGGTCGAGCCTGTCCGGGGCGGTGTAGGCGAGTTCCGTCTGGCCGCGGAGGCGGGGGTGCGTCGTCCAGACGGGCTGGCCGGCCTGGCTCCGGCTCGTCACGGCGACGGGCCGGACGGCGGGGTGGGCCAGGAGCAGCGCCAGCAGCTCGCCGCCGGCGTACCCGGCCCCGTGGAGCACGGCGGCGCGGACGAAGGTGTCGGGAGCGGTCATGTTTGTCGGGCGGTCGTGGAGACGCCCCGCCGGGGCGCCCCTACCGGGGCTCTACCGGGGCGCAGAATCCCCAAACACGGGGAGCGGCCGGCGCGGGCCGTTGAAGGCGGGGAGCGGGCTCGCCGTCTCGGCCCAGGCCGTCATCGCGCCGACGGCCTCGGCCACGTGCTGCGAGAGCGCGTCGGGCTCCGACCGGGCGTTGATGGCGGGGATGCCGAGCTGCGTCTGGATGTACCGCTTCCCCACGTCCGTGTCCGTCGCCGGGCCGACGACGACGCCGATCTCGGCCCGGTACCGCTGGCGGAAGAGCTGGTCGCACGCCCACGCGCCCGCGAGGTCGGTCGCCGCGAGGACGTGGGCGGCCGTGAGCCGCTGCATCTCCATGTCCTCCAGGATCTGGTCGACGCCGTACGGGCCGATCACACCGTCGCCCAGCTCCAGTACGAGGACGTCGGGCGAGGCCGCGTTGAGGTGCGCAATCAGCCCCTTCGCAATCGGGACCATATCGCGCCCCGTCGTGGCGACGGCGCCGGCCTCGGTAAAGCTGGCGGAGGCGATCGCCCCCTGCGCGACCATCGCCCGGACGTCGCGCTGGAGGGCGGCGCCCGTCAGCTTGGCGGCGGCGACCCGGAGGCCGCGCGCCGTGAGCCCGCCGACGAGCGCGGCGGCGGCGTACGTCTTCCCCGTGTTCATGGCCGTCCCCGAGACCATGACGAGCGGGGCCGAGTGCGGGAGGGCCTCGACCGGCTCGATCGCAGCGTCCTGGATCCGCGCGTGGCGCGGCGGCTCGCCCACGAGGACGGCGCCGAGCACCTCGACGCGGAGCGCCGGTCCGAGGTCGGGGTGCGGCGTGGCGACGCGCCCGAGGATGCCCCCCATGTTCTGAATGTGGAGCGTGTCGCCCGGCGCCACGTGTCGGGGGATCCGCCCGGAGTACCCCTTCAGCGCCTGCCGCTCGCCGAGGGCCCCGACGAGGACCTCGCCTTTCCGGATCGTCCGAAAGACGCCGTCGGCCCCTTCGAGCTGGTTGTAGACCTCCTTCTCGTCGAGCGCCCGGACGGCGAGGCAGTACCCCTCCTCGGCGACGACGTAGGGCGAGACCCGGACCTCGTGCCCCAGCCCGCACGGGCCCGTGCTGCTGGCGACGTGGTCGGCCGTGAGCGTCGTGATCGTGCGCGTGGGCATGAGTCAGGTGGAGGATGAGACGGGTTGGCCGCTCGCCCGCGCCGCCAGTCGGGCTTGGAGGCCGTAGATCTGGGCGAACCCCTCGGCGTCGCGGCCGCTCCAGAGCGCGTTGTCCTCGCCGTAGCGGGCCACGCCGGCGTCGAACAGCGAGTGGGGCGACGTGGCTCCCAAGACGCGGATGGCGCCCTTGAACCACTCGACGGTGACGTCGCCCGAGACGCGCCGCTGGGTGCTGTCGAGGAACGCCTCCAGGTCACGGCAGACGGGGTCGAAAAACAGCCCCTCGTGGACGAGCCGGCCGTAGAGGTCGCCGAGCTGGCTTTTCTGGACGAGCTGGAGTTGCGTGAGGGCGAGCTTTTCCAGCTCCCGGTGCGCCTCGATGAGCGTGAGCGCCGCGGGCGCCTCGAACGCGATCCGCCCCTTGATCCCGAGGATCGTGTCGCCCACGTGGATGCCCCGGCCGACGCCGTGCGCTGCGCCCTCCCGGTTCAGCCGCTCGACGAGGGCGACCGGGTCGAGCGCCTCGCCGTCGAGCGCGACCGGCACGCCGGCCTCGAACCGGATCTGGACCCGGTGCGGGTCGTCGGGCGCCTCGGCCGGCGAGACCGTGTCCGGCCACGCGGCCTCGGGCAGCACGCCGTCCGTCGCGTGCGTCTCTTTGCCGCCGATCGTCGTCCCCCACAGCCCGCGGTTGACGGAGTAGTCGGTCGTCGTCTCTTCCACTGCGAACCCGCGCTCGCGGAGGTAGGCGGCCGAGTCGGCGCGCGAGAGCGAGAGCTGGCGGATCGGGGTGAGGATCTCCAGGTCGTCGGCGAGCAGGCGGAGGGCGGCGTCGAACCGGATCTGGTCGTTCCCGGCGCCGGTCGAGCCGTGGGCGACCGCCGTGGCGCCGAGCCCACGCGCGGCCTCCGCCAGCGCCTCGGCCTGGACCACGCGCTCCGGCCCGACGCACAGCGGGTAGACGCCGCCCCGGAGCACGTTCCCCTTGACGAGAAAGCTCAGGACGCGCTCCCACAGGTCCGCCCGGGCGTCGACGAGCGTGTGGCCCGCGGCGCCCAGCGCCTCCGAGCGCGCGGCGATCTCGGCCTTCTCCTCGTCCGAGAACCCGCCCGTGTCGACGGTCACGGTGTGGACCTCGCGCCCCGTCTTCTCCTTCAGGTAGGAGACGCAGAACGAGGTGTCGAGGCCGCCGGAGAAGGCGAGGGCGATGGGCGCGGGCATGGGGCGTAGAAACAGAAAACGCCGACTCTGCGGGAGAGTCGGCGTCGGCAGCGGGGCGCTCGCAGGCGAGCTAGCCGGACTGTCCACCTCTCCCGGGCCGGGGCGCGGCCGGTCGGCGTCGAGGACGTCGGGCGGGGGACGGGGCGGGCATTGGCGGACGAGACGGAGCTCGGAGGATAGATCCTCCGGGACCGGCGCGCAACGCGAGGCCGCTCCGGTAGCGCTTCCAACCACAGAAAACGCACTGGATTGACTCCCGGCCGGCCGGCTGGCGGACCGTCCCCGCCAGCCGGTCGCTCTAGACACCGTCCGGGGACCAGCCGAGGGCGTAGACCCGCGACCACAGCTTGCCGGTCACGAGCAGCCGACCGGCGGCCGCGTCGTAGGCGATCCCGTTGAGGACGTCCTGACCAGCCCCGGACTGGAGCACGACGAGCGGCGTCAGGTCGAGCCACTGGACGACCGTGCCCGTCTCCGGGTCGATGACGGCGATCCGGCCCGTCCGCCAGACGTTGGCGAGGACGCGGCCGCCGATCACCTCCAGTTCGTTGAGCGCCGCGACCGGCCGGCCGCCGTCGCGGACCTGCACCTCCCGCGTCACGGCCATCGTCGCCGGGTCGAGCCAGCGGAGCCGGTCGGACCCGTCGCTCCAGACGAGCCGGTCCCCGTCGGTGGCGAGCCCCCACCCCTCGCCGTCGAGCGCGAGCGTGTCGAGCGGGGCGAGCGTCGCGCGGTCGTAGACGAACACGCGCCCCTCCTGCCACGTGAGCTGGTAGAGGCGGCCGTCGAGCGTCGCCAGCCCCTCGGCGAAGTACGCCCGGCCGAGCCGGAGCGAGTCGAGCACGCGGCCCGTCGCGAGGTCCACACGCCGGAGCGACGACTCGCCGTAGAGCCCGGTGCTCTCGTAGAGCGCGCCGCCGGCGAGGAGCAAGCCCTGGGTGAACGCCGTCGTGTCGTGCGGGTAGCGCGCGACGACGTCCGGCCGGACGACGGGCGCCGTCGCGGTCTCGCCCGCCCCGTCCACCAGCCGGAGGATGAGGAGCAGGACGACGCCGACCGCGACCGCCACAAGCCCCCACAGCCAGACCGGGCGGCGGGGAGAGGTCGAGCGGCCGGCACGTCGGCCCGAGCGGGAGGCCATGCGGCGGCGGGGCGGGGCGCCCAAAGCTAGGGCGCCCCGCGGACGCTAGGCCGCCTTCTTCCGCGTCCGCTTGCTGACGGCGACCTCGGGCTCGACCGTCGCGGCGCTGTCGCCGGAGGGCGCGTAGCGGGCGCGCATCCGGTCGAGGAGCGCCGCGGTCTGGTCGGCGTCGATCTCGTCCAGCGACTGGACGCCGCAGTAGTGGCGGGCGGCGAGGAGCACCTGGGGGCGGCCCAGCCCGAACGCCTCGGCCTCCGCCAGCAGGTCGGCGAGCGTCGGGCCGGCGGGCGCCTCGACGGCGGGCTCGGGGAGGACCTCGGCGTCGGGGATCGCGACGGGCTTCGGGCCCGCCCCCATCCGCTCCAAGAGCGCCGCGAACGTCGGCCCCTCGACCTCGAGGCCCACGGGGAAGTCCGGCGCGTTCGACTTGACGACGGTCGCGACTCGCTTCGTCTCGAACCCGTCCTGGCGGAGCGCCAGCTCGAGCATGACGTCGACGAAGTACTCGAGGCCGCTGGCGGTCATCGGGAGGACCCGGCCCATCTCGTTCTCCTCACGCTGCTCCTGCCCGCGCGCCCCGATCTGGTCGGTGATGACGACGCACGCGCCGGAGTCGACGCAGAGCCGGCGGAGGACCTCCTGGAGCACGACCTGGTCGGCCTCCAGCTCTTCGGCGTTGGGCCGGGCCGTCGGGTCGCCGGTGCGGTCGCGAGCGGCCTGGACCGTCGCCCGGTGCTTCCGGCCGAAGTACATGGCCCAGCTGTCGAGCGCGAAGCACCCGTAGCCCTGCTGCTCGCGGCCCTCCCCGAGCGCCCAGTCGATGAACGGGAGGAGCTCGTCGGGGTGCTCGACCTCGATCGCGTCGAAGACGGAGCCGTCGGCGCCGGGGAGGAGCCGGGCCTTCCGCTCGGTGTCGAAGTAGCAGAGCCGGCCGAGGCCGGCGTCGGCGAGCGACGCGGCAAACCAGCTTTTGCCGGCGCCGGCCGCGCCGCGCACGGCCACGACGAGGCGCCGCTGCTGCGGCCGACGGCTGAGGGGGTTGATGCGGAGGGACATGTTCTCGGGGGGGATCGCCAGGTGACAGAAGCGTAGGGCCGCTGAGTGCCAACGACGTGTCACACCGGGGTGGCAGGTGTACAAGTGGCAGGTTCCAGGTGAGCGCCGCCAGTCCGGCGGGCCGTGTGGGCTGGCGGCATCCGCGCGCTACACGTTGATGCGTAGGGCGTGAGGCCGAGATCCCGTCGTGGGGTCCGTCACCAGCGGGGCTGGCGGCGTTCACCTGCCACGTGTCACCCGCCCACCTGCCACCTCCTACGACGCCTTGCGGAGCGGCGGGCGCTCGACCTCGACCTTGCGGAGCGGGCGCTCGGCGTACGGCCCCCAGACCGACTCGAACCGGCGGTCCAGCCGGCGGACGAGGATGTGCGGGGCCTGCCCGTTCGCGACGTGCCAGAGGTGGCGCTCTGGGGCCTCGTCGGCCGCGGCCGCGTCGAGGGCGTAGGGGACGAGCACGCTCGGCTGCTCGGGCCGGACGGAGAGGGCCCGGGCCTCAGCGCTCGCCAGCGTCTTCAGGTTGATCCGCCCGCGCTCGGAGAAGGCGTCGGCGTCCCACCGGCTGGCGAGGTAGAGGACGTCGGCCACGTGCCCGAGGAGGTCGCTCCCCCGCAGCCGGTAGACCGTGTCGACGGCGCCGTGGGCGAGGAGCGTGGCGTCGCGGCGGAGACGGCGGTCGTGGTCGCGGAGCGTCCGCCCGGCGTCGGTCTCGAACGCGACCCGGCGGACGCCGCCCGTGTCGTCGGGGACGTCGACGACGAGGTCGAGCGTGAAAAAGGCCGGCCCGTGGCCCGCCCCGGCGGGCACCTCGACCTCGACCTCGGAGCGGAGCCGGGCGTCCTCGCGGAGGTACTTCACGAGGTGCCACGCGAGCTCGTCCTGGACGGCGCCCGGGTACGGCGGCTCGTAGTGCGGACCGACGAGGGAGGGCTGGGCCCAGTCGGACGGGGTCACGGGGACATTGCCCTGGCGGGAGGCGCGCTGCATGGCGGAGGCGGTTGGGGAAGGGTCGCGCAGGCGGTCTCGCGCGCGTGTGTATAGGGTAGGGACAGGGAGTGCCATCGGCGTGTCACGCGCGCCGCACGTCCCGAGAAACCCGCCCCCCACCGGCTGGCGGACGCGCCCGCCAGCGGCCCGCGAGATATTGACCGGCCCTTCCCTCACGGCCATGCGTCCGCTCTGCGCGCTCCTCCTCGCCTTCCTGCTCCTCCCCGCTGCCGCGGCGCAGGACGTCCCGGCCGTCCTCCCGATGCGCGAGCGGGCCGAGGTCCAGGACCGCTGGCTGGGGGAGCGGCTCGACACGGTCGTCCCCGCCCTCATGCGTCGGGAAGAAATCGACCTGTGGATCGTGGCGGCGCGCGAGTACAACGAGGACCCGGTGATCGAGACGATGCTCCCGGCGACCTGGCTCTCCGCCCGGCGGCGGACGGTCCTCGTGTTCCACGACACCGGCAGCGACGTCGAGCGGCTGGCGGTCGCGCGGTACGACGTCGGCCCGTTCCCGCGGGCGTGGGACCCCGAGGCGCAACCCGACCAGTGGGCGCGGCTGGCCGAGGTCGTCGCCGAGCGCGATCCGGGGCGGATCGCCCTCAACCGCTCCGAGACGTGGGGCCTCGCCGACGGGCTGGCGGCGACGGAGTACGAGGGGCTCATGGCCGCGCTGCCCGAGCGCTACCGCGAGCGCGTCGTCTCGGGCGAGCGGCTCGCCGTCGGCTGGCTGGAGACGCGGACGCCGGCCGAGCTGGCGGTCTACCCCCACGTCGTCCGCCTCGCCCGTGAGATCCTGCACGAGGGGCTCTCGGCCGAGGCGATTACGCCCGGCGTGACGACGACCGACGACCTCGCCTGGTGGTACCGCCAGCGGGTCCGCGACCTCGGGCTGGCGGCGTGGTTCCACCCCGGCGTGAGCGTCCAGCGGGCCGAGGCGCCCGCCCGCTCCGGCGACTTCTCGGGCCGCCCCGACGCCGACGTGATCCAGCCCGGCGACCTCGTCTGGGTGGACTTCGGGATCGAGTACCTCGGCCTCCACACCGACACGCAGCAGCTGGCCTACGTCCTCCGCCCCGGCGAGACCGCGCCGCCCGCCGGCCTCGTCGCCGGGCTGGCCGCCGCGAACCGGGTCCAGGACCTCCTGACGGACGAGTTCGCGGTCGGGCGGACCGGCAACGAGGTGCTGGCGACCGCCCTCAACGCCGCCCGCGCGGAGGGGATCGACGCGACGATCTACACGCACCCCATCGGCCTCCACGGCCACGGCGCCGGGCCGACGATCGGACTGTGGGACCAGCAGGGCGGCGTGCCCGGCGGGGGCGACTACCCGCTGTTCCCCAACGCGGCCCACTCCATCGAGCTGAACGCGGCCGTGCCGGTGCCCGAGTGGGGCGGCCAGTCCGTCCGCTTTATGCTGGAGGAGGACGCCGTGTTCGACGGCGAGGCGGTCGGCTACCTCGACGGGCGGCAGACGGCGCTCCTCCTCATCCCCCGCCCGCCGGCCGAGTAGAGCTAACGGGCGGTTGCCCCGATCCGAACCTCCCCCTCCCCTCGGGAGGGGGCCGGGGGGAGGGCGCCCCGAGCGCGGCGCCACCCCTGGCAGGCAGGGCTATCGCAACCTCCGACCGAGCCCCCGGGACGCGTCATCCTGAACCGATAGGCCGGCGCAGCCAGCGTCAGCGAAGAGCCTGCCCCCGCGGAGGCGGGGGATCCCAACGCGAACCCGTTAGCCCGTAGGCACCGTCGCCTACGGCTCGGGACGGCGGCGTCGAGATCCTTCGCTCCGCTCAGGACGACAAGGGGAGAGTATGCGATAGCCCTACCCTGGCAGGAGCGACCGGAACCGCTCGGGGCACGGTCTACCTTCCGCTCCCCGGACCCGCCGCCCCATGCCCCGCCGTCTCCTCGCCCTGCTCGCGGTCGCCGCCAGCCTCGCGGTGCCGCCGGCCGACGCCCAGATCGGGTTCGGCGCCTTCAACGGCCGGAACCACCCCGAGATCGACTGGCGCGTCGCGCGGACGGAGCACTTCGAGATCGTCTACCCGGCCCGGCTGGCGGGCATCGAGGACGAGGTGGCCGCCGTCGCCGAGGAGTCGCTCGCGGCGCTCACGCAGAACCTCGCCCCGAGCGACTCGGCCGCGATCACGTTCGACGACCCGATCAGGATCTACCTCTCCGACGAGGACGAGATCGCCAACGGCGTGGCCTACGACATCGGCGGGAGTGGGTTCACCAACATCTGGGTCCACGTCAACGAGTTCGCCGCCATCTGGACGGGCGACGCCAAGTGGCTCCGGAAAGTCGTGGCGCACGAGCTGGCGCACATCGTCCACTACCGGGCGATCCGGGCGAACGTCGGGCTCCTGAGCATCTTCTTTGGCGAGCCGCTCCCCAGCTTCTGGGCCGAGGGCCTCGCCCAGTACGAGACCGAGCGGTGGGACGCCCAGCGCGGCGACCGCTGGCTGCGAACGGCCGTGTTCGAGGACCGCCTCAACTACTCCGACCGGTCGAGCGCCGAGAACGGCCGGCTCCGCTACGCCGTCGGGAACAGCCAGGTCCGCTACCTCGCCGAGACCTACGGGGACTCGACGATCGCCCAGATCCTGGCCCACCGCGAGCGGGCGGCGCTCGGGCTCGTCCGGTTCCACGACTTCCAGAGCGCGTTCCGGGCCGTCGTCGGGAAGCCGTACCGCGAGTTCTACGAGGAGTGGCGGAAGCACGTGAACGTGTACTACAACACGCAGGCGGGGCAGATGGAGCGGCTGGATTCGCTCGGCGTCGAGCCGCTCGCCCTTCCGGGCCAGGTCGTCTACGACGTGGCCTTCAGCCCGGACACGACGCGGATCTCGGCCGTCGTGCTCACGAGCATCAACCGGCCCGTGACGCGGCTCTACGTGATCAACAACGCCGGAGCCGACTCGACCGCCGACCGCGACCTCCGCGTGCTGGCCGAGGGCTCGATCGAGGGGCACATCGCCTGGAGCCCGGACGGCGCGCAGATCGCCTACGGGCGGAGCCGCCGCGGCCGCTCCGGCTCGATCGTCAACGACCTCTACCTCGTGGATGTCGAGACCGAGGACACGCGCCGGCT
This sequence comes from uncultured Rhodothermales bacterium, assembly GCA_964504495.1. GTDB lineage: Bacteria > Bacteroidota > Rhodothermia > Rhodothermales > Rubricoccaceae > Rubrivirga. The sequence continues at coordinate 18,361 of CAZDFV010000026.1, forward strand.
CACCTCCGACCGCCGCGCCTCGTCGCCCAGCTTCGCGCCGGACGGCCGGCGCCTCGCCTTCGTCGGCGTGGACGGGGAGACGGCCAACGTCTACGTCCTGGACCTGGACACGGGCGCCGAGACGCGCCTCACCGACTTTACGGGCGACGTCCAGGTGGCGACGACGCGGTGGAGCCCGGACGGCCGGCACGTCGCCTTTTCCGTGTTCGACGTCGAGGGCCGCCGCGACCTCGCGGTCGTGGACGTCGAGACCGGCGCCGTCGAGCGGCTGGCGACGGGCGCGGGCGTGGCGGCGTCCGAGCGCGACGACCGGCTGCCCGTCTGGAACGCCGCGGGCGACAGCCTCGCCTTCACGTCCCTCCGCGACCGCGCGCCGAACGTGTTCGTGGTGGGGGCGGGGCACGGGGCACGGGGCACGGGGGAGGTCACGGCCGGCGGTTCTCTGCCAGACCGTGAGCCCTCAGCGTCCCGGCCGCCATCGTCGGACACGACCGCCAGCCGTCCAGGAGCAGCCCCTTCCCCCTTCCCCCCTGCCCCTGCCCCCGAGGCCCGCGTCACCTTCCTCTACGACGGGGCGACGGTCCACGACTGGCTCCCGCCCGACTCGCTCCACCCGGCCGGCCGGCTCGTCGTCGTGTCGAGCGAGACGAAGCGGCGCGACCGCGTGTTCGTCGTCGACGCGGCCCGGCGGCCCTCGGTCGCGGCCGACACCGTCGTCGTGCCCGACGGCTACGCCGCCTGGACCGCGCACCGGCCCCCGAACGAGATCCCGTTCCAGATCGACCCCGATCCCGGTCTCGTCCGCGAGCGGTACGGCTACAACTCGTGGCGGAACCTCACGCACGCCATCACGCTCCCGCTCCCCTACGCCGATCCGGGCGAGGACGGTGACCTCCTCACGGGCGACGACGACTGGGGCCTCGTCGTCAACTCGCTCTGGGTGGAGCCGCTGGGGAAGCATCAGCTCCTCGCCCTCGTCGGCGCCTCGGTGACGCGGCCGATTGACCGGTCCGTCGCCTTCGTCTCGTACACGAACCGCCTCTTCCGGCCGACGCTGACGCTCGACCTCTACCGGTTCCCGTCGCCGTCGTCGTTCTACGGGACGGGCCTGCTCGTCGAGGACCTTGTCGGGGGCGACCTCTCGGCCTCCCTCCCGCTCGACGTGCTCGACCGGCCGTTCGTGCGGACGACGGTCGGGGCCCGCCTCCGCTACGCCTACGCCGACCCGCTCGACCTCGGCGGGCTCGACGACCTCGAGACGACGGGCGGCGGGCTCCTCCAGCCCGAGGCCGGGACCCGGTTCGACGTCCGGCTCGGCGCGGCGTACACCTTCCAGCGGCCGTACCGGTGGAACGTGATCACCCCGCTCGACGGGACCGGCCTCCGCGCACGCCTCACGGCCGGCGTCCCGGCGCTCGGGGGCGAGGCGTTCGTCCGCCCCGACCTCCTCGGCTACTGGGTGTCGCCGTCGCTCGGCGGGTTCGGGCACCTGTTCCTGAAGGGCCGGGCCACGGCCGTCTTCGGCGAGCAGGCGCTCGCGCAGGACTACGTCGGGCTCGCGCGCTACGACGACGTCGACCTCCAGATCCCGTTTGTCGGGCCGGTCACGCTCGGGGACGTCGAGCGCGTCCGCGGCTACCGCCAGTACGCCGTCGGGACGCGCGCCCTCTTCGGGACGGCCGAGGTCCGGCTGCCCATCCTGTTCGACCTCGAGACGACGCTCCTCGGGCTCGTCCGGCTGGGCCCGGTCGCGCCGGCCCTGTTCGCCGACGGCGGCCTCGTGTGGACGGGCGACGACCTGGACGGGGCCGTCCGGCGGCTCGGCGTCGGGGGCGAGGTCAAGAACGTGGTGTCGCTGGGCGGCTTCGAGATCCTCCACGCCGTCGGGCTGGCGGCCCCGGCCGAGCGGCTGGACGAGGTGTGGGACGGGTCGCTCGCCTTCGACGACCTCGACCTGTACTACCGCGTCCAGGCCGCCGTGCCGTTCTAGCCCCGCTGGCGGTGCGCGCCGCCAGCCGGCCGCGTGCAACTCCGCTGGGCCGGCGTCCGCAGGAGGGTGGCCCATCCCCTCCCGCCCCATGCGTCTCCTCCCGCTCGCCCTCACCCTCGCCGTTGCCGCGCCCGCCGGCGCCCAGGAGTTCGAGACGTTCGCCGACACGCTCGACTCGCTCCGCGAGGCCCACCGGACCCCCGGGCTGGCGGCCGTCGTGGTCCGGGACGGCGAGACCGTCTGGGCCGAGGGGTTCGGCGTGGCCGAAGTCGACGAGGGCGTCCCGTTCACGCCCGACACGCCGGCCTGGACGGCGTCGGTGACCAAGACGTTCGTCGGCCTCACCTTCCTCCAGCTCGCCGAGGACGGCGTCGTGGACCTCGACGACCGGATGGCCGAGGTCCCCGAGTTCGACGGCCTCTGCCGCGACCTCGTCGCCGTAGACCACCCGCTCGCCCAGGGCCTCGACTGCGGCGCGCCGATCACCGTCCGCGACCTCCTCCAGCACACCGCCGCATACGACCGCGGCCACGCCTTCTCCTACAACCCGATCCTGTTCTCGCGCCTCTCGCGCTACCTCGAGTGGACCGCGAACGACTCGACCGAGATCGAGGGGCGGTTCAACGAGCTCGGCCGCCAGATCGAGGCCCGCGTCCTCGCACCGGCCGGGATGACGCGGACGTCGGCCGGGATGTGGGACCGGAGCAAGATGGACGTCGTGTTCGACATGGCCCGGGGCTACGGCATCGAGGAGGGAGAGGACGGCGCGTGGTGGTGGGTCCAGCGCCCGATGCCGAAGCGGGCCATCCCCGGGGGCGCCGGCGTCGTCTCGACGGCGCTCGACCTCGGCCGCTACCTCGGCGCGCTCGACGCCGGGACGCTGGCGTCGCCGGAGGTCATGCGCGCCCTGCTCACCCCGCCCCGTGACCGCGACGGGCGGCCGCTCCCGTACGCCGCCGGGTGGTACGTCCAGGAGGCCCGGGGCGAGCGGGTCGCGTGGCACTCGGGCTGGGACCCCGAGCACGGGGCGTCGGCGCTTCTGTTGTGGCTGCCGGACCGGCGGCTCGGGTTCGCGGTCCTGGCGAACGGTGAGGGCGTGTGGTGGGGGAACGGGCTCCGCGAGGCGGCCGTCGAGCGGTCCGACTTTGCGCAGGCGTTCTTCGACCGCTTCCTCCCGAAGTAGGCGGCCGCTGGCGGAGCACTTCCGCCAGCCCCCGAACGCACCGGCGCCCCACCTGGGGAGGCGAGGCGCCGGTGCGTTCGGGGCGGACCGCTCGCTAGACGGCCTTCCGGTTCAGCTTGTCCTCGGCGAGGCGGGTCAGCTTCTCGTCCGACTCCTCCTCCTCGCCGAGCGAGTCGCGGAGGTGGTCGACGGTGTCGCCGTCGATCCCGAGCTGCTCGGCCCACGTCGCGAGCGTCCCGTAGCGCGTGATCTCGTAGTGGTCGACGGCCTGGGCCGACGAGATGATCGCGGCGTCGCGGGTCTCGGCGTCCGTGACCTCGTCCATCAGCTCGCGGCACTCCTTGACGATCCCGTCCATCGCCTGGCAGGTCACGCCCTCGGCTTTCTCACCCATCGCCTCGAACACCTTTTCGAGCCGGTCGATGTGGGTCTGGGCCTGGTCGAGGTGGCCGCCGATGAGGGCCTTGAGGTCGTCGTTCGTGGCCTTCTCGGCCATCTGCGGCATGATCTTCTTCACCTGCTGCTCGGCGTAGTAGATGTCCTTGAGCGTGTGGAGGAAGAGGCCGCGGAGGTCGGTGATCTGGGACATGAGGAGGGGGGGGTGGGGAAGGGAAGCGGGCCGTCGGTCGGCGTGGGGAGTACCGGCGCCGGGCCCGACCGTTCCGCCCCCACCGGCGACGCGGGCCGCCAGCGGGCGCGCCCGAGAACCGCGCCCGCCGGTGCGACGTGTCCGGCCCCTCCCCTGCCCCACCCCATGACCCACTACGACGTCCGCGGCGCCCTCGTCCCCGCCCTCGGCCTCGGCACGTGGCAGCTCCGCGGCGACGCCGCCCGCGAGGCCGTCGAGCACGCCCTGTCGATCGGCTACCGGCACGTCGACACGGCGCAGATCTACAAGAACGAGGCTGAGGTCGGCGCCGGGATCGCCGCCTCGGCCGTGCCGCGCGCCGACGTCTTCCTCACGACGAAGGTCTGGCGCGAGCACATGGCCCCGGGCCGGCTGGCGCCCTCGGTGGACGAGAGCCTGCGGCGGCTGGGGACGGACTACGTCGACCTCCTCCTGCTCCACTGGCCGAACGACGCCCACGCCCTCGACGCCATGCTGACGGCGCTCGACGGCGTCCGGCGGGCGGGGAAGGCCCGGCTCGTCGGCGTCTCGAACTACCCGCCGGGCCTCCTCCGCCGGGCCCTCGACGTCGTGCCTGACCTGGCGACGGACCAGGTCGAGTACCACCCGTTCCTCGGCCAGGACGCCCTGCTCGGCGTCGTCCGCCAGCACGGCATGGTCCTCACGGCGTACAGCCCGGTGGCGCAGGGCGAGGTACTCGATGACGAGGTGCTGGGCGAGACTGCCGAGGCGCACGGCGTCGGGCCGGCGGCCGTGGCGCTGGCGTGGCTGCTCGGCCAGGACCGCGTCGTGGCGATCCCGAAGGCCGCCTCCGCGGAGCACCAAGCGGCGAACCTGGAGGCGGCCGAGATCCGGCTGACGGACGAGGAGCGCGCCCGGATCGACGCGCTCCCCAAGAGCCGCCGGCTCGTCGAGCCGGACTTCGCCCCGGACTGGGACGCCTGAGCGCGCCGCTGGCGACGGCCGCCAGCGGCGCGGGGGGCGCCCTACTCCGCCGCCTCGATGCGGACGGGGACGCCGACGGTGTCCCAGTGGAGGTGCATCACGGCCGCGTCGCCCGAGACGTCGGAGAAGGCGATGAGGAACTGCTCCTGCATCGGGATCTCGACCGGCTGGACGGTCACGCGGAGGGCGTCGGCGGACTCGTCGTAGCCGAACGAGCCCCACTGCTCGGCCGTCTCGTTGAAGACGACGTCCCAGGCGTTCTCGCCGGGGACCGTGAACAGGGCGTAGGTCCCGGCGGGGAGCCGCTGCCCCTCGACCATGACGTCGGCGGTGGCGGTGAACGTCGTGGCCTCGTTGGCGCCGGTCCGCCAGACCTCGCCGTAGGGGACGAGCCCGCCGTAGACCGCGCGGCCGCGCGCGCTGGGCCGGCCGTACTGGACGTAGACGTCGGTCGTCCCGACGGTCTGGCCGACGAGGGCGTTCGGGCTCGCCCGGACCTCGTCGTTCGCGCGCATCGGGAGGTCGGGCATGGCGGCGGCCATCGCCGGGCCGTCGTCCGCCATGTCCTCGCCCATCGGGTCGTCTTGGGAGGCGGCCGAGACGGCGAGCAGGCCGACGAGAAAGAGGGGGAGCGTGCGGAGCATGGTGGGGATGGGGTGGGGAGGGGCCCCAACGTACGGCACCGGCTGCGCCGGCCGGCCGCTCCGCCAGCGGCCCGGGCGCCCCGCTGGCGGACGGGGCCTCGGCGGGCCTCGACGGC
>CAZDFV010000027.1:0-23689 GCA_964504495.1 uncultured Rhodothermales bacterium
GCGGCCCTGCCTTTTGCTCGCCGGATTCACTCGCCCCGTCGCTCGGCCGGAGCCGGAACGAGCCGGCCGCCTGCTCCGACCCGTGCCGCGCCACCGACGCCACGGCCTCGACCTGCCACGGCCCGCGTGCCCCGCGCCACTGCACGAGCCCCAGCCCGCCCCCGGCCGACGACGTGAGCACGCCCGAGAACGTCGGCTCGTCCAGGCGGACCGAGACGTCGTCGCGCGAGCCCATCGCCAGCACCTTGAGCCGCCCGCCGGCCACGTCGGGCCAGGCCGCGACGGCGCTGGCGTTCGTCGAGCGCGGAGCGCGGGCAAAGTCGCCGCCGTTCCCGTTCACCCAAAACAGGGCGTCGGTGAACGTCTGGTTGGCCGTGAGGCGGAGGCCGCCCCGCCCGACGGGCACGTCGGCACCCAGCGAGGCGGCAGCCAGGCTGAGCGAGACGGTCTGCGCGCTCCGGGCCGGCTCGTCCTGGCTGTCGAGGGCGAGGACGGCCGAGAGCGCGCCGCCGTACCGGGCCGAGAACGCGCCCGTCGAGAACGCCGTGCCGCGGACGAGGAAGGGCGAGACGGTCCCGAACGTGCCGCCGAGCGGGGTCTCGAAGGCGTACGGCTGGAGGAGCGGGACGCCGTCGAGAAGGACGACCGTCTCGGAGACGTCGCCGCCGCGGACGAACAGGCCGGCCCCCTCGTCCACCTGCGTGAGCCCAGCGAGGGTCTGGACGGCCTGGAGGAGGTCGGCCGAGGCGCCGGGCGTGGTCACCACGTCGAGCGCGGTGAGGCCGGTCCCGGCCTCGGACGTGCCCGCGAGCGCGTCGGCCGTGACGACGGCCCGGTCGAGGTCGAGGAGGGCCTCGTGCAGTCGAAGCGCCAACCGAACCGTGTCGCCCGCGAGCGTCACGCGCGCCCGCGCCGGCGCCAGCCCGACGTACCGGGCCTCGACGGACTGGCGGCCCTCGGCCTGCGTGGTGAACCGGAACCGGCCCTCCCCGTCCGTCGCCACCCCACTCGACGTGCCGACGACGAGGACGGTCGCGTACGGGAGCGGCGCCCCGTCGCCGTCCTGGACGGTCCCCTCCACGACGGTCTGCGCGGGGGCGACGGGAGCGGCGGCGAGCGCCAGCAGGGCGAGGACGAGGGGGATGCGCATCGGGGCGGGGGCGGTCAAGGCCGAAGTACGGCCCCCCCTCCCCCGCCGACGACGTGCGTTGACGACCTGCGTCTGCGCCGGACGAACCGTTCCTCCTCCCGGCCCACTGGCGGCGGACGCGGGCTGCACCCTCCGCCCGGCTCGCGCGTACGCAGCGCGTCGCTCCCCCCGCACCCATGTCGCTCCTCCTCCGCTGGCTCGCGAGCGTCGGCGCCCTCCTCCTCGTCGCCGCGTTCGTCCCCGGCATCGTCATCGACGACGTGCCGACGGCGTTTGTGGCCGCCCTCGTGCTCGGCGTCGTCAACGGCGTGCTCGGGCCAGTCGTCCGGCTCCTCGCGCTCCCGATCCGGCTGCTCACGCTGGGCCTGTTCTCGCTCGTCATCAACGCGGCCCTCTTTGCGCTGGCGGCGCTCCTGGTGCCCGGCTTCCGGGCGGAGGGCGTCGTCGCCGCCTTCGTAGGCGCCCTCGCGTACGGGCTCCTGGCGGGCCTCATTCAGGGCCTGTTCGGCGTCCGCAAGACGTAGTTACCAGCGGCGCCGGAGAGTCTCCCAGGTCCCGTCGCGGAGCCGGGCGGCGAGGTCGGCCGCGCGCGACTGGCGGGTGGCGGGGAGCTTGGCGCTCGTGACCGTGTGAGCGAGGGCGCGGCGCGTGCCGGGCGTGAGCTCGTCCCACGTGGCGCGGGCCTCGGCGTCGGCGTCGAGGGCGGCCGCCAGCTCGTCGCCGAGGTCCACGTGGTCGGGGTCGGGGTCGGCGCTGAGGGCCACCTCGACGAGCGCCCCGGCCTCGAGCCCGAGGCGGCGCATCCGGTCGCGGCTGAGGGCGATAAAGGAGAACCCGTCGCGGCTCCGGTGGAGCGCCGACCGGAACGGCTCGCCGCCGAGCGTCCCCACGATCCGGCGGACACCGGCCTCGCGGAGCGGCCCGCCGACCTCGTCGGGGAGCGGGAGCTTGTGCGGCGTCATCCCCCCGCGCGTGAGGAGGACGGGGGCGATGAACTCGTGGTCATGCTCGGGCACAGGTAAAAAACGGCGGCCGGCTCTCGTGAACCGGCCGCCGCCTGCCGAGGGTCCGTCCGATAGGACCTACATCTCCGTGTCGTCGAGGCCGACGTCGCCTTCCATCACGGCGTCGCCCTCCATCACCTCGATGTCGTCGCGGCTGTTCACGCGGATGTAGACGTCGCGCTCGCGGAGCGCCTCGTTGTCGGCGTCGGTGAGCTCGGAGAGGCCGCGGTCGCCGTCCACCATGCGCGCGATGGCGCCGGTGATGCTGACCATCTCGTCCTCGTCCACGTTGAACACGCCGTCGGTGCCGCGGGCGCCCGTCTCGCTCTCGCCCAGCCCGGCGAGGACGACGAGGAACCGGCGGCCGTCGTCGCGGCCGATCCAGAACGTGCTGTCGCCGATGACGCGGTAGACGGGGACGTTCTGGAGACGGACGGGCGTGCCCGGCTGCAGCCGAGAGGCCATGACCGGCCCGACCTCGACCTCCGGGTCGGTCTCGTAGAGGTCCTCCTCGACCGTGACCTCCTCGACCCCGAGGTCGTCGCTCAGGTCGACGTCGTCGATGAGGCCGACGTTGTCCTCGGTGCCGGCGATCTCGTCGGCGTCGGGCTCGTCGTCAAACAGCTCGAAGGCAAGCCAGACGAGGAAGGCGAGGAGGAGGAGGCCGAGGAGCCAGAGCCACCAGGGTTTCGAGGCGTCGCGTTCTACGGGGATGTTAGCCATGAGACTGGGAGTGGGTGAGGGGGAGCGCCGTCGCCCGCCCCCGCGCAGGCCGGGGCGGCGTCCGCCGGGGCGGGGGGCGCGGGCGTGTTAACCGGCGGCCCGGCCGGTCGGTTTCTGGGGCGGCCTCGGGGCCACCCCCAACGGACGCGGGGCACGGAGGCCGGAGCCCCCGCGCCCCGCGCGGCGTGGTCGCCAGCGTGCTGGCGGACGCTCTGGACTAGACCTTGGCCCGGGCGCGGTTGTACCCGTGCTGGACGGCGTCCTTCACCTTGTCCCACGCGCTCCGGTCGCCGTAGCGGCTCTCGTAGTCGCCGCGGAGGTCGGACTCGACGGCGGCGTAGTCGCGGTCGCGGTACTGGTTGCCGGCCGCGTAGCCGTACTCGTAGGCCGGCTTGTACGTGTCGTACGAGTCGCCGGACTTGGCGTACGTCGTGTCGTAGTGGCTCCGGAACTCGGGCTCGGCCTTGGCGAGCACCTCGGTCCCGAGCTGCTCGACCTCGACGCGCGTCCGGCGGACCTCGCCGCCGACCGTCTCCTCACGGACCCGGGTCTCCTTGCCGACCGCGACCTCGCCGGTGACCACGGCCTCCTTCGAGACCACGGCCTCCTCGTCGCGCTCGACGACCTCGACCTCCTTCTCGCGGAAGGCGGCGTCGGCCTCGTCGGGCGAGAGCGTGCGCGTCACGTTCGTCCGCTCGACGTTGATCTCCTCGTCGCGGAGCCGGAGGGTCTCCTCCTCGACGTCGGTCTCGACGTACTGGTGGACGCGGACGCCGCCGCGGACGACCTCGCGCTTGCCCGTCTTGATGTGCTCCTCGATCTCCTGGAGCCGCTGCTTCGACTGGTCGGCGTAGCGCTTGCGGTTCTCCGTGACCTCGGCCTCGGTGTACGCATCGGCGTCGGCCTCGTAGGCGTAGTCCTCCTTCCGGTCCTCGTAGCGGACCGGGTTGTGCCGGGCCATGATATCGACGGCCCGGTCGACGTCGGAGTCGTGGACCCGCGCGATCACGAGCGAGTTGCCGCGGCGGACGCCCTCGGCGTAGAACTTGGCCTCGTCGTCGGCCACGCCGTAGCGGCCGAGGCCGTCGGGCGTCGCGTCGCGACGGGCGTCGATGTCGTAGCCGGTGGCGTCGCCCTTCTCGTTCGAGGCGAACCGGAGGTGGTCCTCGCCGAAGCCCGTGTTCTCGAGCTCGCGGACGACTTTGTGTGCGGTGGTGCGGTCTTCGTAGAGACCAACGATAGTCTTAGCCATTGTACTGGGGGGGGAAGGGTGTGAGTGGGGGGATAGGGATGTCGGGGGTCGGCCGGCGTGCGGGCGGGGCCCGCGGTCGCTAGCCGTCCGGGGCGCCAGCGTCGGGCGGCCCGCCGGGGGGCGGGAGCCGCTCGACCTCGACCCGCTGGCGGCGGAGGGTGACGCGCTCGGGGCCGGGGACCGGCTCGCGGCGCGTCGTCAGCCGGACCTCCTCGCGGAGGACCAGCCGCTTCTGAACGACGAGGACTTCTTCGTAGACCGGGATCACCGTCACGCCGCCCTCCTCGCGGGGCGGCTCAGCGGCCTCGACCTCACGGCCGACCGGGACGCGCTCGACGGCCACGGTCTCCCGCCAGCCGTCGGCCTCGACCGGCTCCTCGACCGTGTCGGTCACGACCCGGGCGCGGACCCGGCCGGTCTCGCGGACCCGGGTCTCGACCCGGACCCGCTCGTCGACCTCGTGGAAGACGGCCCGCTCGCCGCCGTCGAGGGCGGCGAACGAGACGTCGGCCCGGTAGGTCCCGTCCGGCTCGGGCCGGGCGAGGTCGCCGGGGAGGTCGACGATGGCCCCGCTCGGGAGCCGGACGCGGACGCGGCCGCCGCCCGTCGACTCGACCGTGCCGGACCGGCCGTCGCGGTCAGTGACGACGGGGTCGGCGCTCATCGGGTCGTGTGCTGGGCCCGCGTGTACCCGTACCGGACGGCGTCGCGGTCGCGGTCGTAGTCGCGGTCCGGGTGCTTGACCCCGAAGTCGTCGCGGATGGCCTGCTCGGCGTCGTGGTACGACGTGTTCCGGTAGTCGTCCTCGTGGGCCTTCTCGTAGCCGTAGCGGTAGGCCGGCTCGTAGTCGTCGTACGCGCCGCCGGCGTCGCCGTAGGTCGAGGTGTAGTGGGTGCGGAAGGCGTCGGCGTGGGCGTCGTAGTCGGCGTCGTCGACGGTCTCCCGGCGCTCGACGTGGCCGTAGTCGTCGTAGACCGTGACCGTCCCGTCGGCGTCGTCGTCGTGCGTGTCGGCTACGCCGGCGAGGTAGACCACGTCGTCGCCGATGGCGATGTTGCGGGCGGCGAACTCCTGACCGTCCTCGAGGACGATGGCGTCGACCCGCTGCTCGTCGGTGTTGACGATCATCGTGTCGACGACGCCGACGCGGTTGCCGTTCTCATCGAGGGCGGCGTACCCGCGGATGTCCTGGTCGTCGGGGAACTTGAGGTGCCAGTGGCCGGCGTCGGAGAGAGAGATGCGAGACATGGGGAGGGGGAGTTGAGTCTGAAGGGGGAGGGGAGGCCCCCGCGGCACGACGGCCGCGGGGGGGCGGCGCGCTTACTCGCCGACCTCGACCTCGTCGACGCCCATCGGGGCCGAGAGGATCTCGACGTCGCCGCCGTCGATCCGGATGACCTCGGTGGTCGCGGTCATCGCGTTCATCTCAGTGTCGGTGAGCTCTTGGTCGAGGAGGTCCTCGTCGCCGAGCGGCTCCATACGGCCGTCGGAGAGGTCCACGCGCTGGCCGTCGTTGATGTCGACCTGGCCCTCGATGCCGGGCGCGCCGGGCGACATCGCCTGGTCGAGGATGACGAGCGTCTCCATGTCGGTCTGGGTCTCGCTCGGGGCGACGTAGAACGTCCGGTCGCCGGTCACGCGCGTGACGTAGACGTCGGAGAGGTCCATCCCGGTCTCGACCGGAGCGACGGGCGTGACCTCCTCGACCGGGTCGTCCACGAGGAGCTCGTCGTCCGCGTCGGGCTCGCCTGACAGGAGCTCCGCGATGAGCCAGATGAGGAGGGCGAGGAGGAGGAGGCCGAGGAGCCAGATCCACCAGGGCCGGCCGGTGTCGCGTTCGACGGGAATGTTTGCCATTGGGAGAGGGGCGGGGTGAGGGGGAGGGGGGGCCGTCGCCTCGTAGGGCAAGGCGTCGTGCCCTGTTCTCTTACGGGGAGGGGGGTCCCAGGGTCCCAGCCGATCCCCTAGATCCCCCTGCCGGGCGGGCCGGCGGCGGCCGGCGGACCGCACCGCCAGCAGGGACAGCGAGTTAGCGAGCGGCGCCGGTCACGTCGCGACTCGACGGGAACGACCGGCACGGCGGGGGCCCGTCCGCGCCGTCCGTCCGCACGGGGCGCCGCCTGGTCTTCTGTCCGGCCTGGGTCTCCCGGCGAGGTCGAGCACCCGGCCCCCTCCGGTAGGAGACCGGGCGCGCCCCGCTGGCGGACCGCGCCGCGAGCAGGTCGCCTTACGGGCCCGCCCCCGGCAGCACGTACTCGACCCCGGCGCCCGGCCCGAGCGGGACGTCGAAGGCCACCCAGATCCCGACGAGCGCGAGCCCGACGACCATGAGCCCGACCGAGTACGGGATCATCAGCGCGGCCAGGCTGCCCAGCCCGAAGCCCCCCTGCCAGCGCTGGCAGAAGATGAGGATAAGGGGGAAGTAGACCATGAGCGGCGTGATGATGTTCGTCGCCCCGTCGCCCACGCGGTAAGCCGCCGTCGTCATCTCCGGGCTGATCCCGACGAGCATGAGCATCGGCACGAGGACCGGCGCCAGGAGCGCCCACTTCGCGCTGGCGGAGCCGACGAACAGGTTCGTCAGACCCGTGAACAGGACGATCAGCATGAGGAGGAGCGGCGTCGGGAGCGCGAGCTGCTCGATCCCGTTCGCCCCGTGGACCGCCGTGATCAGCCCGAGGTTCGACCACGCGAACATGGCGACGAAGTGGGCGGCCACGAACGCGAGGACGAGGTAGTAGGCGAGGTCCTTCATCGCCCCCGACATCATCTCGACGATGTCGCGGTGGCTCTTGACCGCGCCGACCGCCGCCCCGTACGCCCACCCGGCGGCTAGGAACAGGACGAAAAAGGCGGCCACGAGCGAGCGGTAGAACGGCGAGAGCCGGGCCTCCGCCGAGGCGGCCTCGTCGATGAGCGGCGTCCCCGGCCCGAGCGTCATGAACGCCCACAGCCCGATGACCGCGAGCGTCGCCAGCCCGGCCCAGCGGAGCCCCTTCTTCTCATCGGCCGTCACCTCGCCGTCGTCGCCCGCCGCCTCCTCAGCGTAGTCGCCCTCGGGGACGTACCCGCCCAGGCGCGGCTCGATGATCCGGTCGGTCACGTACCAGATGACCGGGATCGAGACGAAGACCATCACGGCGATGAAGTACCAGTTGCCGGCGATGTTGGCGTCCCACGCCGGCACGATCGCCTCGACGGCCTCCTCGGTGATCCCGAACAGGAGCGCGTCGAGCTGGCCCGGCAGGAGGTTGGCCGAGAACCCGCCCGAGACGCCGGCGAACGACGCCGCAATCCCGGCGATCGGGTGCCGCCCCGCCGCCGCGTAGATCACGGCCGCGAGGGGGATGAGGACGACGTAGGCTGCGTCCGCCGCCAGGTTGCCCATCATGGCGACGAGCGCGACGACCGGCGTGAGCCACGTCGTGGAGGCGTTGCGGACGGCCGCGCGCATGGCCGTCCCGAACAGCCCGGTCCGCTCGGCGACGCCGGCCCCGAGCATCACGACGAGCACGTACCCGAGCGGGTGGAAGTGCGTAAACGTCGTCGGCATGTCGACCCAGAGCCGCTGGATGTTGGCCGCCGAGAGCAGGCTCTCCGCCGCGATCACGAGCGGCAGCCCGTCCTCCCCGACGGCCGTCGGGTGCAGCGCCGTCCACCCCAGCCCGGCGGCGACGAGGCTCAGTACGACGAGCCCGCCGATCAGGTAGAGGAAGAGGAAGACCGGGTCCGGCAGCCGGTTGCCCACCCGCTCGATCCACCCGAGGATGCCGGAGGTGGGCGGCGCGGCAGTCGTGGTCGCGGGCTCGGAGGTGACGGGGGCGCTCATCGGCGGAGGGGGCGACGTAGCCGGAAGGTTAACGCTCGCCCCGCCGCGTCCGCCGCCGGGCGGGTAACGCCCCACTGGCGGCCGTCCCGGACGGACCAGGCACACGACGGGGCCGCCCCTCTGGGGACGGCCCCGCTGCTCGTGCCCCGCTGGCGACGCGCGCCGCCAGCCGGTCAGCCTTGTGCCATGCTCCCCACCTCGTCATCCTGAGGAGCGGAGCGACGACTGCGGAGCGACGACCGCGGAGCGACGGCGTAGCCAAGGATCTCGACCCGGTCTCTCAAACCGTAGGCGCCGGCCCCTACGGCTGACCCATCGAGTCGAGATCCTTCGCTGACGCTCAGGATGACAGCTTAGCCTGTCACAGCACTACCGCTGGAGGTTCTCGAACACGGCCGAGGCCCCCATCCCGCCGCCGATGCACATCGTCACGATTCCGTAGCGCGAGCCGCGCCGCTTCATCTCGTGGAGGAGCGTGGCCGTCAGCTTCGCGCCCGTGCACCCGAGCGGGTGGCCGAGGGCAATCGCTCCGCCGTTCACGTTCACCTTGTCCTGTGGGATGTCCAACTCGCGCAGAATCGCGAGCGACTGACTGGCGAACGCCTCGTTCAGCTCGATCAGGTCGATGTCGTCGAGTGACATGCCGACCTGCTTCAAGACCTTCGGAATGGACTCCATCGGCCCAATCCCCATCAGCTCCGGGGCCACGCCGGCGACGGCGAACCCGAGCATCTTGGCGAGCGGCTCGGCCTCCAGCTCGTCCACCAGTCGCTTGGACATGACGACCGTCGCGGCCGCGCCGTCGTTCATCTGCGACGAGTTGCCGGCCGTCACGCTCCCCCCCTGCTTAAAGACAGGACGGAGCTTCGCGAGCGCCTCGATCGACGTGTCCGGGCGCGGGCCCTCGTCCGTGTCGTGCGTGTACTGGCGCGTCGTGGCGTCCCGCTTCTCGGCGTCGTAGACGACCTCATGGACGTCGACGGGCACGATCTCGTCCTCGAACCGGCCGGACTGGATCGCGTCGGCGGCCCGCTGGTGGCTCTGGAGCGCAAAGGCGTCCTGCGCCTCGCGCTCGACGTCAAACGCATCGGCCACGTTCTCGGCCGTGATCCCCATCGACGAGTAGAAGTCGGGGTCGGTCGAGGTCAGCTCCGGGTCGGGGGCGAAGTAGAACCCGCCCATCGGGACCGACGACATCGACTCGACGCCGCCGGCGACGATGCAGTCGGCCTGGCCGACGGCGACGGAGTTGGCCGCCTGCGCGATCGTCTGCACACCCGACGAGCAGAACCGGTTGACGGTCACGCCCGGCACCGAGTCCGGCATCTTGGCGACCTGGGCGATGGCGCGCGCCATGTTGTTCCCCTGCGGCCCCTCGGGGTAGGCGCACCCGATGATGAGGTCGTCGATGTGCGCGTGCTCTAGGCCGGGGACGCGAGCGAGCACGCCCGAGACGGCCGTCGCCCCGAGGTGCTCCGGACGGACGTCCTTGAGAGCGCCCTTCTTGGCCTTCCCGACCGGCGTGCGGACGGAGGAGACGATGTAGGCTTCGTTCAATTGCATAGGTACGTGGTACTGGGTACGTGGTACGGGCGCCAGGTACCTCGTACCCGGTACCCTGTACCGCGTTTAGTTGCGGAGCGGCTTGTTGGTCGTGAGGATGCTCTGGATGCGGGCCTGCGTCTTCTCCTCGCCGAGGAGCGAGAGGAACACCTCGCGCTCCAGCTCCAGGAGGTAGTCCTCGTGGACCTCGGCCGGGGCCGAGAGGTGGCCCCCGGTCATGACCCAGGCGAGCCGGTGGGCCAGCTCGCGGTCGTACTCGGAGATGTAGCCGCCCTCGACGAACTGGTGGAGCGCGACGTCGAACTGCGCGCGGCCCGGCGCGCCGAGCACCTTGACGTGCGTCCGCACCGGCGGCGGGAGGTACCCCTGCTCGCTGAGGCGGACGACCTCGCTCTTGGCGACGTGGAACCGCCGCGCGTCGTTCATCACGATCACGGCCGCGTCGTCGACGAGGTTCATCTCGACCGCCTGGCGGGCGCTCTCGGCCACCTTCGCCATCGCGATCTGCTCGAAGTGCTGGCGGAGCACGGTCTGGATGTCCGAGGCGTGCTCGGGGTCGCCCGCCAGCTCGGCGGCCTTGGCCGTCATCATGGTCGTCCCGCCCCCAGCTGGGATCAGGCCGACGCCGAGCTCGACGAGGCCCATGTAGGTCTCGGCCGCGAGGACCGGGTGCGGGCACGCCATCGTCATCTCGCACCCGCCGCCCAGGACCCGCTGGTGCGTCGCGACGACGACGGGCTTCTGAGCGTAGCGGATCGCAAACACGGCCCGCTGGAACGCCTCGATAAACGGCTCCAGGTCGCTCGCCTGGCCCATCGCAAGCGCCATCGCCACCTCGCCGAGGTTGGCGCCGACGGAGAAGTTGTTTCCCTCGTTGCCGATGATCATGCCGCGGAGGTCGCGTTCGTCTTCCACCTTCTGGATCGCCTCGCGGAGCCCGGTGATCACCTCCTGGCCGAGGCTGTTCGACTTGGACCGGAACTCGAAAAGGGCCACGCCATCGCCGACATCGATCAGCGCCGCCTCGTCGTTCTGCCAGAGCGTGTTGTTTTCGTCCTCCTTGAGGTACGTGAGCCCCCACTCGTCGGCCGGGCGCGGGTCGTCCTGGTAGTCGCCGGTGCCGGGCGTCCAGACCTGCGGGATGCCGGCCTCGGTGTCGCGGTAGAAGCCCTCGGCGGGGACGCTGGCGACCCAGTCGGGCGTCTCGATCTCGTGCTCCGCCAGCGCGTCGCGGACGGCGTCGATGCCGAGCACGTCCCACATCTCGTACGGCCCCATCTCCCAGCCGAACCCCCACTGGAGGGCGCGGTCGATGTTGGCCGGGCTGTCGGAGATCTCCGGCGTCCGCCGCGCGGTGTAGCCGATGAGGTCGAGCGTGGTCGTGCGGAAAAACTGGCCGGCGCGACCGTCGTCCTTCCACAGCGTGCGGAGGCGTGTCGGGAGGTCGCCCTTCTTGAACGCCTTGACGTCGAACCCGACCTCCTTCGGGTCCTCGTACTCGCCAGTCTCGGGGTTGAACGACCGGATGGTCTTGCCCTCCTTCTTGTAGAACCCCGCCTTCGACTTCGCACCGAGCTGCTTGAGGTCGACGAGCCGCTGGAGGACGTCGGGGACGCGGAACCGCCCACGCGATTCGTCCTCGGGGATCGCCTCGTAGAGGTTGGCCGTGACGTGGCGGAGCGTGTCGAGCCCGACGACGTCGGCCGTGCGGAACGTGGCGCTCTTGGCGTGGCCGATGAGGGTGCCCGTGAGCGCGTCGATCTCCTCGATCGAGAAGTCGCCCGACTCGAACTGCTCGACGGCCCCGAGCATGGCGTACGTCCCGATCCGGTTGCCGATAAAGTTCGGCGTGTCCTTCGCGACCACGATCCCCTTGCCCAGGTGGACGCGCGCGAACGAGCTCACGCGGTTCACCACCTCCGGGTCGGTGTCCTCGGTCGGGATGACCTCGAACAGCTTGAGGTAGCGCGGCGGGTTGAAAAAGTGCGTGCCCACAAAACGCCGCTTGAATCCGTCGCTCCGTCCTTCCGCGATCTGCGCAATCGGGAGGCCGGACGTGTTCGTCGAGATCACGGCCGTGTCGCTGGCGCCCTCTTCGATCCGCTCCATCACCTCCTGCTTCACGTCCATCCGCTCGACCACGACCTCGATGATCCAGTCGGCCTCGCCGATCTTGTCGAAGTCGTCGTCGAAGTTGCCCAGCGTGATCCGCTTCTGGGCCTCGGCCGACATGAACGGGTCCGGCTTCATCTTGGTCGCCGCCTTGAAGGCGCCCTCGACGAGGCTGTTTTTCGCGCCCTCCCGCCCGATCGACTCCGGCGTCACGTCGAACAGGAGGACCTCCAGCCCGGCGTTCGCGAGGTGGGCGGCGATCTGGCTGCCCATGACGCCGGCGCCGAGCACGGCGGCGGTGCGGAACGGGGCGTAGGCCCACGCGGGGCTCTCGCTGGAGGCGGCGTCGGACGCGCCGTTCTGGGTCAACGTTGGGGTTTCCATAGGTCGGTACGGGGTACTGGGTACTGGGTGCGGGTGCGCGTCAGAGGCCCGGGTATCCTGTACCCTGTACCTCGTACCGCGCCGGAGGCGCTACACGAAGGCGCCGAGGCCGGTCACGTGCCGGCCGACGATGAGCGAGTTGATCTCATTCGTGCCCTCGTAGGAGTAGATGGCCTCGGTGTCGCAGAAGTAGCGGGCCACGTGGTTCTCCAGCAAGATCCCGTTGCCGCCGTGGAGGTCGCGCGCGAGCGCCACGACGTCGCGGCACCGGGCGGCCGTATAGACCTTGGCGAGCGAGGCCTGCGCGTCGGTCATGACGCCGGCGTCCTGGAGCTGGCTGAGGCGGAGGCACATCGTCTGGAGCGCCGTCACGTTGCCCAGCATGTGCACCAGCTTGTCCTGGATGAGCTGGAACGAGGCGATGGGCTGGCCGAACTGCATCCGCGTCGTCGCATACGTCTGCGAGCGCTCGTAGGCGCCCATCGCGCAGCCGACGGCCTGCCACGCCACGCCGGCGCGCGTGAGCTTGAGGACCTCGGCCACCTCGCGGAAGCTGTCCGCCTTCTGGAGCCGGTCGCTCTCGGGCACGTGGCAGTCTTCGAGCGTGATCAGGCCGTTCTCGACGGCCCGGAGCGCCACCTTGCCACGGATCTTCTCGACCGAGTAGCCCGGGTTCTCCTTCGCCCGGACGATGAAGCCCTTGACCTGGCCGTCGGCTTCGTCGCGGGCCCATATGATGACCAAGTCGGCGAAGGTGGCGTTGCCGATCCACTTTTTCTGGCCGTTCAGGACCCACCCGTCGCCGTCGCGCCGGGCCGTCGTCTGGACGCCGCCGGCAATGGCGCTGCCGACGTGCGGCTCGGTCAGGCCGAAGGCGCCGATGGCCTCCCACGCCCGCATCTTCGGGAGCCACTCGGCCTTCTGCTCCTCGCTCCCGCAGACCAGGAGTGACTGCATCGCCAGCCCGCTGTGGACGCCGAAGAACGTGGCCGTCGAGACGTCCACGCGCGCGATCTCCATCGTGATGAGCCCTTCCAGGACGGACCCGTTCTCGTTCCGCGTGTTGAGGTCGTCGCCGTAGATGAGGTCGAGGAGGTCGAGCCGGGCGAACCCGGGGACGAGCACGTCGCGTGGGGTCCGGTCGCCCAGCCACGCGTCGTTGATGACGGGCTCCACCTCGTCCTCCATGAACCGGCGGACGCGGCGCATGGCCTCGCACTCGGCGTCGGTGAGGAGTCCCTCGATGTCGAAAAAGTCGCCGTTCGAGGCCGGCGGCTCGTACGCGGGGCGGTCGAGGCCGGCGACGGCCCGCTGCGCGCGCGCGACGTTCGCCTCGTCGAGCCCGGCGTACTGCTGGACGAGTGCGTTGACGTCGAGCCGGTCCGCCAGCGCGGCGACGGCGTCGAGGTCCACGCCCCGCTGGCGGAGCCGGTCGATGGCGTCGGGCGAGGCGGGGGCGGCTCCGGGCTGGCCGTCGCCCGCGGCGTCGGCCGCGCTCTGAGTGGGCGTCTCCATGGGTCGCTGAGTTGGGCTTAACGCTGTTAACCTCTGCAACGGGTGGGGCCCGCCGGGGTTCGCGCCGGGCGCCCGTGTTGGATGCGGGCCCGGGCCCGGCGTTCCCTCCCCCACCGGCCCCGCCGGCGGCGCGCGCCACCGGCCGGCGTGCCGTCCCGACTAGGCGACGACGGAGACGCCGCGGCCGTTGCCCGCGCTCGCCGCCGACGGCTCGTACATCCGGTCGATGTCGCCCGTGTACGCCTTGTTGACCGCCCCGCGCTTGACCTTCATCGTCGGCGTGAGCAGCTCGTTCTCGACCGTCATCAGCTCCGGGACGAGGCGGAACCGCTGGACCTGGCTCCAGTGGTCCATCCCCCGGTTCGCCTCGGCCACGAGCCGCTCGTACTCGGCCTGGACCGTCGGGTCGTTCAGGAGCGCCTCGCCCTCGGCCGTCACGCCGTGGTTCTTCGCCCAGACGGGGAGCGCCTCCATGTTCGGGAAGAGGAGGGCCGTGCAGAACTTCTGGCTGTTGCCCACGACCACGGCCTGCTCGATCAGCGGGCTCTCGGTGAGGGCGTTCTCGATCGGCTGCGGGATGACGTACTTGCCCGTCGAGAGCTTGAACAGGGCCTTTTTCCGGTCGGTGATCTTGAGGAACCCGTCCGACGTGAACTCGCCGATGTCGCCGGTGTGGAACCACCCGTCGCCGTCGATCACCTCGTCGGTCTTGTCCTGGGCCTTGTAGTAGCCCTGCATGACGTGGGGCCCGCGCGTGAGGATCTCGCCGTCCTCGGCGATCGCCACCTCGACGCCGGCGATCGGCGGGCCGACCGTCCCGGCCTGGTTGAACCCAGGCCCGTTCGTGGTGATGACCGGGCTCGTCTCGGTCAGCCCGTAGCCCTGGTAGGTGGGGATGCCGAAGGCGTTGAACGCGTTCGCGAGGTCAACGCGGAGGGCGGCGCCGCCGACCGAGAGTGCCTTGACGCGGGTAAAGCCGAGCCGCTCGCGGAGCTTGGAGTAGACGAGCTTGTCGGCCAGCCCGTGCTTCACGGCGTCGAGGCCCGACGGCGGGCGCTGGAGGTCGTAGTCCTGGGCCCGACTGAAGGCCCACGCGCCGATCTTGGCCTTGGCCCCCTCGGCCTCCTGGATGCCGAGGAGCACCTTGTCGAACACCTTCTCGAGCACGCGCGGGACCGTCGCCATCATCGTCGGGCGGACCTCGGGGAGGTGGCCGACGAGGAGGTCGGGGTTCGAGTAGTAGACCGAGTGGCCCCACGCGACGTTCGCGAACGAGAGCATCCGCGCGTAGATGTGGGTCATCGGGAGGAACGTGAGGGCCGCCTCCTCCTGATGGCCGAGCGACGTGATAGCCGTGAAGGCGGCGTAGCTGTTCGACGAGATGTTCTCGTGGGTCAGCATGACGCCCTTCGGCTTGCCCGTCGTCCCGCTCGTGTAGATCAACGTTGCGAGGTCGGAGGGCTCGATGAGGTCGCGGAGCTCGTCGGGCCGGTTCGGGGCCTCGGCCAGCGCCTCGCGGCCGGCCTCGCGGAGGTCGTCCAACGTCATGAGGCGGACGCCGTCGTCCAGCGAGATGTCGTCCGGGACGGCGCCCTCGGCCAAGACGACGAGCGTCACGTCCGGCACCTCGTCGGCCCACTCGGCGAACTGGCGGAGCATCTCGGGGTTCGAGACGAACATGGCCTTGGCCTCGCCGTGCGTCGTGACGTAGACGAGGTTCTCGGGCGCGTACGTCGTGTAGAGCGGGACGTTGACGACGCCGGCGACGAGCGTCCCGAAGTCGCACATCGCGAAGTACAGGTCGCTCTCCATGAAGAAGGCGACGTGGTCGCCCCGCTCGACCCCGTTCTCGAGCAGGCCGAGGGCGATCTCGTCGGCCCCGTCGCGGAACGCCGCGTTGGACATCGTCCGCCAGCCGCCGCCCTCGCGGGGCTGGTTGAACCCCTTCGGGTTCGGGTACTGCTCGACGGCCTCGTCGAGGAGCTCGGGGAGCGTCTTGCCGAGGACGACCCGGCCCGTGGACGAGGGCGGGGCGGTGTGGATCTGGTGGGCCATCGGAGGGTCTGAGGGGGGCGGAACCGGAGCGGCGGAAGGGCTTCCGCGCGTAGCAGTGAAGATCCCCAGAAGGCAGAAAGGTTCCGATTTGCCCGAGCCGGCCGTGGGGTGGAGCCGGGGGCCGGGTCCGCCGGGGGGTGCCCCGCGCGCCCTCCGACTGGCGGAGTCCGCCCGCCGGCGGCCCCGTCTACGGCTCGCAGGGCGCGAACGCCGCTAGCGCCTGGCGGACGGCCGCGTCGATAAAGGCGTCGCCGGCCACCCTGACGTCTACGCGCTCGGCGAGGAGGAGGGAGACGAGCCCGTGGAGCGCCGTCCACAGGACGTGGGCGGCGACGTCGGGCGAGGGCGCCACGCGGAGGGCGCCCGAGGCCACCCCGTCGGCGAGGGCGTCGGCGAACAGCTCGACGTTCCGGCGGGCCCGGCGGTAGTCGGCGGCCGGGTACCGGGCCATCCGCTCGGGGTGGAGCTGGAACATGACCTGGTAGTACTCTGGGTTGTCGAGCCCGAACCGGACGTAAGCCCGGCCCAGGGCGTCGAGCCGGGCGGCGGGGTCGGCGTGGCGCTCGGCCTCCGCACTCAGGACGCCGTAGAGCCGGCGCATCCCCTCGTCGATGAGCGCGTGCGTGAGGGCGTCCTTGCTCTCGAAGTGGAGGTAGATGCTCGTCGCCGAGCACCCGACGGCCCGGGCGATCTTGCGCATCGAGAGCGCGTCGTAGCCGTCGGCCACGAGGAGCCCACGGGCTTGGTCCAGGATGAGGCGCCGGAGGTCGGCGCCGGTCTCTGTACGGGGGGCGGGCGGGGCGTCGGGCACGCGGTCGTGCGGCGAGGGGCCGCAAGGTAGTGCTGCGCCTGCCGCTGGCGGACGGGCCCCGCCAGCCCGGCCGCTGCGACGGGCGGACCTACCGAGGCACCGCCTGCCGGTCCAGCCCGACCGACGAAACGAGGACGTCGAAGTCGTCGCCGCCGTAGCCCCCCAGCCGCTCCGGCCCGACGGCCGCGACGACGACGAGCCGGGCGTCCGGCGGCGCGAGGAGGTGCGTGACCCAGGTCGTCGTCTCGTAGGGCCGGCCGACGACGACCGACCGCTCCGCCGCCCCGTCGGCGTTCAGGACGAGAACCTCCGTGCGCGTGCCGCCGTCGAGCCGCTGCGCTCCGCGCGCGAGCCCGATGGAGACCCGCCCGTCCGGGAGCCCTGCGAGCGCCGTTGCCCGGACGCCGCCGTCCTCGACCTCGACGACCGCCACCCGCTCCGTCCACACCTCGTCGCCGGCCCCGTCGAGCCGGAGCGCGCGGACCTGGACGTCCCGGTCGTCGGCGCCCTGTTCGTCCCCGACTTCGCCGACGTACTGGCGGAGCGCGAGGGCGAGCCCATCGCCTACGGCGGCCGCGGCGTCGAACAGGAGGTCGGACGTGGTCACCGTCCGCCGCCAGCGCTCGGCGCCGTCGGGCGAGAGCCGGGCCGCGACCGTCCCCTCCGCCCCGACGCCGACCACGAACAGGTCGCCGTCCGGCGCCGTGCCGACGACCCGGGCGTCCTGGGCGTCGGGGAGGGCGTACGTCCACCGGACGTCGCCGTCGGCGTCGAGCGCGTAGAGGTGGGGGTCATCGGCGCCGCGCCGGTAGACGCTCAGGACGAACCCGCCGGGGACGGCGACGAGCGCGTCGGACGGGAGCCACCCCACCGCGTCGGTCTCGAACAGGGCGCGGCGGCCGCGGCCCCGGGCGTCCGTCCGGTAGACGACGGCCCGGTCGCCGTCGGCGAGGGCGACCGCCAGCCCGTCCCCGCGCGGGGCGACGCCCTCGACGCCGGCGTACACGCGCTCGGCACCGCGGTACACCTCGGCGCCGATCAGCTCGCCGGCGGCGTCGAAGCGGACGACGGCGGGGTGGCCGATCGTCCCGTCCGTCGGGGCGATCGTCCCTTCGGTGAGCACGCCCAGGGCGAGGGCGCCGTCGGGGAGGAGCGCGGCGGCACCGGGGGTGTCGGTCCCGCCGGTCCGGTAGAGGTCGCCGCCGAGGGGGGCCTCGGTGTCGCAGGCGACGAGGAGGGCGAGGGCGGCGAGGGCGAGCGGGCGCATGGCGTGAGAAGGAGAGCCTACCCCGAGGTACGGGGCCCACGGCCCCGCCGCTGCGCCTGGGTGCCGGGCGCTGCTGGCGGTCGCCGCCAGCGGGCGGACGGATCACCGCGAGCCCGGCCGAGTCGGACCCCGCCCCCTCCCCCCTGCCCATGCCCTCCGTCACTCCCTGGCGAGACGTCCCCGACCTCCCCCCCGTCGTCCGCCGGTTCTGCCGCTACGCCGAGGTCTGGACCACGTCCGACCCCGACGCCGAGGCGTTCCCCTCGACCGAGCGGCAAAAGAACCTCGGTCGGCTCGTCGTCGACGACCTCCGCCAGTCGGGCGTGGCCGACGCCGAGATGGACGAGTGGGGCTACGTGTTCGCCACGCTCCCCGCGCCGCTCCCCGCCAACGAGGCCGCCCGGCTCCCCGTCCTCGGCCTCGTCGCCCACGTCGACACGTCGCCCGACGCGCCGGGCCGGGGCGTCCGCCCGCTCGTGCACGCGGCGTACGCCGGTGGTCCCGTGCCCTTACCGGGCGGGGTCGCGCTCGACCCGGACCGCCAGCCGGCCCTCGCCGAGCACCTCGGCCACGACCTCGTCACGAGCGACGGGACCACGCTCCTCGGCTCCGACGACAAGGCCGGCGTGGCCGTCATCGTCCAACTGGCGGCCGATCTCGTCAAGGCCGAGGAGGACGCCCGGCGGCGCGGCGAGCGGCCGGCCCCGCGCCCCACCCTCCGTCTCCTGTTCACGCCCGACGAGGAGGTCGGGCGGGGGACGGACAAGCTCGACCTCGACCGCTTCGGCGCGGACGTGGCCTACACGCTCGACGGGAGCGGGACGGACCGGATCAACGTCGAGACGTTCCACGCGGCCGAGGCCCGGTTTGCCGTCGAGGGCGTCGGCGTGCACCCGGGCTACGCGAAGGGGGTGATGGTGAACGCCGTCCGCATCGTGGCCGAGGTCGTGGACGGCCTCCCCCGCGACACGGCGCCGGAGACGACGGAGGGCCGGGAGGGATACCTCCACCCGCACACGGTCGAGGGGACGGCCGAGCGCGCGACGCTCCGCGTCCTCCTCCGCGACTTTTCGGAGGCGGGGATGGAGGCGAAGCGCACGCGCGTCCGCCGGCTGGCGGCCGAGGCCGGCGAGCGCTGGCCGGGCGCGACGGTCTCGGTCGAGGTGGAGGAGTCGTACCGGAACATGCGCCGCTACATCGAGGACGTGGACCCGCGCGCGATCGCGATCGCCCACGAGGCCGCGGCCCGCCTCGGGATCGAGCTGGAGGAGGAGCCGGTCCGGGGTGGGACGGACGGGGCGCGCCTGAGCGAGAGGGGCCTCCCGACGCCCAACGTGTTCACCGGCGGCTACGACTTCCACAGCCGGTTCGAGTGGAACACGGTCCAGAACCTGGACCGGTCCCTGGCCTACACGCGCGCGCTCGTCCAGACGTGGGGCGAGCGCGGCGCGGCGGACGGAAACTGAGCACGGGCCGGCTCGTCCTTCGTCTCCCCGACTCTCAGCGCCGTGGCCCTCTCCCCAAAGCAGACCCGCCGGTTCGTCGTCGCGTTCCTCGTCGTCGTGCTCGGGCTCTCCGCGCTGGCGACGGTCCTCATCACGCGCGGGTGGCAGGACGAGGACCTCCAGGAGCAGGTGTCCGAGATGGAAGACCGCCGCCAGTCGGAGCTGCCCCGGCTGGGCGAGGGCGGCGGGCGGTAGCGACCCGTCGGCGGCCGCGCACCGCCAGCCCGGACGCACGACGCCCCGGCCGCAGATGCAGCCGGGGCGTCCCGTTCAGCGGCAGGCGGGGCTCAGCCCAGCCGGCGGTTGATCTCGGCGAGGGCCTCGTCGTCGCCGGCGGGCGAGGGCACGCCGAGGACGTCGCCGTCGCCGGAGAGCCCGCGGTCGAGGGCGTCCTGCGTCGCCTGGAGCGTCTCGAGCTCGCGGCGGCTCCCGACGACGATGTCGCGGTACTTCCGGAGGCCCGTCCCGGCCGGGACGAGGTGGCCGATGATGACGTTCTCCTTGAGCCCGAGGAGCCCGTCCGACTTGGCCGCAATCGCCGCCTCGGTCAGGACCTTCGTCGTCTCCTGGAAGGAGGCGGCCGAGATGAACGAGTCGGTCGCCAGCGCCGCCTGCGTGATCCCGAGGAGGACCGGCTCGGCGACCGCCAGCTGGGCCTCGCGGACCTCGACCTCGGCCTTGGCCTCGCGCTTCATCTCCGAGTTCGTCTCGCGGAGCTGGCGGCGCGTGACCGAGTCCCCGATGCGGAGACCCGAGTCGCCCGCGTCGACCACGACGAACGTGTCGTAGAGGGCGTCGTTCGTCTGCTCGAGGGCGATCCGGTCCACGAGGTCAGCCTCGAGGAACGGGGTGTCACCGGGGTCGGTGATCCGCACCTTCTGCATCATCTGACGGACCACCGTCTCGATGTGCTTGTCGTTGATCCCGACGCCCTGGAGCCGGTAGACCTCCTGGACCTCGTTGACGAGGTACTCCTGGACGGCCGTGGGCCCGAGGATCGCGAGGATGTCCTGGGGCGAGATCTGCCCGTCGCTCAAGGCTTCGCCAGCCCGCACGAAGTCGTTCTCGTGGACGAGGAGGTGCTTCGAGAGCGAGACGAGGTACGTCTTCTGCGTCTCCCCGTCGCGGCTCGTCACGATCACCTCC
Source organism: uncultured Rhodothermales bacterium (assembly GCA_964504495.1). GTDB lineage: Bacteria > Bacteroidota > Rhodothermia > Rhodothermales > Rubricoccaceae > Rubrivirga. The sequence goes on from CAZDFV010000027.1 coordinate 20,317, forward strand.
TGCGACCCGCGCTTCCGGCCGCCGAACGACACGACGCCGTCGATCTCGGTCACGACGGCCGGGTCGGACGGCTGGCGCGCCTCGAACAGCTCGATCACCCGCGGGAGGCCGCCCGTGATGTCGCGCGTCTTCGACGACTGGCGGGGGAGCTTGGCGAGCACCTGGCCCGGCTGGACCTCGTCGCCCGCGTCCACCTGGAGGCGGGCGCGGACGGGCATCGTGTACTCGCGGCCGCCCTCGCCCTCGATGACCAGGGCCGGCGTGAGCGAGCGCTCGCGCGTCTCGGTGATGACCTTCTCGCGGAACCCCGTCTGCTCGTCCGATTCCTCGCGGAAGGTGGTCCCCTCGATGACGTCCTGGAACCGGAGCGTGCCCCCGGTCTCAGCGACGATGACCGAGTTGTACGGGTCCCACGACGCGATCACGTCGCCCTTGGCGACCGTGTCGCCCTCCTTGACGGCGACGTCGGCCCCGTAGGGGATCGTGTAGGCGATCCGCTGCTTCCCGTCTTTGTCGAGGATGCGGACCTCGCCGGACCGGCCGAGCGCAATCGCTTTGGCGTCGTCGCCTTCGCCGGACGTGACCGTGCGGAGGTTCTCGAACGCCACGGTCCCGTCGAACTTGGCCTCGATCGTGGACTCGGCCGCGATCCGGCTCGCCGTCCCGCCGATGTGGAAGGTGCGGAGCGTGAGCTGCGTGCCCGGCTCGCCGATCGACTGCGCGGCGATCACGCCGACGGCCTCGCCCTCCTCGACCAGGCGGCCGTTGGCGAGGTTGCGGCCGTAGCACAGTGCGCACACGCCGCGCGTGGCCTCGCACGCCAGCACGGACCGGATCTCGACGACCTCGATGGCCGTCGTCTCGATCCGGTCGGCGATCTCCTCCGTGATGAGGTCGTCGCGCGAGACGATGATCTCCTCCGACTCCGGGTCGCGGACGTCGTGGACCGACACGCGGCCGATGATCCGGTCGCGGAGCGACTCGACGATGTCCTCGTTGTCCTTCAGCGCCTCCATGCGGACGCCGCGGAGCGTGCCACAGTCGGGCTGCGTGATCGACACGTCCTGCGACACGTCGACGAGCCGGCGGGTGAGGTAGCCGGCGTCGGCCGTCTTGAGCGCCGTGTCCGCCAGCCCCTTCCGGGCCCCGTGCGTCGAGATAAAGTACTCGACGACCGAGAGGCCCTCCTTGAAGTTGGACTTGATCGGGTTCTCGATGATCGAGCCCGCGCTCCCGGCGGCCGACTTCTGCGGCTTCGCCATGAGCCCGCGCATCCCGCCGAGCTGGCGGATCTGCTCGCGGCTGCCTCGGGCGCCCGAGTCGGCCATCATGTAGATGGCGTTGAACCCGTCCTGGTCGTTCTGGAGCGTCTCGTAGAGGACGTTCGAGATCTCGTTGTTCGTCGACGTCCAGACGTCGATGACCTGGTTGTACCGCTCGGCCTCGGTGATGAAGCCCATCTCGTAGTTCGAGCGGATCTCCTCGACCCGGTCCTCGGCCTCGGTCAGCAGCTCCTCCTTCCGGTCCGGCACGACGATGTCGCTGAGGGAGAACGAGAGGCCGCCGAGCATGGCCTGCCCGAACCCGAGGTCCTTGACCTCGTCCAGGAAGGCCGCCGTGCGCGGGAAGTCGGTCGCCTTGAAGACGCCCCCGATGATGTTCCGGAGGTTCTTCTTGGTCAGGACCTGGTTGATGTACCCGACGCCGTCGGGCACGATGTCGTTAAAGAGCGCGCGCCCGACGGCCGTGTCGATCGTCTCGCCCGGCTGGTGGGCGCCGTCGAACGTCGGCTCGTTGAGGCGGAGCTTGATCCGGGCGTGGAGCGAGACGCGGCCCTGGTCGAACGCCTGGCGGACCTCGGCGGTCGACCCGAAGGTCATGCCCTCGCCCTTCTCGCCGGCCCGGTCCTTCGTCATGTAGTACATGCCGAGGACCATGTCCTGCGACGGGACCGCGATCGGGCCGCCGTGCGCCGGGCTCAGGATGTTGTGCGAGGCCAGCATCAGGATCTGGCACTCGAGGATGGCGTCGTGCGAGAGCGGCACGTGGACCGCCATCTGGTCCCCGTCGAAGTCGGCGTTGAACGCCGTCGTCACAAGCGGGTGCAGGCGGATCGCCTTGCCCTCGATGAGGACGGGCTGGAACGCCTGGATGCCGAGCCGGTGGAGCGTCGGCGCCCGGTTGAGCATGACCGGGTGCCCGTCGATCACGCGCTCCAAGATGTCGAACACGTCGGCCGTCCGCCGGTCGACCACCTTCTTGGCGGACTTCACCGTCTTAACGATCCCGCGCTCGATGAGTTTGCGGATGATGAACGGCTTAAAGAGCTCGACGGCCATCTCCTTGGGCAGGCCGCACTGGTGGAGCTGGAGCTCCGGCCCGACCACGATGACCGACCGGCCCGAGTAGTCGACCCGCTTACCCAGAAGATTCTGGCGGAACCGGCCCTGCTTCCCCTTGAGCATGTCGCTCAGGGACTTCAGCGCGCGGTTCGAGTCCGAGCGGACGGCGTTCGCCTTCCGACTGTTGTCGAACAGGCTGTCGACGGCCTCCTGGAGCATCCGCTTCTCGTTGCGGAGGATGACCTCCGGCGCCTTGATGTCGATGAGGCGCTTGAGCCGGTTGTTCCGGATGATGACGCGGCGGTAGAGGTCGTTGAGGTCGCTCGTCGCGAACCGCCCGCCCTCGAGCGGCACCAGCGGCCGGAGCTCCGGCGGGATCACCGGGATCACCTTCATGACCATCCACTCCGGCTTGTTCTCGGTCCGCGTGCTGGCCTCGCGGAAGCTCTCGACGATCCCGAGCCGCTTGAGGGCCTCGGCCTTCCGCGCCTGGCTCGTCTCGGTGCGGGCCTGGAACCGGAGCTCGATCGCCAGGGCGTCGAGGTCCATCCGCTTGAGGAGCTCCTCGACGGCCTCGCCGCCGATCATGGCGATAAACTTCTCGGGGTCGTCGTCCGGCAGCCGGTTGTTGTCCTCGCGGATCTGGTAGAGGACGTCGAAGTACTCGTTCTCGGTCAGGAGCGTCCCCTGCTCCACGCCCATCGCGCTCGCCCCGCCCGGCTGGACGACGACGTACGACTCGTAGTAGATGACCTTGTCGAGGTCCTTCGACTTCATCCCCAGGAGCGCCCCGATCTTGTTCGGGAGGCTCTTGAAGTACCAGATGTGGACGACCGGGACGGACAGCGTGATGTGCCCGAACCGCTCGCGGCGGACCGACTTCTGCGTCACCTCGACCCCGCAGCGGTCGCAGATGATGCCCTTGTACCGGATCCGCTTGTACTTGCCGCAGTGGCACTCCCAGTCCTTGACCGGCCCGAAGATCTTCTCGCAGAAGAGGCCGTCCTTCTCCGGCTTGAACGACCGGTAGT
>CAZDFV010000028.1:0-22160 GCA_964504495.1 uncultured Rhodothermales bacterium
CCCTCTAGCCGCGACGCCGCGCGCCGGTTCGCGCCGCCCGCCCCAGGCCCGCCGCTCGTCCGCCGCCTCGACGCGCCGCACACGCCGACGGCCGGGCTGAGCGGGAGGCACGTCGCGCTGTGGCCGAGCCACGGGTGGTACTACGAGCCGGCGCTCGACCGCTGGGAGTGGCAGCGGCCCCGGCTCTTCACGACCGTCGAGGACCTCAACCCGTTCGGCGTCGTCACGCGCTACGTGACGCCGGCGCTGGAGCGGGCCGGGGCCGTCGTCCTCATGCCGCGCGAGCGGGACGCGCAGCCGCACGAGGTCGTGGCCGACAACGACGGTGTGGAGGCGGGCGAGTTCGCCACGCCCGGCACCTACGCCGAGACGGGCCGCTGGCGGAGCGCCGGCCCGGGCTTCGCCTGGCGCCCGCCCTACGGCGACGGCGAGAACCCCTTCCGCCTCGGGACGGCCCGCGAGGCCGACGCCGCGAGCGGCGCCACGGCGACGTGGACCGCCAGCGTCCCGGAGGCCGGCGAGTACCACGTCGTCGTGAGCTACGCCCCCGGCCCCGACCGGACCGACGAGGCCGTCTACACCGTCCGCCACGCGGGCGGCGAGACGCGGCTGGCCGTCAACCAGCGGATGGGCGCCGGCACGTGGGCGCCGCTCGGGGCCTTCCGGTTCGAGCCGGGCGGGCCGGCCTCGGTCACGCTGGCCGCCAGCGGCGAGGGCACGGTCTCGGCCGACGCCGTCCGGTGGGGCGGGGGCGTCGGCGTCGTCGCGCGGGCGGGCGAGACGAGCGGGCGGCCCCGCTTTACCGAGGCGGCCCGCTACTACGAGCAGCTCGCCGGCGCCCCGGAGTACGTCTACAACCTCTCCGGCCCGACCGACGCCGACTACACCGACGACTACCGCTCCCGCGGCGAGTGGGTGAACTGGCTCCGCGGCGCGCCCTACGGCCCCAACGAGCGCCGCGACGACGCCGGCCTCGGCATCCCCGTCGACCTCTCGCTCGCCTTCCACACCGACGCGGGGGTCGCCCGGCGCGACACGGTCATCGGGACGCTCGTGATCTACGACGTGCCCGGCATGGACTCGACGCGGGCCTTCCCCGACGGCGTCTCGCGGCTCGCCAACCGCGACCTCGCCGACGGCCTCCAGACGGCGCTCGTCGACGACCTCCGCGACTCGTGGGACGCCGCCTGGCGCCGCCGGCCGCTCTGGGACCGGCCCTACTCGGAGGCCGCTCGTCCGAACGTCCCGTCGGTCCTCCTCGAGCTCCTCTCGCACCAGAGCTTTTTGGACATGCGGTTCGCCCTCGACCCGCGGTTCCAGGCGGACGTGGGGCGGACGATCTACAAGGCCGTCGGGCGGTTCCTGGCCGAGCAGCGGGGCGAGCCGTTCGTCGTCCAGCCCCTCGCCCCGACCCACTTTGCCGCCACGTTCGAGGGCGACGACGTCCGCCTCGGCTGGCGGGCGCAGCCGGACCCGCTCGAACCGTCCGCCAGCGCGGACGCCTACGTCGTGTACGTCCGCGACGGCCGTGCCGGGTGGGACGGCGGCCGGCTCGTAGAGGGCACGGAGGTGATGCTAGAGGCGCCGCCGCCGGGCGTCGTCCGCAGCTACCGAGTCGCGGCCGTCAACGCGGGCGGGGAGAGCCGGCCGTCCGAGGCGCTGGCGGTCGGGCTGGCGGCCTCCGCCAGCGGGGCGGAGCCGGCGCTCGTCGTGGCCGGGTTCGACCGCGTGGCCCCGCCGGCGGCCGTGTCTCGCCCCGGGTTCGCTGGGTTCGCCTTCTGGCGCGACCAGGGCGTCCCCGACGGCGTCGACGTGGCGACGGTCGGCGACCAGGTCGTGTTCGACCCGTCGCGCGAGTGGGCCGACGACGACGCGCCGGGCTGGGGCGCGAGCGAGGCCACGCTCGAGACCACCCGGATCGCCGGCAACACGCACGACTTCGCCGCCGTCCACGGCCGCGTGCTCCTCGCCGCCGGCCGCTCGTTCGCCTCGGTCTCCGACGAGGCCGTGGCGGACGGAGCCGTGCCGCTCACGGAGTACCCGCTCGTCGACCTCATCCTGGGCGAGGAGCGGCGGACGCCCTGGCCCAAGGCCGACGGCCGACCGCCGGCGTTCGAGGCGATCCCCACCGAGATGCGCGACGCGCTCGGCGCCTACCTCGACGGGGGCGGCCGGCTCATCGTCTCCGGCGCCCACTGGGCAACGGACCTTGCTGCCGAGCTCGACGGCACGCCCCGCGCCGACGACGACCCCGCCGTCGCTTGGCTCCGCGACGCCCTCGGCGTCCGCTGGCGGACGGACCGGGCGGCCCAGACGGGCGCCGTCGTCGCCAGCGGCGGGCTCCTTGCGGAGGGCGACAGCCTCGCCTACAACGCCGTCCGCGGGCCCGAGGTCTACGCCGCCGAGTCGCCCGACGCCATCGAGCCGGCCGGCGACGACGGACGGACGGCCCTCCGCTACGCCGAGAACAGCCTGAGCGCGGCCGTCCTCACGCCGCAGGTGGCCGCGTTCGGGTTCCCCCTCGAAACCGTCCTCGACACCGATCGGCTGGCGGCCCTCGTCGCCGCCACGCTCGACGCGCTGGAAAGGTGACGCCGACCGTAGCGTCGTTGCATGCAACGACGCTACAGCGGGCGGATCTACGCCAGCCGCTTCTCGACGCGGCGGAAGCGGTGCGAGAGCACGGCCCCGGCCGCCTTTTCGTAGAACGGGAGCGAGGCGGCCCAGGCGATCGTCGCGTGCTCCTGCCCCTGAGCGCGGATGTCGCGGAGGCACCGCCGGAGGACGACGCCCCCGACGCCGAGCCCGCGCGCCTGTGGCGCCGTCCCCATCGGGCCGAACCAGCCGGTGCCGACGTTGTTGGCGTCGTAGGCGGCGAACCCGAGCACGTCGCCATCGCGCAGGACGAGGTGGAGCGTCGGCGGCGTGTTGGCGAGGGCCCGGTCGGTCTCGGCCCGCCACGCCGGCCAGTGCGCGTCGAGGAGCCGGCCGAGCGCGTCCCGGTCGGCCGTGCTCGCGCGGCGCGCCTCGGCGCCGGCCGCCGCCAGCCGGGCCTCGGCCTCCGCCGTGTCCCAGTCGCCCGAAGTCAGGTCCACGCCGAGGTGGACGGCCTCGCCCGTCTCCCGGAACCCGGTCGCGTCGGCGAACGCGAGCCCGGCCTCATAGCGCACGTCGATGCCGGGCTGGAGGTAGTTCGGCGCCGCCTCCCCGATCCGCAAGACGACCGCGCCCTGCTGGCGGAGGCTGTCCGCCAGTGCGTCGAGCAGGGCCGTCCCGACGCCACGCCGCCGCCGCTCCGGCGCGACGGCCAGCATCCGAACGCTCCCGCGAACCTCGTCGGCCGTCGGCCACAGCACGCCGACGCCGAGGCCGACAATCTGGCCGCCGTCCTCAGCCACGAGCGCGGTTCCGACCGGCTCGCCCCACACATTCTCGTGAAAGAGGGCGGGGGAGAGCGGGTCGTGCTCGGCGCTCCGGTTCCAGAGCGCGCGGGCGGCCTCGGCCTCGCCGGTGCGGATCGGGCGGACGGTCACGTTGAGTACGGCGGTTTCCTCTGGATCGACGTTGCCGTCGTCATCCTGAGCGGAGCGAAGGATCTCAGCGCAGTGTCTCAGCCGTAGGGGCCGGTACGGCCAGCGTGAGGGCTTGGTGTCGAGATCCTTCGACTCCGGGCTGCGCCCTCCGCTCAGGATGACAGGGCGGAGTGCTGAGCCTGCCGGCGGCGAGCGCCGCCAGCGTGTCAGGCGGCGGGCTCCTCGTCCTTCTTCTTCCCGAACGTCGGGTCGACGTGGATCCGCGCGGCGACGAGGAAGCTGGGGATCGTGGCGATCAGGACCCACAGGAAGAACCGCTCGTAGCCGATGAGGTCCTGGAGCCACCCCGAGAACAGGCCGGGGATCATCATCCCGAGGGCCATGAACCCGGTCCCGATGGCGTAGTGGGCCGTCTTCCGCTCGCCCTCGGCGATGTAGATCAGGACCATGAGGAAGGCCGCGAACCCGAACCCGTAGCCGAACTGCTCGACGGCGATCGCGACGTTCGCCCAGAGGAAGCTCTCGGGCCGGAAGACCGCCAGCAGGAGGTACGCCGCGTTCGGGAGGTTGATGGCGATCACCATCGGCCAGAGCCACCGGCCCAGCCCGTCGCGCGCGATCACGATGCCGCCCAGGATGCCGCCGACCGTCAGGCACGCCACGCCGACCGTCCCGTAGGCGATCCCGACCTGGCCCGTCGTGAGCGCGAGGCCGCCGGCCTCGGCCGGGTCCACAAGGAACGGAATGACGAGCTTGACGACCTGCCCCTCGGCAAAGCGGTACAGGAGGACGAACGCGACGGCGATCCCGATCTCGGGCTTCTCGAAAAACGACGTGATCGCGCTCGCGAGCGGGCTCCCCGAGAACGGGATCGCGCGGAACATGCGGCCCCACGGCCCGGTCGCGCGGGGGGCGACGATCCCGGCGATCATCATCGGCACGAGGAGGACGCCGAGGACCACGACGAAGATCGCCAGGAACACGAGGTACTGGAGCACGCCCGCGGCCCCGCCCGTCCCCTCGGCGCTGGGGACGTCGCTCGGCGGGCGCGGGAGGGCGAACGTGTGCCACGCCATGAGCGCCAAAAAGACACCGGCGATCACGAAGAACGTCAGCGACCACGCAAGGGGGATGTTGCCGCTCGTCGCCCGGAACGTGGCCTCGGTCGGCTCAGCCAGGTTCCGGTCGAGCTGGACGACGGCGAGGAACGGCCGGTCCCAGTTCTCGGGCGTAAAGACGAACCGCTCGCCCTCGACGAGGGTCAGGCTCTCGTCGCCGTCGCTGAAGCCGAGCGTGACGGCCACCTCCTCGCCCTCGGGCGGCGGCCCCGACAGCCGGAACGGGACGACGCCCACGTTCCCGGCTGTCGCGGAGACCTCGGCCGGGTCCTCCCCGAACAGGGCCGTGATGGCGCGCCCAAGCGGGCCGGAGACCGTCCGGGCCCACCACGACGGCTCTTCCTCGTCCGGGCCCTCCGTCGCGATCGCGTCCACGGCGTCGGCGGCCGCCAGCCCGGCGAGGGAGTCGGAGGCCGCGAGGTCGCCGGGCGGGCCGCGCTCCTGCACCGCGCCGCCGTAGAACCCGGCGGCCTCGTTCCGCTCGCGTGCGGCGTCGAGGAGCGCCGTCACCTCGCTAGAGGGCCGGGCGGCAATCGGGATCTGGACGGCCTCGGCGTCCACGATCACTTCGAGGTCGTCGCGCGCGGCGTCGGGCGGAGCCGTCCGCGTCGTCGGGCTGGCGGGCAGCGCGTCCGCGTCGACGAGCGCGGCGCCCGTCGCGGCGGGGACGGCCTGGACCGTCGCGGTCACGGGCTCGAGTCCGGTCGAGGCTTCAAGGGCGCCGGCCAGGAGTGGGACGGCCCCTTGAACCGCGAAGATGGCCGCCCGGTACGCCGTGCTCCGCCAGCCGACCCACCACGCCTGCTCGTGCTCGTCGAGCGCGAGCATGTAGAACCCGTCGGCCGCGATGTCGTGCGTGGCCGACGAGAAGGCGAGGAGCCAGAAAAAGGCCAGCGTCGCCTGCACGAAGCCCGTCGTCGGGATCGTCAGCGCCACGCCCGCCAGCCCGCCGCCGATGAGCACCTGCATGGCGATCGTCCACAGCCGCTTCGTCTTGACCATCTCGACGAGCGGGGCCCAGAACGGCTTGATCACCCACGGGAGGTAGAGCCAGCTCGTGTACAGGGCGATGTCCGTGTTCGAGAGCCCGAGCCGCTTGTACAGCAGGACCGAGAGCACGGCCACGACCATGTACGGCACGCCCTCGGCGAAGTAGAGCGAGGGAACCCACGCCCACGGCTTCCGCCAGCCGACGCCCTCGCGGGCCGGCTCGGGGGCGGCGGGGGACGGGGCGACGGGGACTTCGGCCATGCGTGCGGGTGCGGGGCGCGGGATGGTACGACAGCCGGACACGGGCGCCCAGAGGTCACGCCGTGTCCGGGCGGCCCCCCGACGTTCTCGCCGTCTTGAGGGGCCGGGGAGAGCCCGCCCCCTTGAGGGGGCTCCCGGCGGAGCCGGGTGGGGGTGTCCGCCCCGGCTGGCGTTCCGCCCACGACCCGAGCGGCCGGCCGGACACCCTCCGCCCGCTGACGCGGGCACCTCCCTCAAGGGAGGAGGGCCCTGCCGGCGGCTCCCCCGCTCGCTCGTCCCCTTGAGGGGGCCCCCCGCGTCGGCGGCCCGTGCCCGCCCCGGCTGGCGGTCCCCGTCCACGACCGCCGCCAGCGCTCCGGCCGACACCCTCCGCGCGGGTGCCGGTACCCCCTCGAGGACTCGGGCGCCGACGCGGGCCGCCAGCCCGTGGCCGGCGACTCCCGCGCCACACGGGTGGCGCCTCCCAGAGGCCGCCTGAGAACGCGCCCCGCTGGCGGCCCCGCCGGTTCGCGGCGCTACTCGACCTCGACGAGCCGGGCCGGCCCCTCCGTCCCCACCCGGTCCACGGCCGAGACGGCGACGGCCTCGACCGGCGCGCCCCCGGCCGGGAGCACGTACGTCCCCACATTCGCCGGGACGACGTGCCACTCCCACGCGCCCGCCCGCCGCGCCCGGACGACGTAGTGGCGGACCGGCTCCGTCCCGTCCGGCCGGAACGTGACGTCGAGGGCCCCGCGGCGCGGCGTCACGTGGACGACTGGGGCCGCGGGCGGCTCGGCGTCGAGCCAGGGCGAGGGCGGGACGAGGGCCGGGGCGTCGTACGGGCCCGCCGCCAGCCGCTGGCCGAGCGTGCCGTTCGAGTCGAGAAGGGCCTTGATCGAGAAGTGGATCGTCCCCGACGCCTCCGGCGCCTCGCGGACGAGGAGGACCTGGTCGACGATCTCCTCCGGCCCGTAGCCGCCGACCTCGGGGAGCATCCGGCTCGTGTAGAGGCCGGGCCAGAGGTGCCGGTCGGCCACGTTCTGCGACTCCCACCAGTCGAGGAGCGCGGGGAAGCTCTGGCCCCGGCTGTCGATGGACCAGTAGAGCTGCGGCGCGAGGTAGTCCAGCCAGCCCTCGCGCTGCCACTTCCGGGCGTCGGCGTAGATCTCGGCGTACTGGTCGAACCCGGTCACGCCCTCCGGATGGCCCGGCCGCCAGATCCCGAACGGGCTGATGCCGACCTTCACCCACGGTTTTTCCGCTTTGACCTCGCGGTAGAGCCGCTCGATAAAGCGGTCCACGTTCTGGCGCCGCCAGTCGTCGCGGCCGAGCGTCTCGCCCGACTGGCGGGCCCGGGCGTACGCGTCGGCGTCGGGGAACGGGACGCGCCGGCCCCGCGCGTCGACCGGGTACGGGTAGAAGTAGTCGTCGAGGTGGACGCCGTCGACGTCGTAGCGGCGGACCACGTCGAGGATCACCTCCATCGAGTGGTCGGCCGCCTCGGGCTCGCCGGGGTCGAGCCAGAGGAAGTCGCCGTAGGCGCGGACGAGGTCGGGCCGCGTGTTCGAGATGTGGCGCGGGTCGCGCGGGCCGTCCTCGGCTGGGTGCCCGGCCCGGTACGGGTTGAACCAGGCGTGGAGCTCGAGGCCCCGCGCGTGGGCCTCCTCGATCGCGAACTGGAGCGGGTCGTACCACGGGCTCGGCGGGCGCCCCTGCTGGCCGGTCAGGTACTCCGACCACGGCTCCTTCGGCGTGAAGTAGAGGGCGTCGGCGTGCGGGCGGACCTGGAACACGACGGCGTTCAGCCCCAGCTCGACGGCCCGGTCGAGGAGTCCGACCAGCTCCGCCTGCTGCTCCTCGGTCGAGAGGCCGGCCCGGCTCGGCCAGTCGATGTTGGCGACGGTCGCGATCCAGGCCGCCCGGAACTCGCGGCGCGGGCCCGGCAGCGCCGCGGCGTCGACGACGGTGCCCGGCGGCTCGGGCGCCACCACGGGCGGCGCAGGCCCGACGACCGGCGGCTCGGGCTCGACAGGTGCGCCCTCGACCGGGGCCGGCTCGGTCACGACCGCGGGGGGCGCGGTGCCGCACCCGGCGGCGAGGGCGACGAGGAGGAGGACGAGGGCGAAGCGGGCGGCCACGGGCACGGGTGTCGGGGGGCGCGGAGTCTACCGCCGGCCGGGGGGGACGGACAGGGGGCGGAATCGGAAACGCCCCGGCCACGTGCGCCGCCAGTAGGGGGTGGGCGGGGGAGAAAAGAGCGGTCAACTCCCACCAGTCCGCCCTGGGCAGCGACCGGCCCGACGGGCACCTTGGCTGCCGACCTGCCGCACGCAACGGGGCCGCACGGGGACCCCCGCTGGACGCGCCCGGTTAGTGGCCCGCCTCCCCGTCCCCCCGCCCATGTTCGAGGTGATCCCGCTCGGGACCGGCTCCGCCCTCCCGACCAAGACGCGCCACCTCGCCGGGACGCTCGTCCGGCGCGAGGGCCGGAGCGTCCTGTTCGACTGCGGCGAGGGGAGCCAGCTCCAGCTCGTCCGCGGCGGGCTCACGCGCGGCCGGCTCGACGCCATCTGCATCACGCACCTCCACGGCGACCACCTCTACGGGCTCCCCGGGCTCGTCACCACGCTGGCGCTGCTCGAGCGCGAGGACCCGCTCACCGTCGTCGGCCCGGAGGGGATCCGGGACGTGTTGACCGCGATGCCCGGCCTCCGGCGCGACTGGCTCCCGTTCGAGACGAACTACGTCGAGCTGGCAGAGGGGACCGAGCACGCGGTCGTCTACGAGGACGAGCACGTCACGGTCGAGGCGCGGCCCATCGAGCACCGGGTTCCGTGCTTCGGGTTCCGGTACCAAGAGCGGACGCGCCCGGGCTCGATCAACGGCGACGCCGCGCGGGCGGCCGGCGTCACGGAGGGGTGGCAGTTCGAGGCCCTCAAGCGCCGCGAGACCGTCACGCTGGACGACGGCCGCGAGGTCGGGCCGGACGGGCTCGTCGGGCCGCCGCGCCCGGGCGGGGCCTTCGCCTACGTCCTCGACACCGTCCCGTGCGAGGCCGGCCGCCGGCTGGCGGCCGGCGCGGACCTCCTCATGCACGAGGCCACGTTCACCGACGAGCACGCCGGTCGGGCCGCCGAGGTCGGCCACTCGACGGCTCGGCAGGCCGCTGAGGTGGCCCGCGACGCCGGCGCCGGGCGGCTCCTCCTCACCCACTTTTCGGCCCGCTACACCGACGCCTCCGTCCTCGTCGCCGAGGCCCGCGAGGTGTTCCCGGCGGCCGAGGCCGCCGAGGAGCTCGAGCGCTACGCGGTCCGCCGGTAATCGCTGGCGCCCGCCGCCAGCGGGCGGAGGAACCGCGTGCCGCCGGGCCGGGGTAGAGGCCCCGTGGCAGAGGACGCACCCCAGACCCAGCGGCCGCCCCGGCGGCTCGCCCGGCGGCTCGGCGCCCTCCTCTGGCCGTACCGCTGGCAGGTGGCCGTGGCGCTCGCGCTCACGCTGGCCGTCGCCTTCCTCGGGCCGCTCCGGCCGCGGCTCGTCCAGATCGCCGTCGACGAGCACATCGTGGCCGGCGACGTCGGCGGGCTCTTGGAGATCGTCGGGTGGCTCGCGGCCGTCCTCCTCGCCGAGGGGGCGTTCGCGTTCGGGCTCGCCTACCTCACGCAGTGGGTGGGCCAGCACGCGCTCTACGACCTCCGCACGCGCGTCTTCCGGTTCGTCGAGCGCCAGCGGCTCGCCTTTTTCGACAAGACGCCCATCGGCACGCTCATCACGCGGGCCACGAGCGACATCGAGGCCCTCGCCGACCTCCTCTCGGCCGGGGCCGTGACCGTCATCGGCGACCTCGGCCGGCTGCTCTTCATCGGCTACTTCATGCTCTCGCTCGACCTCGAGCTAGGGCTCGTGGCCCTCCTCGCGCTCCCGCCGATGGTGGTCGTGACCGAGGTGTTCCGGCGGAAGATGCGGGCGGCCTACCGCGAGACGCGCAAGCAGGTCGGCCGGCTCAACGCCTTCTTGCAGGAGCACGTCTCGGGGATGAGCGTGGTCCAGATCTTCGGGCGCGAGGCCGTCGAGCAGGAGCGGTTCGAGGGCGTCAACGACGAGCACCGGCGGGCCCACGTCCAGACGGTCTACTACTACGCGCTCTTCTACCCCGTCGTCACGATCGTGGCCGAGGCCGCCCTCGCCCTCGTCATCTGGTTCGGCGGGACGGAGGCCATGCGCGAGGCCGTCACGGTCGGGACGCTCATCGCGTTCGTCCAGTACGTCCGGATGTTCTTCGAGCCGGTGCGGAACCTGTCGGACCAGCTCAACTCGATCCAGGCGGCGTTCGCGGCGAGCGAGCGCGTGTTCGACCTCCTCGACGACGACCAGTCGCTGGACGAGCGCGCCGAGCCCGCCCGGCTGGCGGGCGGCCGGGCCAAGGGGCGGATCGCGTTCGAGGACGTGTGGTTCGCCTACGAGCGCCTGCCGGCGCCCAGGAGGGATGGGGAGGGGTCGGGGATGGAGAGGGATGAGCAGAAAGACCCCGACTGGAACTGGGTGCTCCGCGACGTCTCGTTCACCGTCGAGCCGGGGCAGACGGTCGCCCTCGTCGGGGCGACCGGCTCGGGCAAGACGACGATCCTCTCACTCCTCCTCCGGTTCTACGAGCCGCAGCGCGGGCGCGTCACGCTCGACGGCGTCGACGTCCGCGACCTCCCCCTCGACGAGCTCCGCCAGCAGGTCGGGCTCGTGCTCCAGGACGTGTTCCTGTTCTCCGGGTCCATCGAGGAGAACGTCACGCTCGGCGACGACGCGATTCCGCACGCGCGCGTCGCCGAGGCCGCCCGGCTCGTCGGGGCCGACCGCTTTATCGACCGGCTGCCCGACGGCTACGGCTCGGACGTGGGCGAGCGCGGGGCGACGCTCTCGCTCGGCCAGCGCCAGCTGCTCTCGTTCGTGCGGACGCTCCTCTACGACCCGGCCGTGCTCGTCCTCGACGAGGCGACGTCGTCCGTGGACACCGAGACCGAGGAGGCCGTCCAGCGGGCCGTCGACGTGCTCATGGACGGGCGGACGGCGCTCGTCGTGGCCCACCGGCTCTCGACCGTCCAGCACGCCGACCAGATCCTCGTCCTCCACAAGGGGGAGGTCCGCGAGCGGGGCGACCACCAGGCGCTCCTGGCCGAGGGCGGCCTCTACCGCCGGCTCTACGAGCTCCAGTACGCCGACCAGGAGCGGGCCGCGGCCTGAGCGCACGGCTGGCGGCGCGCGTCGCCAGCGGGGCGACGGCGGGGGTTGACAAGACTACGGGGATGAGTTATCGTTAATCGACGATCAACGATGGTCGCCTTGTATCACCCTCCCCCAGCCCTATGAAGACCTCCGCCTGCTGCGATTGTGACTGCTGCACCGACGGCTGCTGCTGCGGCGGCGCCTGCGACTGCGGCTGCTGACCGACCCCGGCGGCGGGGCCCCGGTCCCGCCGCCGACCCCTTCCGCCCGTCCAACACACCGTGACCGAGATCGCCCTCGACGTCCCTGCCACCGACGCCGACCTCGCGCGCTGGGCCAAGGCCCTCGCGCACCCGGCCCGCCTCCAGATCCTCCGCACGCTCGGCACCCGGGGCGAGTGCGTCTGCGGCGAGGTCGTCGAGGTCGTCGGGCTGGCGCAGTCGACCGTGTCCCAACACTTGAAGGTGCTCCGCGAGGCCGGCCTCGTCCGCGGCACGGCCGACGGGCCCCGCTCGTGCTACTGCCTCGACGGCGCCGGGCTGGCGGCGGCCCGCGGCGCGCTGGGCGACCTCCTCTCCAGCCTCGACGCCTGCTGCGATGGCGACTGCTGCTGACCCCCGCCCGTCGGTCCTCTTCGTCTGCACGCACAACTCGGCGCGGTCGCAGCTCGCTGAGGGCCTGCTCCGGGACCGGCACGGCCGGCGCTACCAAGCGTTCAGCGCCGGGACCGAGGCCCGGGGCGTCCACCCCCTCGCGGCGCGGGCGCTGGAGGAGGCCGGCGTCGACGCCAGCGGCCAGTCGTCCAAGACGATCGACGACCTAGGCGACCGCGACTTCGACGTGGTCGTGACCGTCTGCGACCACGCGCGCGAGGCGTGCCCGTACCTCCCGGCGCGCGACCGGAACCTCCACCGCGGCTTCCGCGACCCCTCGGCCGTCGAGGGCACCGAGGCCGAGCGGCTCGACGCCTTCCGGGCCGCCCGCGACGAGATCGCCGCGTGGATCGACGCCGAGTTCGGGCCGTGATCGCCCCGGCCCGACCCGCCGACTGGCCCGCGGTCCTGGACCTCCTCCGCGCCGCGCGCCTGCCCGTCGCGGACCTGGAGCCGGAGCACGTCGTCCGCTTCCTCGTCGCCCGCGAGCGGAACGCCGTCGTCGGGTGCGTGGCCGTCGAGCCGTACGGCGGGGCCGGGCTGCTCCGGTCGCTCGCCGTCGCGCCGGAGCACCGAGGCCGCGGCCTGGGCGCCCGGCTGGCGGAGGCGGCCGAGGACGCCGCCCGTGCCCGGGGGCTCGACGTGCTCTACCTCCTCACGACGACGGCCGCGCCGTTTTTCAGGGCACGCGGCTACACCCCGACCGACCGGGCCGCCGTGCCCGAGGCCGTCCGCCAGTCGAGCGAGTTCCAGGGCGTGTGCCCGGCGTCCGCGGTGTGCTTGAGGAAGCCGGAAGCCGGTCGCGCGAGTCTCCCTCCTGGACAGGAGGGGCCGCTACGTTCTCGTAGCGTCTCTCGATTGACGAACAAACGAAACGAGTCATTCCCGCGCAGGCGGGAATCCAGGGAGCCCGAGCACCGTGCCGCACGAGTCCTGGATTCCCGCCTGCGCGGGAATGACGACGCGTATTTGTGTAGGCGGCCCAGAACGTTGCAGCCCTACCTGGACCGGAGGGGATAGGGGTGGTCGACCGACCGGAGCGCCGTCCCCGCCCGGACAGCGGCGCGCTTCCGCCCCCTGCCCGCCGTATCGTGACCCGCTGCCCTGCTTCCTCATGCTTGCCGTCCGCGCCGTCGTCGTCCTCGCCCTGCTGGCGGCCGTCGGGTGCGGCGGCCCCGCGACCGTGACGCCCGACCGCCCCGCCGAGGCGATCCGCGCCGCCGTTGAGCGGATCGCGGCCGAGCACCCGGAGGCCGTCGTCGCCGTCGCTCTCCGCCACCCCGACGTGCGCCTGAGCGTCCGGGGCGACCGCCCGTTCCACGCGGCCTCGACGATGAAGGTGCCGGTCATGATCGAGGCGTTCCGCCAAGTCGAGGCCGGGCGGCTCGCGTGGAGCCAGGAGGTCCCCGTCGAGAACCGGTTCCGCTCGATCGTGGACGGGTCCGCGTTCCAGATCACCGACGACACCGACGACGCGCTCTACGGCCTCGACGCGGTGACGGTCCGGGACCTCACGGAGCGGGCCATCACCACGTCCTCGAATCTGGCGACGAACCTCCTCATCGAGCTCGTCACCGCCGACTCGGTCCGGGCGACGACCGACCGGCTGGGGGCGCCCGGGATGCGCGTGCTCCGCGGCGTCGAGGACTTGCTGGCGTACGAGGCCGGCCTCAGCAACCGGACCACGGCCGACGCCCTCGCCACGCTCCTCGAAGCGATCCGCGACGGCCGCGCCGTCTCACCCGACGCCAGCGCCGAGATGCTCGAGATCCTGTCCCGCCAGGAGTTTACCGAGACGATCCCGGCCGGCCTCCCCCAGGGCACGCGCGTGGCGAACAAGACGGGCTGGATCACCCGCATCCACCACGACGGGGCCATCGTCTACCCCGACGGCGGCGCGCCCTACGTCCTCGTCGTCCTCATCGAGGGGCTCGACAGCCACGACGAGGCCGCCCGCCTCGGCGCCGCCGTCAGCCGGGCCGTGTGGGAGGCGCTGGTGGAGTAGGGCGTGAGGGGGGACGGGGTACGTGGCCGCCCGCCGCGGTCTCGGACCGTACCTCGTACCCGGTACCACATGCCCGCCGGGAGGGCGCCCTAATACAGCGACATGTTGAAGGCCGGCCGGTGCCGCTTCGTGACCGGGTGCCCCTCGCCGAGCGTCTGGAACAGGGCGACGACCGCCTTGCGCGCGCCGTCGTCGTCGTAGTAGCGGTCGGCGCGGATGACGTCGAGGTATGCCTCGACGGCCGCGTCGAGACGGCCGCCCTGGAGCGCCGCCAGCGCGCTAGAGGTGCGGTCGCGGCCGGGCCCGTCCGGCAGGCCGGCGGCGTCTCGTGCGAGGGCGTCGGCGACGGTGCGGACGGCCTTGGCCTCGGCCGTGTGGAGGTTCTGGACGAGGCCGCGGGCGCGGTCCGGGTCGTCGAAGACGAGGGCGCGGGCGAGGAGCGCGCGGGCGTCGCCGGCCCACGGGGCGCCGTCGTCGTCGAGGGCGGCTTCTAGCTCTGCGCGGGCGGCGTCGCGGTCGCCGGCCTCGAACGCTTGGCGCCCCGCCTCGTAGCGGGCGCGGCCGGGCGACGGCAGGTGCTCGGCCAGCCACTGGCGGACGGCGTGCTCGGGGAGGGCGCCCGTGAACTCGGCGGCGACGGCCCCGTCCACGAACAGCTTGACGGCGGGGATGCCGCGGACGCCGTAGCGGGCCATGAGGTCCGGCGCCTCGTCGGCGTTGACTTTGACGAGCGTCCACCGGCCCTCGGCCCCGTCCGCCAGCCGGTCGAGCGTGGGGCCGAGCACGCGGCACGGCCCGCACCACGGGGCCCAGAAGTCGACGAGGACGGGCCGCTCGCGGCTCGCGGCGAGCACGTCGGCGTCGAAGTCGAGGTCGGCGGGGGAGGGGAGGGCGAACGAGTCGGGCATGGGGGAAAACGGGGCGAAGGCGGCAACCCGGCGCGCGGAGCCGGGTTGGGGCGCGTTGTCACGGACGCCCCCGCCCCCTGTTCCGCCCATGCGCCCCGCCCTCGCTGCCCTCATCGGACTCGCGCTCGCCGGCTGCGGCCAGACCGGCCCGGTCGAGATGCCAGGCGTGGCCTACGCCGAGCGGTCGGACCTCGACCCCGACGCCTACGCCGAGGGCCCGGCCGCCTACGACGCCCTGTCCGACAGCCTCCGCTTCCCCGGCGAGGCGCGCTTGCGGAACGTCCGCCAGCTCACGTTCGGGGGGAACAACGCCGAGGCGTACTGGAGCTACGACGGCCAGGACCTCGTCTTCCAGAGCGACTGGGACGCGATCAACCCGCAGGGGTGCGACCAGCAGTTCGTCATGAGCGCGGCCGAGGGGGCCGGGCCCGACGGCGCGGGCGCCCGCCTCGTCTCGACCGGCCTCGGCCGGACGACGTGCGGCTATTTCTTGCCGGATGGCCGCGTGATCTACGCCTCGACGCACCCCGGCGGCGACGCCTGCCCCGCGACCGCCGCCTCGCTCACGGGCCGCTACGTCTGGGACATCTTCCCCAGCTACGACGTGTTCGTCGCCGACGCCGACGGCTCCAACACGGAGGTCTTGATCGGCGGCGAGGGCTACGACGCCGAGGCCACCGTCAGCCCGGACGGCCGGTACGTCGTCTTCACCTCGACGCGCTCCGGCGACCTCGAGCTGTGGCGGCTGGACTTGGAGACGGGCGATCTCCTCCAGCTCACCGACGAGCTGGGCTACGACGGCGGCGCCTTTTTCTCGCCCGACAGTCGGATGATCGTCTGGCGCGCGAGCCGGCCGACGGGCGAGGCGGCCGCCGAGTACCGCCGCCTGCTGGCGGACGACTCGGTCATGCCCGGCGCCCTCGACCTCTACGTCGCCAACGCCGACGGGACCGACGCCCGCCAGGTGACGCGCCTGCCCGGGGCCAACTGGGCGCCCTTTTTCCACCCGTCCGGCGAGCAGATCCTGTTCGCCTCGAACCACCACACGCTCGACGCCGGCGGCCGCGAGTTCGACCTGTTCCTCGTGGACCTCGACGGCGGCGACCCGGAGCGCGTGACGTTCTCCGGCACGTTCGACGCCTTCCCCATGTTCTCGCCCGACGGCACGCGCCTCGTCTTCGCCTCGAACCGCCGGGCCGACCGCCAGCCCAGCCGCGAGACGAACGTGTTCGTGGCCGACTGGGTGGAGACGCCGACCGACGCGGACCGCGCGTTCGTCCCGCCCCAGGACCGATGACGGCCCCCCGCCTCGCCCCGCTGGCGCCCCTCGCCGCCGCGCTCGCCCTCGTGGCGTGCGACTCGGGCGTGCAGACCGTCGTGCTGAACGACGAGCCCGCCACCGAGGCGGCTCCGGCAGACGCCTTCGCCCTCTACTCCCTGGGCCGCGCTGCAGAGGGCCCGGACAGCGTCGACGTCCGGCTCACGATCGAGCGCGTCGGTCTGGACTCTGCGGAGACGACGGCCTGGGACATCGGCTTCCGGGGAGCCGACGTGATCCTCAACAGCGGCGCCAGCGGGCCGGGCGCGGCCATCGGCGCCGTGGTGGAGACGCCGTTCAGCAACGTCGCGTACGCCGACTCGCTCGGCCCCGACAGGCTCGGGGTCCCGTTCCGGCGCGACGGCGAGTCGGCGTGTGCGGAGGGGCCGGCCCGCGTGGTCTGCCCGCCCGGCGACTCCCCGTTCGCCCTGTTCCGGGACGCGGCGGACGGGCCGGAGCCGATCCCTAGCCGCACGCTCGTCCTCCGGCTGGCGGACGCCGCGGGCTTCGCTAAGCTCGAGGTGCTCGGCTACGACGCCGAGGCCGAGACCGTGACCCTCCGCTACCTCACGAACCCCATCGGCGCCGACCTCCGCGACGGGGCGATGGTCGAGGTCGACCTGTAGTGCGGCCGACCGCCCTCCTTGCCGTGCTCGCGCTCGCCGCGTGCGCCGCCGAGCCCGAGCGGCCGACGCTCGACGTCCGCGCCCGCTTTGTCGAGGCGAAGTACGACGGCCAGGCCGCGACCGTCGAGCACGAGGCGATCCCCGGCCGGATGCCGGCCATGCGGATGGACCTCTCGGTCGCCGACCCCGCCCTCCTCGACGGGCTGGCGCCGGGCGCCCCGGTCGTGCTCCGCCTCGACTCGGCCCGGTTCCAGATCGTCGGCGTCGAGCCGCTCCCCCCCGGAACCGTCCTCGACCTCGAGCCCGACGAGGTCTCCGCCTTCCCCACCGACTCGATCCCATGACCCGCCTCGCCCTCACCGCCCTCGTCCTCACGGTCGCCGCCCCAGCCTCGGCGCAGGAGTCGGCCGCGCCCGACGATGTCACCTTCTTCGTCCGCGACGTGGCCGTCGGGGCGAGCGGGATGGGCGGGCCGGGCTCCGGCCCGTTCGCGCTCATCTCGCTCCGCGACGGCCGCGTCGTCCCCAACGCCGACTCGGCCTCGACGGCGTGGGACCTCGGCTTCCGCGGGACGGAGGTGATCGTCAACGGCGGCACGAGCGGGCCGGGCGAGGCCGCCGCCGTCCTCCTCGACGCCCCGTTCGACGAGGTGACGGCGCTCCCCCCCGCGAGCGCGCTCCTCGCCGACGGCGAGCGGGAGTGCCTGCGCGGGCCGGCCGCCGCCGTGTGCTCGGGGTCCGGCAACGGGTGGTACCTCTACGAGTCGAACGGCGTCCGCCCGGTGCCAGGCCAGACGCTCGCCGTCCGGCTGGCGGACGGGGAGGGCGCGGCGAAGGTCCGGTTCGTGAGCTACTACCGCGGCGCGCCGGACGAGCCGGGCACGACCGAGCCCCGGTTCTACACGCTCGAAGTCGCGCCGCTCGCGCCGTGCCAGGAGTAGGCGCTACCCGCCGAACCGGACGCTCAGCCCGACCCCGCCGAACAGGTCCGGCGCCGAGTCGGTGAGCCCGGCGCCGACGCGCCCGTCGAGCTGGAGCGTCGGGGTGAGGAGGAGGGTGTAGCCGTGGTGTAGGAGCACCGCCAGCGGCCCGTCCACGACCGTCCCGACGGCGCCCTCGACGAACGTCCCGGACCGCGCGCCGAGCCCGCGCCCGACGACGAGCGTCCCGCCCACGTCGACGCGCTCGGCGTCGAGGCCCCACGCGACCTCGCCCTGCGTCCCGACGGAGTAGGCGCCGACGTCGCGCCCGGCGATGAGGAGCACGAGCGGACTGGCGGACTCGGTGCCGAACCCGTCTTCGCCGAGCGGGAGCGAGACCTCCGCGATGGCGGCGAGCCCCCACCCGGCGGCCCGCCCCAGCTCCACCTTGACCCCGACCGACGGGTCCGCTAGCCCGCCGTCGCCGTCGAGGGCGACGTAGTCGGGGAGGCCGAGCCGGCCCTCGGCGCCCGACGCGATGCCGACGCGGACGAGCGCCTCCGGGCCGGACACGACCAACACGTCGTCGTCCGAGAGCGTCAGACCTGCTTCAACCTGGGCGCTCCCTGACGGAACGGCCACGGCGCTCTCGGTAAAGTCCGGCCGGTCCGTGACGAGCGGGGCCTGCGCCGAGGCGGCGAGCGGGACGAGAACCAGAAGGAGAAGACGCACGGGGGTTGACGGATGGTTTAGGTGCGTCTAATTTAGGCGCGGCTAAAGAGAGATCCAATGCCTTCCCACACGTCCGCCGTCGAGGACTATCTCAAAGCGATCCACGCGCTCGGGCGGGCCGGCGAGCCGGCGACGACGAGCGCGCTCGCGGCCCGGCTCGACGTGGCGCCCGCGTCGGTCACGGGGATGCTCAAGAAGTTGGCGGCCTCGGGGCTCGTCGAGCACGAGAAGTACCAGGGCGCCCGGCTGACCGAGGCCGGCCGCCTCGTCGCCGTCGAGACGATCCGTCACCATCGCCTCGTCGAGACCTACCTCCACCAGGCGCTGGGCGTCCCGTGGGACCGGCTCCACGCCGAGGCCGAGGCGTGGGAGCACGTCTTAAGTGAGGACCTCGAAGCGCGCATGGACGCCGCCCTCGGTCACCCGACGCACGACCCGCACGGCGCGCCCATCCCGACCGCTAGCCTCGAACTGGACGAAGAGGACCTCCTCCCGCTCGCCCGCCTCGACGCCGGGCAGACGGCGACGGTCGCGCGCGTGAGCGACCACGACCCCGCCGTCCTCCGGGCCGTCGGCGCGGCCGGGCTCTACCCGGGCACCCGCTTCCGCGTGCTCGATGTCGAGGACGACGGCGCCGTCCGCGTGTCCCTGCTCTCCGGCGAGCGGGCGGGCGAGACCGTCTCGCTCGGCCCCAACGCCCCCCCGTTCCTCTTCGTCGACGACGTCACATGACCCGCTTCTCGCTTCTCACTCTCCTGCTGGCGGCCGCGCTCGCCGCGTGCGGCCCGGCCGACGGCACCGCGACGGCCGGCAACGTCGCGGACCGCCAGGTCCAGGTCGTCGCCACGACGAGCCTGATCGCGGACCTCGCCCGCGAGATCGGCGGCCGTCGCGTCGAGGTCGAGGGCCTCATGGGGCCCGGCGTCGATCCGCACCTCTACCGCCCGCGCGAGAGCGACGTGGCCCGGCTCGTCGGCGCCGACATCGTCCTGTACAACGGGCTCGAGCTGGAGGGGAAGATGGGCGAGGTGCTGGAGCAGGTCGAGGGCCGCGGGATCGCGGCCGAGCCGGTCGCCGAGGCGCTCGACGAGGGCCGCCTGCTCACGCCGCCCGAGTTCGAGGGCGCCTTCGACCCCCACGTCTGGATGGACGTCGACATGTGGAAGCGCGTCGCCTGGGCCACGGCCGACGCCCTCGCCGCCCTCGACTCGGCGCACGCCGAGGTCTACGCCGCGAACGCCGAGGCGTACGTCGAACGGCTCGACGCGCTCGACGGCTACGTCCGCCAGCGGGTGGCGGAGGTGCCGGAGGGGCGCCGCGTCCTCGTCACGGCGCACGACGCGTTCAACTACTTCGGCCGGGCCTACGGGTTCGAGGTCCGGGGCTTGCAGGGCCTCTCGACGGCGACGGAGGCCGGGGCCGCCGACGTCCGCGACCTCGCCCGGTTCGTGGCCGAGCGCGGCATCCCGGCCATGTTCGTCGAGACGAGCGTGTCGCCGCGGAACATCCAGGCCGTCCGCGAGGCGGTGAGGGCGCGGGGCGCGGAGGTCGAGATCGGGGGCAACCTGTTCTCCGACGCCCTCGGCGACGCCGGCACGCCGGAGGGGACGTACGAGGGGATGATCCGGCACAACGTGGATACGATCGTGGGGGCGCTGGCGGGCGGCGCGGGCGGGCCAGATGCGTGATACGTGATGCGTGACTCTTCGCTGGCGGTTGCGGTGCGGGAGTGGGCGGACGAGGTCCCCGAGGACGTCCGCAGAGACGCGCTGTGGCGGGTCGAGGCGTACCGGCTCGGCCTCTACGTGTGCGACGTGGCGTGGGATGACGTGACGGCGCTGAGCGAGGACGTCCGCACCCGGAGTCTGGCCGACCAACTCCACCGGGCGCTCGGGTCGATCAGTGCGAACCTTGCGGAAGGGTACTCGCGCGGCGGTGGGCGCGACCGGGCCCGGTTCCTCGAGTACGCTCTCGGCTCGGCGCGGGAGGCACGGGACTGGTACGTGAAGGGGCGGCACGTGCTGAACGAAGGGCGGGTCGAGTCACAGGTCCGGGTCCTCACCTCCGTCATCCGGCTCCTCCTCGTGATGACGCGCGACCAGCGAGACGTCCACCTCCGCGAGCCGGGAGTTCCGTACGACCTCGACGTAGGCGACCCCGACACGAGCGACAGCGTCACCGACTAGCGCAACGTCATGGCCGAAGAACCACGCATCACGCATCACGCATCGAGGGGCCGTGCCAACGGAGCGCCAGCGGCGATCGACGTCGCGGACCTCACCGTCGCCTACCGCGACGAGCCGGTCCTGTGGGACGTGGACCTGCACGTGCCCGAGGGCGTGCTCATGGCCGTCGTCGGGCCGAACGGGGCCGGCAAGACGACGCTCATCAAGGCCACGCTCGGGCTCGTGCCGACGGCGGCCGGGCGCGTCGAGGTCTACGGGCGGCCGCTCGAGAAGAAGCGGCGCGAGGTCGCCTACGTCCCCCAGCGCGGGTCCGTCGACTGGGACTTCCCGACGAGCGTGCTCGACGTGGTCCTCATGGGCACGTACGGCGCGCTCGGGTGGATCCGGCGCCCGGGCAAGCGGGAAAAGGTCCGGGCGATGGAAGCCCTCGAGCAGGTCGGCATGGCGGACCTCGCGGACCGGCAGATCGCCCAGCTCTCAGGCGGCCAGCAGCAGCGGGTGTTTTTGGCGCGGGCGCTCGTCCAGGACGCCCGCGTCTACCTCATGGACGAGCCGTTCCAGGGCGTCGACGCGACGACCGAGCGGGCGATTGTCGCGCTGCTCCAGCGGCTCCGGGCCGAGGGCAAGACGGTCCTGGTCGTCCACCACGACCTGCAGACCGTCCCGGAGTATTTCGATTGGGTGCTGCTCCTGAACGTCCGGCGGATCGCGGCGGGGCCGGTCGCGGAGGTCTTCACCGACGAGAACCTCCGGGCGACGTACGGCGGGCGCGTCCCCTTCCAGGCCGCACGGACCGACCCCGCCGCGCAGGGGGCGGAGGCGGAGCGCCAGCCGGAGGCCGACCGCCCCCAATCCCCGACCCCCAACACCCACCCCCTGTGATCGAGCTCGACTACACGCTGCGGACCGTCGCCCTCGGCGCCGCCGTGCTCGGGCTCTCGTCCGGCGCGCTCGGCGCGTTCGCCGTGCTGAGGGGCCAGTCGCTGCTGGGCGACGCCATCAGCCACGCGGCGCTCCCCGGCGTGGCGCTCGCGTTCCTGCTGACGGCGAGCAAGGCCCCGCTCGTCCTCGTCGTCGGCGCCGGGCTGGCGGGGTGGGTCGGCACGCTCTGCGTGATGGAGGTGACGGGCCGGAGCCGCATCCCCTACGACGCCGCGCTGGGGATCGTGCTCTCGGTCTTTTTCGGGCTGGGGATGGTGCTGCTGACGTACATCCAGGCGCGGCCGGACGCGAGCCAGGCCGGGCTCGACACGTTCCTGTTCGGCCAGGCCGCCGCCCTCGTCAGCCGCGACGTGTGGACGATGGCGGCGCTCGGGCTCGCAGCCCTCGTCGCCCTCGCCGTCTTCTGGAAGGAGTTCAAGGTGCTCCTGTTCGACCCCGACTTCGCCGCCGCGCAGGGCTTCCCCGTCCGCGCCCTCGACGTGGGGATCACGACACTCCTCGTCGTCGCGATCGTGATCGGGCTCCAGACGGTCGGCGTCGTGCTGATGAGCGCGTTGATCGTCGCGCCCGCCGCCGCAGCCCGCCAGTGGACCGACCGGCTGTGGGGCGTCGTCGCGCTGGCGGGCGCGTTCGGGGGCGCGAGCGGCGTGGCCGGAGCCGTCGCGAGTGCGTCCGTCACGCAGCTCCCGACCGGGCCGACGATCGTCCTGTGCGCGAGCGCGCTCGTGGCCGTGAGCCTGCTGGCCGCCCCGGGGCGCGGGCTCGTGGCGGGG
>CAZDFV010000028.1:22204-23642 GCA_964504495.1 uncultured Rhodothermales bacterium
AACCGCCGCGTCTTGCGCGTGGCCGGGACGCTGGAGGACCTCTACACGCTCGCCCTCGGCCACGCCGACACCTTCCACCCGCACCCGGCCGCCACGCTCCGCACGATGACGTCCCGGCCCGACGCCGTCGAGCCGACGCTCGGCGCGCTCCGCCAGCAGGGGCTCGCCGAGGCCCGCGGCGACGGCTGGGCGCTCACGCCGCGCGGGCTGGCGGAGGCCCGGCGCCTCGCGCGGACGAAGAAGGATGCGTGACCCGTGCAGAGGATGCGTGATCCGTGATGCGTGATTTTCACTACCGCCCTCCGGCTTTGTCTGGTCGCTCTCGATTCTCATCCGGCGTCTGCGGCCCGTCCGGTGTTCGGGGCCCGGCGGACGTTCTCACGCATTACGCATCACGTATCCAGCGGTGACCCCCCAACTCGAGATCCAACTCATCACCGCCGTGACGGCCGCCGCGTGCGCGCTCGTCGGGGCGTTCCTCGTGCTCCGGCGGACGGCCCTCCTCTCCGACGCCATCAGCCACGCGATCCTGCCGGGCATCGTCCTCGCCTACTTCCAGACGGAGAACCTGGCCTCGCCGCTCTTGCTCGTCGCCGCCGCCGCGACCGGCGTCCTGACCGTGGCCGCCATCGAGGCGCTGGGGCGGACGCGGCTCGTCAAGCAGGACGCGGCGATTGCCCTCGTCTTCCCCGCCCTCTTTTCGATCGGCGTCATCCTCATCTCGCGCTACGCGAGCGGCGTCCACCTCGACATTGACGCCGTGCTCCTGGGCGACCCGGCGTTCGCGTGGATCGAGCGCGTCGTGATCGGCGGGCGCGACCTCGGTCCGCAGGCGCTCTGGCTGATGGGTGTGATCCTCGTCGTCGTGGTCGCCTTTGTCGGCGTGTTCTACAAAGAGCTCAAGATCAGCACGTTCGACCCGGCCCTCGCGGCGGCGCTCGGGCTGGCGCCGGTCGCCCTCCACTACGCGCTGATGTCGCTCGTCTCGGTCGTCGCCGTCGGCGCGTTCGACGTGGTCGGGTCGATCCTCGTCGTGGCGCTGATGATTGCGCCGCCGGCCGCCGCGTGGCTCCTGACCGACCGGCTGCCCGTCCTCCTCGGGCTCTCCGCCGCGCTCGGCGTGGCGAGCGCGGTCGCCGGCTACTGGCTGGCGCGCGGGCTCGACGTCTCGATTGCGGGGGCGATGGCCGTCATGGCGGGCGTCGTGTTCGCCCTCTGCTTCGCGCTCGCGCCCGACCGGGGGCTCGTGGCGCAGGCGCGGCGGCGGGCCCGCCAGCGGGTCGCGTTCGCCGAGCGGATGCTGCTCGTCCACCTGTTGCACCACGAGCACACGCCGGAGGCCGACCGTGAGTGCCGGGTGGCGCACCTCCAGGAGCACCTCCGCTGGGCGCCGGCGTTCGCGGCCCGGGCCGTCCGGGCGGCCGAGCGGGGCGGGGCC
>CAZDFV010000029.1:0-23329 GCA_964504495.1 uncultured Rhodothermales bacterium
GGAGGCCGTGGGCCGGGCCGTCGACGTCCTCGTCCGCGACCTCCTCGCCGCCCGCGTAAGCGCGGAGGCGGCCGGCCGGCTCGTCCGCCAGCGGGGGCGGATGGCGCCTGCGCTCTCGCGGTCGCTCGACCGCGTCGAGGCCGCGGGCGTGCCGGTCGACGTGGTGTTCGAACAGGGGGCCGGGGTGCTCGGCCTGGAGCCGGCCCCGGCGCTCGCGCCCTCCGCTCGCGGAACGCGCCTCTAACCTGGCGGGCAGCGCCGGTAGCTTTCCCCCTCCACCGCGGCGCCGACGCGCCCCCCCGATGCGCCTCGACAGCCTCACCGTCGTCGTCCCGACCAAGAACGAGGTCGAGAACGTGGGCCCGTTCCTCGCCAGCCTCGACCCCCGCGTCCGCCTCGTCGTGGTCGACGCGAGCACGGACGCGACGCGCGAGCGGGTCCGGGCGCTTCGGCCCGAGCGGACGACCGTGATCCACGAGGAGGGGCCCATCCCCCACGCCCGGAACGTGGGGGCGGCGGCGGCCGAGACCGAGTGGGTCCTGTTCACCGACGCCGACATGTCGTTCGGCGAGCGGTACTGGGCAGAGTGGGAGGCCCTCGATCTGGGGCCGAGGGTGGGCGCCGTCCAGGGCGGCAAGTTCAGCGCCGACGACGACTACCGGACGTACTACAAGCTGTTCACGCTCGGCATCCAGGTCCTCTCCTGGCTGACGGTCCCGGGCGGCACCGGCTCCAACATGGTCGTCCGGCGGCGGGCGCTCCTCGACCTCGGCGGGTTCGACCCGAAGCTGACGGCGAACGAGGACATCGACGTGCTCTGGCGCGTCCGGAGGGCCGGCTGGCGGGTCCCGTTCGCGCCCGGGCTCAAGGTGTTCGAGCGGGACCACCGGCGGCTCCGGCAGGGCCGGACGAAGAAGACGCTCCACGGGTGGGTCCGCCCGCTCATGCTCTTTACCGGGCTCGGGGCCGAGCGCGTCCGGGCGTCGAGCTGGGGCTACTGGGACGACGCCGACGGGCCGCCGGAGGGGCCGCCGCCCGCGGGCGCCGCCAGCCGGCCTTAGTCGACGAGCTCGGTGGCGGGCTCGGGGTCGAGCGCCGGCCGGGCCCCCTCGATCTCGCGGACGTCCTCGGTCTCGATCTGCTCCGGGTCCGGGTTGATCCCGTCGGCCCCGACGTCGCCGGTGACCTCGCCCCCGCGCTGGGCCATGAGGAACACGATGAGCAGGATCGTCAGGACGCCGACGACGAGGAGGGCGATGCCGAACGGGCTGAAGCGGGAGTAGGAGGTGTCGTCGGCCATGGCTGGGGAGGGGGGGCCGGGTCAACGCGCGGCGCCCGGGGCGGGGTTTCCCCCAGGCGGTGTCTCGCGGGCGGGCCGGCGGGGCTGCGCGGACGCCACTGCGCTCAGGGGCGGCCGCTCGCGGCCCTGACGCCCCCCACCTGATCGAGGGGCGCGGCGGCCGGGCCGGCTCCCGCTGGCGGCGGCGGTCGCCGGCCGGCGGCGGCCTTCGACGGATCATCCCCACGAGCGTGGGGAGCGGCCGGAACCGCCGCCGCGAGGGTGGCGCCGTCCGTTGCCAGTCCGACCTCTACGTCTTCGATCTCGCCGTCGAGCCCGACTCTGACCTCCTCGCCAGCGCGCGGCGCGAGCTCGCCGCCTGGGTCTCCCGCTCCGCCTCCCGCCGCGCATTCATGATCCACTCCTACTCCGACCGCCGCGTCGATCAGATCCATGGCTGACCTCCAATCCCGCTACGCCTCCCTCAGAGCCCACCTCGCCGGGTTCCTCGACGACATGGACAACGACGAGCGTCACGTCCAGCTCGGCGTCTGCTGGGCCCACTACACGCTCGGCTCGCTCACGCTCGAACAGTTCGACGAGCTGCGCGATCTCCTCGGCTTCACCCACGACGACCTCGACCGCCTCGGCCTCTAGACTCATGTAGCCCGCCCACATCGTCGCCTGGGATATCGAGACTGTCCCCCTCGCCGTCGCCTCCTATAGCGACCGCCAGCAGTGCCGGGCCAAGATGCTCCTCGACGCCGAACTCGAGCGCGCCGCCACACGTGGCGAGGACGCCGACCCCGACCCCGACGACCTCAGCCGGAAGGTCCGGAGCCTCCACCCCATGCTCGGCCGGATCTGCTGCATCTCCCTCGTCCGCATGGACGCAGCCGGCACCGTCGGCACGCCCGAGAGCTACACCGCCCACCTCCCCGGCCACGAGAGCCTCATGCTCGGCCAGTTCTGGGCCGACGTCGCGAAGCTCCCCCGTCAGGGCGTCCGCTGGGTCACGGGATCATCCCCACGAGCGTGGGGAGCGGGACGCCGACGTGTTCTTCGAGGCGTACGCCGTGGGATCATCCCCACGAGCGTGGGGAGCGGGAGATCGCGGACAGCACGAGCCCGACCACCACGGGATCATCCCCACGAGCGTGGGGAGCGGGTAGTCAGGATGCCACTTAGCCATTAGGTCATCGGATCATCCCCACGAGCGTGGGGAGCGGATGAACAGGTCGACGCGGGCCGTCTGGAGCCCCGGATCATCCCCACGAGCGTGGGGAGCGGGGATTGGAGTAGGTTGGGCGGCTGGCCCCTCCAGGATCATCCCCACGAGCGTGGGGAGCGGCGGCTCCGGGCGCTCCGCCTCGAGCGGGCCGAGGGATCATCCCCACGAGCGTGGG
This sequence comes from uncultured Rhodothermales bacterium, assembly GCA_964504495.1. Taxonomy (GTDB): domain Bacteria; phylum Bacteroidota; class Rhodothermia; order Rhodothermales; family Rubricoccaceae; genus Rubrivirga. The sequence goes on from CAZDFV010000029.1 coordinate 2,686, forward strand.
GAGCGGTGGTCGAACCCCCACGCGGCGGCGCACCTCCGGGGATCATCCCCACGAGCGTGGGGAGCGGGGGCTGTCAGCCAGCTTCCCGGGTTCCAGTCGGGGATCATCCCCACGAGCGTGGGGAGCGGTTCGAGCCGCCAGACGTAGTGCAGCCCCGGCCAGGATCATCCCCACGAGCGTGGGGAGCGGCACGCCCGGCCAGCAGGCGCAGCGCACCAAGTTGGATCATCCCCACGAGCGTGGGGAGCGGCAGCTTCAGTGGTCACGGGTCCAGCGGGTTCTAGGATCATCCCCACGAGCGTGGGGAGCGGGGCGACGGCAAGCGGGTCGTCAACGCGGCCCCGGGATCATCCCCACGAGCGTGGGGAGCGGCAGAACACGTCGTCGGCCTGGCCCGCGTGGCTGGGATCATCCCCACGAGCGTGGGGAGCGGCGGTACCCGACCGAGACCTACTCGCTCCGGGTGGGATCATCCCCACGAGCGTGGGGAGCGGCGCGTTCGAGTGCCCCTCGGTCCAGAACTCCCCGGATCATCCCCACGAGCGTGGGGAGCGGATCGGGCTCCGCCACGGCGGGGCCGAAAAGGACGGATCATCCCCACGAGCGTGGGGAGCGGGCGGCCCCCAGCGCCTGCACGCCCTGGGCCTCGGGATCATCCCCACGAGCGTGGGGAGCGGTGGGTCTCGCGCCCGGCCGCGCTGCGGACGGTGGGATCATCCCCACGAGCGTGGGGAGCGGTTCGACACCGAGGCCGCGCGCGACCTCTTCCTGGGATCATCCCCACGAGCGTGGGGAGCGGGTGCTGACGGTCTTGGACGTGGGGCCCGTGTCGGGATCATCCCCACGAGCGTGGGGAGCGGCCCCCGCCGCTCGCCGACGAGTCCCCCGACCCGTACCGGGATCATCCCCACGAGCGTGGGGAGCGGGTGACGGGGCTGACGAACCCCCGGCTGGCGGAGTGGATCATCCCCACGAGCGTGGGGAGCGGGACCTGGGCCCAGCGGCCGGGCGCCCCGCCCTCGGATCATCCCCACGAGCGTGGGGAGCGGGGCACGGGAGGCGAGGGCGTCCGACGCGACCCGGGATCATCCCCACGAGCGTGGGGAGCGGGGGCGCCGGGCGACCATGTAGTCCGCGGCGTACGGATCATCCCCACGAGCGTGGGGAGCGGGCCGCCCCCCGCAGGGGCGCCCGGCGCTCGGCGGGATCATCCCCACGAGCGTGGGGAGCGGGTCCCCGGCCGGGCCGACCTCGCCCTCGCGGACGGATCATCCCCACGAGCGTGGGGAGCGGACTTCTGAGCCGGTGACGGCCGAGGTCGAAGCGGGATCATCCCCACGAGCGTGGGGAGCGGGCGAACATGAGCGATCCGTTGGATGCCGTCCGCGGATCATCCCCACGAGCGTGGGGAGCGGTTCCTAAACGGCACGCTGGAAGGGGCCATGCAGGGATCATCCCCACGAGCGTGGGGAGCGGTACGCGCTCTCCGAGCACTTCCGGCTCGTCGAGGGATCATCCCCACGAGCGTGGGGAGCGGGCCGGGACCTCACGCGCCGCGTGCTCCTCAACGGGATCATCCCCACGAGCGTGGGGAGCGGTGGGTCGGCGCCACGTCCTACGCCCTGGTGCCGGGATCATCCCCACGAGCGTGGGGAGCGGGTCCGCGACGCGACCGCGGTGATGGCGTCGGCGGGATCATCCCCACGAGCGTGGGGAGCGGGCTAGAAACTCGCTATTGGAAGCAGAATGTCAAGGAGCGTGGGACCGGAAGGGTACGACAGCCCGGCCCGAAACCGGACGCGAAATGTCCACCCTCTCGCGTCGTGACCCTTCTCTTCGAGTCGCAATCCCATCCCCGTACCCATGCCCGAGAACCTCCGCGCCCTCCCCAAACTCCGCGACTCCGTCCCCTACCTCTACCTCGAGCGGGGCCGGCTCACCCAGACCCGGAACGGCGTCGAGTTCGAGAACGAGCACGGCCGGATCGCCGTCCCCGTCGCGAGCCTCGCCTGCCTCATGCTCGGGCCCGGTACGACCGTCACGCACCGTGCAATGGTCACGTGTGCCCGGTCCGCCTGCGCCGTGACCTGGACTGGTCAGGCTGGTGTCCGGTTCTACGCGTCCGGGACGGGCGCGACGCGGAAGGCGTACGCGCTCCAGGAGCAGGCGCGGCTCCACGCCGACCCCGCGCTCCGACTGGCGGTCGTCGAGCGGATGTACCGGGTGCGGTTCGCCGAGCCGCTCCCCGGAGGGATCACGATCGAGGCCGTCCGTGGACACGAGGGCGCCCGCGTCCGCCGAGCCTACCGCGCCGCGGCGGCCCGCTTTGGAGTCCCGTGGCGCGGGCGGCGCTACGATCTCGGTGATTGGGATGCGGCCGACGTACCCAACCGCGCGCTCTCAGCCGCGAGCGCCTGCCTCGTCGGCGTCTGCCACGCGGCCGTGACCGCCGCCGGCTACAGCCCCGGCCTCGGGTTCGTCCACCAGGGTCTTGCCCTCTCGTTCGTGTTCGACGTGGCCGACCTGTACAAGATGGAGCTCGCCGTCCCCGTCGCCTTCGCCGCCGCCCGCGAGGCGCTCGACGCCGACGCCACCGGGCGGCCGTTCAAGCTCGAGCAGACCGTCCGCGCCCGGATGCGCCAGGCCCTCCGCAACCTCCGGCTCCCCGGGCGCATCGTCCCCGACGTCCGGGCCGTCCTCGACCTCGACCCGGCCACGCCCATCCCCGAGCGGTTCGACCCCGACGACGCCTACGGCCTCCCGACCGCGTGGTGGGAGCCGCCTCCTGAGGCCGCCACGGCCGGCGATGGCGCCTTCGGCGAGCCGGCCCCGCCCCCGCCCGTTCCCTTCGACAACCCGGACCAGGGCGCCGACCCCTTCCCCGACCTCACACCCGACGGACCTACGACCTGAGCCATGACGACTCTCGTGCTCGACCGCGTCCCGCCCGGCCTCCGCGGCGACCTCTCGCGGTGGCTCGTCGAGGTCCGCGCCGGCGTCTTCGCCGGCCGCCTTAACGCGCTCACCCGTGACCTTCTCTGGGAGCGGGCCTCGGAGGGCGCCCACGACTCGGGCGGCTCCGCGCTCCTCCTCCACGACGCGCCCACGGCCCAGGGGTTCGCCGCCCGCACCGCCAACCCGCGGGGGTGGTACGCCGAGGAGGTCGACGGCCTCTGGCTCGTACGCCGCCCCTGACGTCGGCGCTCCCCCCGCTCACCATGCGCGCTCCGCTCGTCGTCGCTTGGGACCTCGAGACCGCCCCTCTCCCCGACACCGCCCTCTCCGACGTCCAGCTCCGGCGGCTGGACGCGGCCGCCGCCAGCGAGCAGCGCCGCGACCCCGACCTCCCGGCCGCCGAGGCCCGCTGCCGCGCCGCCTCGCTCCACCCGTTCCTCGGCCGGATCTGCTGCCTGTCGGCCGCCCGCCTCGGCCCCGACGGCCGGCCCGCACGGCCCAAGAGCTACACGGCCGCCGAACCTGCCGACGAGCCCGCCCTCCTCCGCGCCTGGTGGGCCGACGCCGCCCGGCTTCCCCGCGGTACCCGGTTCGTCACGTTCAACGGGAAGCGGTTCGACGCCGACTGGCTCCGCGTCCGCTCCGCCGCCCACGGGATCGTCCCCGCCCGCCGCGACCTCCTCGACACGTACCCCTACAACCACCGACCCCACGCTGACCTCGCCCGCGCCTTCGCCTGCGACCACTCGCTCGACGACCTCTGCGACCTCCTCGCCGTCGTCCGCGCCGACGCCGATCCGGCCACCGACGGCGGCCCCCCGGTCTGCGGGGCAACCGTGGCCGAGGCGGTCGCAGCGGGCCGGCTCGGCGCCGTCGCTCGCTACTGCGAGGCTGACGTCCGCGCCACGCTCGACTGCTACGTCCGGATGGCCGCGTTCGTGGCGTAGCCTCTGGCATGGACCCTGACCGCCCGCTCCACCCGTCCGCCGAGGCCCTCCGCCGCCGCCTCGACCGTGACGCTCGGCCGACGAAGGCCGAGGCCGCCCGCGCCCTCGGCGTCACGCCCCGGCAGGTCGCCCGCATCGTCGAGGGCCTTCGCGCGGCCGGCGTCCCCGTCCGCCAGGAGCCCGACCCGGCCGACGGCCGGCGCCTCCGCTACTTCCTCGACGCCGAGCACCAGCGGCGCGGCCTCCACCTCAACCAGCTCGACGAGGCCGAGATCCTCGCGCTCACCGTCGCCGCGGAGGCCGCCCGCTCTGCCCTCCGCGGCACGCCCCTCCAGGCCCCGATGGACCGGGCCTTCGTCGCCCTCCTCGACGCGGCCGGCGAGGCCCAGGACGGCGACGGGGTGTTCTCGTTCGACCCCGAGGCGGAGCCCGACCGGTGGCACTTCGGCGGCCACGCCCAGCTCCCCGACGCGGCCGTCTTCGCCGCTCTCCGCAAGGCGGCCTCCCAAGGCTACAGGGTCCGGATCGACTACACCGACGCAAAGGGGAGGCGGTCCGACGGTCGGACGGTGAGCCCGCTCGGCTTCGGGCGCGTGCGCGGCGGTTGGGTCCTCGTCGCCTACTGCCATGTCCGGAAGGCGCTCCGCGAGTTCGCGCTCCCGGCCGTCTCGCACGTCGCCCCGCTCTCGGAGCCGGCCCTCCGGCCGGAGGGGTTCTCGCTCCGCCGCTACTTTGCCCGCCGGTTCGGCGCGCTCGAGGGCGGGGAGCCTGTTGAGGTCCGCCTCCGGGTGGCCCCAGATCGGGCCGTGTACTTCCTCCGCCGCCGCTACCACCCCTCGCAGGCGGTGAGCGAAGCAGAGGACGGCGGCCTCGTCGTGGAGTACCGGGTCCCCGGCGGCGAGGCGCTTGACGAGGTCCGCGCCTTCGTCGCCAGTTGGGGCCCGTACGTCGTTGCGGAGGCCCCGTCTGAGCTGGCGGAGCGGCTCGCGGAGGACGCCCGCCGGACAGCGGCGGCCTACGGGGACGGATGACGGCGGCGCCCGTCCTACCTCTTGGCATGTCCGCTGCCCTCCCTGCTCACACGCCGGCCCAGGTCCGGGCCGCCCTCGCCGAGGCGAAGGGTCGTCTGGAGGCGCTCTACGGCGACCGCCTCGCGCGCGTCGTCCTCTACGGATCCTACGCCCGAGGCGACGCCCGGCCGGACTCGGACGTGGACCTGCTCGTCGTGCTCCGAGGGCCGTACAACGCCTACCGCGAGATCCGGCGGACGGGGCTTCTCCGGCTGGAGGTCGAACTCGCGCATGGTGTGGACCTCTCGCTCCAGCCGTACAGCGAGGGGGAGGTGGTGACCCGGACGGACCCGTTTATCCAGAACGTGACCCGCGACGGGGTGGTAGTGTGACGGAAGCGCAGGCCGCCCTTGTTGTTCAGGCCGAGCGAGCGCTCAGGACCGCTCGGCTCGCGCTCGACGACGGCGACGGGGCGGGGGCTGTGAACCGCGCGTACAACCGCCAGGTCGGCGAAGCCAACGCCTGCTTCTACCTCGCGCGGGCGGCGCTCCTCGGGGTAGACGAGGCGCCCAAGACGCACAAGGGGACGCACGCCCGGTTCAAGCTCCACTTCGTCGCGGACGGTCCGCTTTCGCCAGAGGACGGCCGCACCCTCACGGACGCCTTCGCGGCCTGCCAGCGGTCGGACTACGACACGTTCGCCGTGACCGACACGGCGGCCGCGGCCGACCTCCTCGCCGACGCCGAGCGGTTCGTGGAGGCGACCAGGGCACTGGTCTGATCGGAGAAGGTGGACGCGAATTGTCCACCTTCTCGCTCCGGGGGGTGTAGCCTCCGGATATGCCGACGATCTACGACCTCTGGGCTAAGACCAACGACCGCGACCGGGCTGGCGGCGAGCCGTGGCGGCGGCACCCGCTGCCGCTCCACCTGCTCGATGTGGCCCTCGTTGCCGAGGCGTGGCTAGATGCGGACGAGGGACTGTTCCGTCGGTTCTGCGCGCTCTGGCCTGAGGCCGACGCGGAGGCCGTCCGCCGCGCACTTGTTCTGGCGGCAGCCGTCCACGACCTGGGGAAGGTCTACCCCGACTTCCAACGGAAATCGGAAGAGGGGTGGGCTCTTGGCTATGGTCCGACGTGGGAAGGGTCTGCCCCTGGCGGTACAGGGTTCGATCACGGCGAGGCAACGGCACGGGCCTTCCGAACGCTGTTCGGAGACCGACTCCAAGGCCCTCCGGACGGGTTCGACCCAGCCTGGCAGGCGCTCGCGCCGCTCGTGCGCGTCGCTGCCGGGCACCACGGGACTCTGTACGCCACCATCGGCCGGGACAGACACCTCCGCGCCGAGCCGTGGCTCCCGCTCGTCGCGGCCCTCCTCGACGAGGTCGCCCACCACGTCGGTCCGCTGCCCGCGCTGCCCAGCGAGCTGCCCCCTCCATTCCTGCTTCTCGCAGCCGGCTTCGTCTCGGTCGCCGATTGGTTCGGCTCGAATGCCGACTCGTTCCCGCTAGCGCCCGACGTGACCTCGCGCGCCGACGCCGAGGCATACCTCGCGCGGCACCGCGAAGACGGGACGGCACGGACGGCGCTGGCCGAGGCGGGCCTGCTCGCCCGGTTCGCTCCGCCCGACGCTTTCGGTGACCTGTTCCAATCCGACGACGGGACGCGGTGGACGCCCCGACCCGGCTTCCAGAATGCCGCCTGCGCCATCGACTTCGGCGCGACGCCGGGCGCTGAGATCGCCATCGTGGAGGCACCGATGGGACTGGGCAAGACTGAGATCGCGCTGTGGCTGGCCTCCCGTGCCATCCTGCACGGCAGCGCAGACGGGATCTACGACGCGCTCCCCACCCAGGCGACCGCGAACGCTGCCTTCGGGCGCGTCCGGCGCGTGGCCGAGCGCCTCGGCAGCGACACCGACCTCGCACTTACGCTTGCCCACGGTGCGAAGCGGTTCGTGGCCGAGCACCGCGCGCTCCACGACGACACGCTCCGCCGCGCGTACACCTCGCCGTCGGTCAGCGCCAGCGACGGAGCCGCGCCCGCCGAGGTGGTCGCGCCGTCGTGGCTCCAGCCCTCGAAGCGCGCCCTGCTGGCGCCCGTCGGTGTGGGGACGGTGGATCAGGCGTTGCTCGGCGCGATGGGCGTCCGCCACGGGTTCGTGCGGCTGTTCGCGCTCGCCCGCAAGGTCATCGTCATCGACGAGGTCCACGCTTACGACGCTTACACGGGCGCCATCCTGCGGCACCTGCTCCGCTGGCTGGGCGCGCTCGGCACCAAAGTCATCCTGCTGTCGGCGACGCTCCCGGCCTCGCTCCGCGCCAGCCTGCTCGATGCCTACGGGGCCACCGACGCTGGCGAGGCGCCCGACGCCTACCCTCGGCTCGTCCACGCCCGGCCCGACGCCGAGGCGGCCGTCGTCACCGACCCGCGCCCGCACGCCGACCGCCAGCAGAATGAGAAAACAATCCGGGTCGAGCCGGTCGAGCCCGCGGCAAACAGAGACACCGACGCGCGGACGGCGGCGGGCGTGGCGTGGGTCCGCCGGAAGCTGGCCGCGGGCGGGTGCGTCGCCTGGATCCGCAACACCGTCCGCGAGGCGCAGGACGCCGCACGCGTGCTCCGCGACGCGGGCGAGCCGGTCGAGCTCCTCCACGCCCGGTTCGCGCGGGCCGACCGGAACCGGATCGAGGACGACCTCCTGAGGCGCCTCGGTCCGCCCGGCGCCGACCGGCCGGCCCGCCTCGCCGTCGTGGCTACCCAGGTCATCGAGCAGTCCGTCGACCTCGACTTCGACGCGATGCTCTCGGACCTCGCGCCGGTCGACCTCCTGCTGCAACGGGCCGGGCGCCTGTGGCGGCACGACGATCGGACACCTGACCAGCGCCACGATCACGACGCGCCCGTCCTCGGCGTCCTCATGCCCACCCCCGCCGACCGCGCCGCGCTCGCCTTCGGGCCGAGCGCCTACGTCTACGACGCCGACACGCTCGCGCGCTCCGCCGTTCTCGTGCAGGAGAATCCGACGTGGACGCTCCCCGCCGCCTGCCGTGCGCTCGTCGACGCCCTCTACGACGGCGACTGGCCCGCCTCCCGCCTCGGCGCCGACCCCGCCCGCCTCGACGCCGCCCGCGAAGCGCTGGCGAAACAGACGCGGCGCATGGAGACCGCCGCCCGCCGAGCCTTCCTCTCAACCCCGGACACGACGCCCCAGGTCCGCGAGGCCCGCGCCGACCGCTCCGACGCCGGCGCCCACGTCACGCTGACGACGCGCTACGGCGCGCACTCGGCCGCCGCCGTGCTGCTCCGGGACACGCCTGCCGGGCCCGTCCCCTTCGGGGCAGACGCCCCGCTCGCGCCGCCCGGCGGCCCTTCGGCTGGCTCAGGTCAGGCTGCCTGGGACGAGCGCTTCGCGGCTGAAGAGGCCGTCGAGCTGGCGTCGGTGTCGTTCCCGTGGTACGGCGAGCGCCCGGAGTGCGCCGAGGTCTCCGATGCACTCGACGGACTCCGCACGTGGTGGCGCGAGATGCGCCCATACGACGACCGCCTGTTTGTCCTGCTCCGTGATGGCTCGTTCCAGCACGGATCACTTGGCGGGCGTTACTCTCCAGTGTCTGGGCTCCACCTCGCGCGGCCCGGCGAGGCCCCGCCCGAGGCGCCCCCCTTCGAGGACATCTGATGCCCGACCTCTTCGACTCTCCCGCCGACGTGCGCAACGCCTTCGAGCACCAGCGCTTCCGGCTCCGCACGGCCGCTGGGGAGCGCGTCACGCGCTCGTTCCGCGAGATCGTCACCGAGACCGATCCCGACGCCGCCTACGCACTCGACTACCCGCAGGCGTTCTACAACGCGGCGGCCCTGAACCTGCTCGCGTTCCTGGCCCAGTGGGCGTTCGAGCCCAAGCGCGCCGCCGAACTCGCTGACCGCGTCGAGCGGCCCCTCGCGGAGACCGAGTTCGAGGCTGCCGTCGGCCCGCTCCGCCAGCGGTTCGCCCTCACCGGCGACGGTCCCCGGTTCATGCAGGCGCCCGGCCCCGGCGACCCCAAGAAGGCGAAGCCCATCGAGGAGGCCGTCCTCATCACGCACGCCGGCGACAAGAGCTTCCTTCACCGCGCCGACCCCGAGTGGGCCATCACCCCGGACCAGGCCGCGCTCTTCCTGTTCGCGCGCAACACGTTCTACGAGGGCACTGGTGGGCGTGGCTACCAGAAGGGGACGAACGGTGACACGCCGATCCGCTCGCTCGTGACCGTCGCAGCCGACGGCGACGCGGTCCAGCTCCGCAAGAGCCTGTGGCTCAACGTCCTGTCGCGGGAGTGGCAGGAGACGAAGGCCCAGGGCGAGTACCCCGAACCGGGCGAGGGCTACGACGGCCTGTTCTGGGTGGACCCACCCGACGACGACGTGCCGACCGGCGGCATCTCGCTCCGGGCCGGGTTGGGATGGATGACGGCCAACCACTGGCTGTGGATAGAGCCGCTCGACGACGACGCTGTATGTGTGGTCACGGGCGAGCCGCTGGCAGCGGGGACGCCCGCCGCGCGCACGCTCTCGAAGTGGACGACGGGCATCGCCTACGGCACGAAGGGCGACCTCGACGCCGGCACCCGCGCCGACCGCCTGTTCCGCCACCCAAACGTCCCGCTCGCTAAGGTTTACGACCGGAAGACCGGCGATCCGACCGGACGGCGCCCGTTCCTCGTCCAGCGCACGCGGGGACTGGTCGACGCCGTGGGCGGCTCGTTCTTCGGCGCCTCGAACGCCAGCAGCCGCTTCGAGCCGGCGCCCGCCGTGCTCCAGCTCGTCGAGGAAGAGCTCGACGACGTGGTGCGAGGGCTCGGACTTCAGCTTCGCCTGAGCGTGTTCGGCTTCCACATGCTGAGCAATCAGAAGAACGTCCACGGTGGCGTCGAGGCGGACACGTTCCGGTACCGGCCGCTCGTCGGGGCGACCGAGGCCGAGACGGTCGCCGTCAACGAGGCAGCCGCCGAGTGCCTCCACGCGGCTGGGGCGTTCGCCGAGCGGGCCGCCCGCGACCTCGCGACGGCGGTGCAGCGCGCCGCCGGCCTGGGCGTCCGCGCGACCGAGGACCCCGCCAGCGGCCGCATCAACGTCGAGACCAAGTTCGCGTCCACGCCGTCGGTCGAGGACCCGTTCGGCGACGACGCACTCGCGGCCTTCTGGGCCGACGTCCAGAGCGCGCTCGTCGGCTACGCCCACCGCGTGGCGCAGGCGGCGCGGCAGGACGGAGTGGCCTCACACGCGGCCCTCGTCGCCGCTCGGCACGACCTCCAGCACGAGTGGGAGGACGAGGTCGTGCGCCTCGTCTGGCGTCACTTCGAGCCGGTCTACAACCACCACCTCCTCAACGCCCGCACGATGCCCTACGCCGCCGCTGCTCACCGGATGCTCGGTGGCGCGCTGAAGAAGCATCGCACCGTCGACCCCGCCGCCGTCTCATGACCTACTTCGAACCTCTTCCGAGGTACCGGGACCACCGCCAGAAGCACCGACCTCTTCTCCAGGGGCCGGCCCTTCGTCATAGGATCGACACCGAGGCGGCCGTGCTCCGGTCCCTCATGGGGCGCCCCCCGTGGGTCGTCCGCCGCGGTGACGACGATGATGAGGTCACGAGCGTCCGGGCCGCCTTCCGGCGGTGGACGCCGGGCGGCCCGCCGACGCCCGTGATGGAGCAAGCCGTCCACGAGCGGATCCCCCAGGACGACGCCTTCCGCTCGCTCGCCGAAGACGAGCAGGACGCCGGGGTCGCACGCCTCGCGGCCGTCGTCCACCTCGTCGCGCTCGGCTGGCGGGACGACCTCCGTGAGGTCGGGAGCGTGGGAAAGGCGTGTGCGGGGACCGACGCCTCGAAGGCGCTCATCTCGAACACCCGCTTTCCGCGCCTGCTCACGTCGCCGCCCGACCCCGCCCTCCGTGTCCAGGCCCTCGGCCGCGTCTACCGCCAGCTCCGCAAGGCCGGGCTCCGCGTCGCACCCGGCGACGCCGCCAACCTCCTCCGCTTCCTGTTCAGCGCCGAGCCGGAGCCGACCGTCCGGCGCTGGGCGAACGACTACTTCCGCATCACCACACCCGGCGAGCGCGCCGAGGGCTCCGACGAGCCCGAGACCGCCGACGCCCCCGAACCCACCGCCGCCTAGCCATGCTCGTCGAGCTCCACCTCCTCACGTCGCACGCCCCCTCCAACCTCAACCGCGACGACTTCGGCCGTCCCAAAACAGCCCTCTTCGGCGGGACCGAGCGCGGCCGCATCTCGTCGCAGGCGCTCAAGCGCGCCATCCGCAAGTCTCCGTACCTCGCCGAGCGCCTGGGCGACAAGCTCTCGACGCGCTCGCTCCACATCCCCCTGATGATCTACAACGATCTCAAAGAGGACTACGCGGGTGACGACGCAAAGATGGAGCGGCTCGGCATCGCCTGCGAGGCCGTCGGGAACGGGCTCGGCAAGGTCGAGGAGGCCGACGGCGACGACAACGGGTTCAAGCTCAAGAACAAGCAGATCGTCTTCCTCACGCAGGGCGAGATCGAGCGGCTGACCGCGTTTGTTCGGGAGGTCGTTGAGTCCGACCAGAAGCTGACGAAGAAGGCCGCCACTGAGCTCGGCAAGGAGGTTGGCAAGCGGACGGGGATCAGCGAGCGGCCGTCGGATGGCGTGGACATGGCCCTCTTCGGGCGGATGACGACCGATGACGCCAACGCCTTCGCGGCCGTCGACGCCTCGATGCAGGTGGCCCACCCCATCGCCACTCACACGACCGTCACCGAGACCGACTACTTCACGGCCGTCGACGATTGGAAGACCGATGCCTCCGAGCGCGGCAGCGGCCACATCGGCGAGCTCGACTTCAACAGCGCCGTCTACTACAAGTACCTCTCGTGCAACCTCGACGCACTCGTCGAGAACCTGGGCGGCGAGACAGACCCCGACGGCGCGAAGGCCGCGGCGCTCGACGCGCTCGAGGCCGTCTTCGACGCTGCGTGCCGCGTGACGCCCTCGGGCAAGCAGAACTCGTTCGCCTCGCACAGCCCGGCCGACGCGGCGCTCCTCGTCGTCCGCCCGCAGAACGTGCCGTGCTCGCTGGCGACGGCCTTCGAGCGCGCCGTCCCCGCGTCGGACCAAGGCTACACCACGAAGAGCGCACGAGCCATGCTCGACCGCTACGTCCGCATTCGGCGCGGCTACGAGCTCGACGGCGACCGTGCCGCCTTCTTCACGCTCCTCGACGAGCCCGAGACGCCCGACCACGTGGAGACCGTCGAGCGGATCGGCGGGCTCTGGGAGAAGCTCCGCTCCTACGCCGCGTAACGATGGCCGGCTTTCTCCTCCACCTTGCCGGGCCGATGCAGAGCTGGGCCGACACGGGCTTCGGCCAGCTCCGCGGCGCTGGGTCGTTCCCCAGCCGCGCGGGCGTGCTCGGCATCGTCGCCGCTGCGCAGGGCATCCCCCGTGCCGACCCAGCGCTCGTCGCGCTCCACGACGCCTTCGCCGTCCACGTTGCGACGGCCCAGCCCGGCCGCGTGCTCCGCGACTTCCACACGGTCGAGACGGTCGAGGGCAAGGCCCGCACGCTCACCCAGCGCGAGTACCACCACGACGCTCACTTCGTGGCGCTCGTCGAGAGCAGCGATGCAGAGGCCGTTGACCTTGCCGTAGCTGCGCTTCGGGATCCGGTCTTCCCGGCGTTCCTCGGCCGCCGGTCCTGCCCACCCGCGATTCCGCTCCTGCCCAGGGCCGTCCAGGGAGATCCGTTCGCTGCGCTCGTGGACGCGGCGCAGGCAGCCCGCTCAGAGGTGCCAGCCACGGGTGAGCCCCGTGCGCGGCTGGTGGCCGGTCCCCTCCCCGTCTATCTCGACGGCCACCTCGACACCCTTCCGTCTCTGTTGGCAGGCGCGACGCTGACCTACGGGACCCGCCGTGACCGGCTCGTGGGTCCCCGCCGGGCGTACGTCGACCGCCCGTTCACCCACGCTATGGCCTCACCGTCCGATGTACCTCAGTAGGCTCCTACTCAACACGCGAAACCGCGACGCCCGCCGTGACCTCGCGAGCCCGTACGAGCTCCATCGGACGCTCGCCCGCGTTTTCCCCAGCCCCCGCCCCGACGCTGACGGCCCCGACGCCCAGCGGTCCCTAGGCCACCGCCTCCTCTTCCGTGCGGAGCCCGACGCGCCGGGCGGCCCCGCCGTCCTCGTCCAGACCCTCGCCGCCCCCGACTGGAGCCGCCTCCCCGATGGCTACGCCCGCGTCGACGGCCCCAAGCCGTTCGAGCCCCGGCTCTCCGAGGGCCAGCGCCTCCGGTTCCGGCTCGCGGCCAACCCGACGGTCAAGAAGCAGCGGGACGGGCGGAAGCACGGGACCCGCGTCCCGCTCGTCCACCCCCGCGCGCCCGAGGGTCACCCCGAGGCCTCCGCCGGCTACCTCGACTGGCTCGAGCGGAAGGCCGAGGCGGCTGGCCTCGCCCTCGAACCCGACTGCCTCGTCGATGCCCCTTTCGAGATCCGCACGCGTAAGCAGGCCCGGAGCGGCGATCACCGCGTCACCCTGTTCGGCGTCCGCTTCGACGGCGTCGCCACCGTCGTGGACCCAGTATCGCTCCTCGACGCCCTCCGGTCAGGCCTCGGCCCCGCCAAGGGGTTCGGGTTCGGCCTTCTATCAATCGCGCCGGCCTGAACAGGCAATTGTTGGACCCATGTTGGACCCACCAAAGCACAAAACCCTCCCGCACAAGAGGTTGCGGGGAGGGTCCGTGGGCTCTACTGGATTCGAACCAGTGACCTCGTCGATGTCAACGACGCGCTCTAACCAACTGAGCTAAGAGCCCGCTGCGAGGCTGGCGCCAGCCGTCGCGGGGGGCCGCCAACATACCGCCCCGTGCGAACGGCGGTCAAGGAGCCGGACCGGCGGGCGTGTGAAGGCGGCCGGAATGTGCCGCCCCCCGCGCGTTACGAATCCGGCCGAGCGGCCCCGCCCCCGGCGAACCGCCCGTGCGGGGGCCGCCCGTTCACCCCTCCGGGCCCGGCGGGCCGGCGGTGACAAACCGCGCGGCGAAACGGCCTGCGCCGTCCGACGCCCCTCCACGACCGCCCTCGTAGCGCCGAGCGCGCCGCGACTGGCATACGCTTTGGAACTATCCCGGCGTCCCCCCGACGCCCCATGCCCGCCCTCCGCCCCCCCCTGCCACTGGGACCCGCCCCCCCCCCGCCCGGAGGTGGCGGTCCCGAAGCGGCCGTCCAGCGGGCGCACGCCGCCGCCGGCGGCCCCGCTTCGACGTGCGGGTTCCACCCCCTCGGACCGCGGGTCGAGACGCTCCTCGCCCCACCCTGGCCCGACGAGGCGCAGGGCGTCCTCCTCGTCGCGTGCCCCGACCAGGCCGCGCACCGCGAGCGGTGCCTCACGGCCGCCCAGCGGTTCATGCTCTCGCTCGCGTGGGACGGCGTCCGGAACGCCTGGGTCGGCGCTGGGCTCCCCGACGGCGACGCCTTCCGGGCGGCCGGCGTGGACCTCGGCGCCGATGTGCCGGTGGGGCTGATCTGGTGGGGCTAGGCGGCGCGCTTGCGCGGGCGTAACGTGGGGGGCTCTCCCACCCCGTCCGGATGCACGCCCTGCGCGTCCTCGCCCTGCTGGCGGCCGTGTCCGCCGGCGCCGCCTCGGCCCAGCCGGCCGCCACGCCGGAGGCCGACTCGACCCTCGTGGACGCCGCGGACTCCACGGCCGCCCCGGCCCCCGACTCGGTCGAGGTCCTGACCGGCGAGGCCGGCGCCCAGCTCGACTCGGCCGCCGTCGCCGCCCTCACCGACACGACCGCCCGCGTGGCCGACGCCCTCGGCGACGGCGTCGGCGTGGCGCTCTTCGGGCGGACGCTCTTCGAGGTCTGGGGCGGGCTCGGGCCGTTCTCGCCCGAGGCCCGGGCCGCCCGGCTCTCCGAGCGGCTGGAGGACCTCGCGCGGAGCCGCGACGTCGACCCCGGCGACCTCCGCGTCGTCGACGGCGAGAGCCTCACGACGCTCCAGGCCGGCGAGGTCATCGTGATGACGGTGACCGGCGAGGACGCCCGGGCGCTCGGCCGGTCGCGGGCCGAGGCCGCCGTCGGGTACCGTCAGGTGATCGTCGACGCCGTCGAGCGCTACCGGGAGCAGGCCACGCTCCGCGGCGTCGTCCAGAGCGCGGCGCTCTCGGTCCTCCTCCTCGCCCTGCTCGTCGCCGCGCTCCGGGGGCTGGGGTGGGCGCTCGCGTGGCTCGACCGGCGGACGGTGGCGCACCGGCGGCTCCTCGTCCGCCCGCTCCGGGTCGGGCCGGTCGAGGTGTTCCGCCGCGACCAGGTGGCCCGGATGGGGCGCGCGCTCGTCGGCGCGTTCCGGCTGGCCCTCTCGCTCGCCCTCGTCTACGCCTTCCTCACGACGGTCTTCGGGCTGTTCCCGTGGACGCAGACGTGGAGCGAGGGGCTCCTCGGCGCCGCCCTCTCCCCGCTCCGCCGGCTCGGGGCCATCCTCCTGAGCTCGGTCGACAACGTGATTGCCATCGTCGTGATCGTCGTCGTCGTCCGGTGGCTCATGCGGCTCTCGGACTACCTCTTCGTCCGGGTCGAGCGCGAGGAGATCGAGCTGGCCGGGTTCCACGCCGACCTCGCCGACCCCACGCGGAAGATCGCCAAGTTCCTCCTCGGGGTGCTCGCGGTCATGCTCGTCTACCCGTACACGCCCATCGTCAACAGCCCGGTGTTCCAGGGGCTGACCGTGTTCCTCGGCATCCTGTTCTCGCTCGGGTCCTCGACGGCGATCGCCAACATGGTGGCCGGCATCGTCCTGACCTACTCGCGGGCGTTCCGGATCGGCGACCGGGTCAAGGTGGGCGACACGTTCGGGGACGTGGTCGAGAAGAGCTTCCTGGTCACCCGCATTCGGACGCCGAAGAACGAGGACATCTCGGTCCCCAACGCGGCCGTCCTCTCGGGCCACATCGTCAACTACTCGGTGATGGCCCGGGACGGGAGCGGCGTCGTCCTCCACACCGACGTCACGATCGGGTACGACGTGCCGTGGCCCCAGGTCCACGCGCTCCTGACCGCGGCCGCCCGCGACACGGACGGGGTCGAGGCCGACCCGTCCCCGTTCGTGCTCCAGACGGCGCTCGGGGACTTCTCGGTCGCGTACCAGCTCAACGTCTACACGCACGAGGTCAAGCGGATGGCCCGGATCTACAGCGACCTCCACCAGCACATCCAGGACCGGTTCGCCGAGGCCGAGGTCGAGATCCTCAGCCCGACGTACGGGGCGTGGCGGGAGGGCCCGTCGACGGTCCCCGACGCCGGGGCCCTCCGCGCGTCCCGCCGCCGGCTCGTGACCGGCCCGGCCGCCGCCACCGACGGGGCCGACGAGCCGCCCCCGGAGGAGGTCCCGGTCGCCAAGCCGCCCCCGTTCCTCGGCGGCGACGGAACATAGGGGACGAGAGCCGTAACGGAGGGGGTGGGGTCGCTACGTTCTACGCTCGGCCGTCAACCTCGTCATCCTGAGGAGCGCCAGCGACGAAGGGTCTCGACGCCGAACATCCAGAACGTAGGTGCCGGTCCCCACGACGGCGACACCGCGTCGAGACCCTTCGCTCCGCTCAGGATGACAAGGGAGAGACAGGGGAACAAGGGGGGGAACGTAGCCTGCCCTGGGGCGAGGGCCCGCGCCCGGCCTGCTGGCGCCGCGCTGGCGGCCGTCCCCGGCGTCGCCCACCGCCAGCGCGGCTACCCGACCCGGTAGTCCTTGACGCGCTTGGTCGTCCGGCCGGTCCGGGCGTCGAACACGTTCATCGAGCCGGTCCACGGGTCCGCGACCTGCTCGACGCCGCGGCGGTCGGTCTTCGTGGCCGGCTCGTCGAAGTAGCGCCGGGCGGTCTTCGAGTAGTACCGGCCCCGCTTCGGGTCGAGGTCGGGGATCGGGTCGGGCAGCTTCTCGAGCGCGGCGTAGTAGTCGCAGACGTCGGTGAGCGGGCAGCGGCCGCACGTCGGCGCCCGGGCCTCGCACGTGTACCGGCCGTGGAGGATGAGGAGGTGGTGGGCCTCGCCCCACTCCTCCCGTGGGATCACGCGCGCCAGCCCGCGCTCGACGGCGAGCGGTGTGGGCTGGTCCTTGACGAGCCCGATCCGGTTCGCCACCCGGAACACGTGGGTGTCGACGGCGATCGCCGGCTCGTCGAAGGCGACGGCCACGACGACGTTGGCCGTCTTCCGCCCGACGCCCGCCAGCTTCACGAGCTCGGCGTGCTCGCGCGGGACCTCCCCGCCGTAGTCGTCGCGGAGCATCCGGGCCGTCTTGGCGAGCGCCTTGGCCTTGTTGTTCGGGTACGAGACCGACCGGATGTAGGGGAAGATCTCCTCGGCCGAGGCCTCGGCCATGACCTCCGGCGTGGGGTAGGCCGCGAACAGGTCGGGCGTGACGAGGTTGACGCGGGCGTCGGTGCACTGGGCCGAGAGGACGACGGCGACGAGGAGCTCGAACTCGGTCCGGTACGCGAGCTCGGTCTCGGGCCGGGGGGTCCGCTCGCGGAGGCGGTCGAGGACGAGGCGGGCCTTTTCCGTTCGGGTCATGGGGAGCGGGGGGGGCGGGGGAAAGCTAGCGGCCCGTTCGGGGCAATCCTGAGGAACCGATAACCTTTGGGTTTCTATGAAGAAATACGCTCACCCCCACCTCTCTCCATGTCGCGTCTCACCGCGTGGGCCGAGGCCCACCGCGCCGCCGCCCTCGACGTCGTCCGCGTCTACCTCGGCGTCGGCCTCCTCGTCCGGGGCGTCACGTTCCTCGTCGAGCCCGGCGCCTACCTCGACCTCCTCCCCGACGGCGGGGCGTTCACGTCGCTCGCCGTCCTCCACTACGTCGGGCTGGCGCACCTCGGGGGCGGGCTGCTCCTGGCCGCCGGGCTGCTGACGCGGCTCGCGGCGCTCGTCCAGATCCCGGTCCTGTTCGGGGCCGCGTTCCTCGTCCACCTCCCGGCGGTGGGCCTGACGGGGCAGTCGTTCGCGTTCGCCGCGCTCGTCCTCGCGCTCCTGGCCGTGTTCGCCGTGTGGGGCGGCGGCCCGTGGTCGCTCGACCGGGTCGTGGCCGGCTGGAACGCCCGCGACGAGGAGGCCGAGCGCGAGGGGGGCCTCCGCGTCGTCCGCCAGTTGAGGGAGCGCGAGCGGGCGCGGGTCCCGGCCCCGCTCCGCGAGCCCGCCGTCTCCGGCGACGGCGGCCCGGCCGTGACCTGCACGTGCGGCCACGACCGAGAGCACGCGGCGGTGGTCACGAAGCGGCACTACGACGGGCTGAACGGCCTCCGCTTTATGACGGGGACGCACCCCCGGCCCTCGTCCGTCGTCTACCACTGCCGCGACTGCGGCGGCGTCGTCAGCGTGGAGACGGACCCGGAGGCGCTCGAGGCGTTCCGGTTCGAGCGGACGGCGTCGTAGCCGGGCGGGCCGTCCGGCCGCCGACGGGCGAGGCGGCCCGGGCGCCGGGGTAGCTTCGGCCCATGCGCCGCGCGTCCCCGCTTGTCCTCACCGTCCTACTGGCCGCGTCGGCCGTGGGGCTGGCGGAGGCCGTGCGGGCCCAGCCGGAGGGCGCTCCCGGTCTGTCCGACGGGGCCGAGGTCTCGCTCCTGACGATGCTCCCGGGCGACGAGGTCTACAGCCTGTTCGGCCACAGCGCCCTCCGCGTCCGCGACCCGGCCTCCGGGCTGGACCGGACGTACAACTTCGGGACGTTCAGCTTCGACCAGCCGTTCTTCGTCCTCCGCTTCCTCCGCGGCTCCCTCGATTACCAGCTCGATACGGACCCGTTCTGGGCCGTCCTCCAGAGCTACCGGGCGCAGCGGCGGCCGATCGTCGAGCAGGCGCTCCGGCTCCCGCCCGAGGCCGTGCGGGCGCTCTACGCCCGGCTCGAGGAGAACGCGCTGCCGGAGAACCGGGCGTACCGCTACGACTTTTTCTGGGACAACTGCTCGACGCGGCTCCTCGACGCCGTCGACTCGGCCCTCGTCGACGTCGGCGGCCCAGCCCTCGACCTCCCCCCCGCCGAGACGCCCGAGACGTTCCGCCAGCTCCTCCGGCCCTACTGGGCGGCGACGCCGGCCGTGGAGCTGGGCGCGAACCTCGGCCTCGGAATCCCGGCCGACCGCGTGGCGACGGCCCGCGAGGAGGCGTTCCTCCCGCTCGAGCTAGCCGCGCAGCTCGACCGGGCCGCCGTCGGGGGGCGGCCGCTCGTAGCCCGGCGAGACACGCTGTTCTGGGTGGAGGGCGCCGGGCTCCCCGCCTCGGCCCCGGACGTCCCGCTGTGGACGGCGTGGCTCCTCCTCGCCGTCGGCGTCGCGGGGACGGCCTGGGGCTGGCGCCGCCCGCCCTCGGCGCTCGCGCGGTGGGCGGACGCGGCGCTCTTCGCCGCCGTCGGGTTCGCCGGGCTCGTCCTCCTCCTCCTGTGGACGGCGACGGCGCACGCGGTGACGGGCCCGAACCTCAACGTGCTGTGGGCGTGGCCCACGCACCTCGTGGCGGCCTGGGCCGTCGCCTCCCGGCGCGACGGCGGTCGCTGGCGGGCGTACTTCCTGGTGGCGACGGCCGCCTCGGCCCTCGTGGCCGTCTCGTGGGCCGTGCTCCCCCAGTCCCTCCCGCTCCCGGCGCTCCCGGTCGTCCTGCTCGTCGCGCTCCGCACTGGCGTGCGGGCCGTCCTACCGGTCCGCCAGCGGGTCGTGGCCTGAAGTGGGGGCGGGGCGTTCCCTCAACCCGGCCGGGGCGGAGACCGGTCGGGGCGTCCCGCCGTTCCCCCCCCCATGCACGCCCTCCTCTACCGCTCCCGCGCCCGGCCCGGCCTCCTCGCCGACGACCTCAACGACATCATCGAGACGGCCGAGGCCCGCAACCGCCGGCTCGGCGTCACCGGGCTCCTCCTCCACGGGCGGATGGAGGCGCTCCCCGGCGTCGCCGGCGAGTTCGTCCAATGGCTCGAGGGGCCGGAGGAGGCCGTTGAGACGCTGTTCGGCAACATTGAGCGGGACGGCCGCCACACCGGCATCGAGGTCCTCGGCCGCGGGCCGCTAGCCCAGCTCGCCGCCGAGGCCCACGTGGGCGCACGGGGCGAGCGGCTGTTCCCGGCGTGGTCGCTCGGCCTCGTCCGTCTGGCGGAGCTCCCGGCCACGCTCAGCGGGTTCCTCCGGTTCGTGGCCGAGTGGGACGGCGACCGGCTCGCGGCGGTGGCTTAGGCGGGGGCCGTACGAGCAGGAGCGGGGCCGCCCCCCGGAGGAGGCGGCCCCGCTAGGGTGCCGGAGGCGGTCTCTGCCTAGAGGCAGTTCTCGTCGTCCGGGGTCACGCACGTGTCGAACGAGCCGCCCTGGCCGGGCTGGGGGCCGTTCAGGCTGAAGAACGTGTCGTTCGTGTTGTTCTCGCGGCTGTCGGCCGTGGCGGAGGTGACGTCGCCGTACTCGGTGAGGGCGGGGGGGGTGTAGGTCTTCATAGTCGGGTGGGGAGTGGTGGACGCCCCGCACGCCAGTCGGCGGGCCGGGGCTGTCTATTGTAAGGGCCACCGGCCCGTTCGTTCCGCCCCGGCCGCCCCCCCGGCTTTCCCCCACCCCGCCGTGCGCGACATCTAGACGGTCGGGCGGGCGTAGGCTGCCGCTCTGGCGCCCCCCGGGGTACCCGGTACGGGATTCGAACCCGTGTTACCGCCGTGAAAGGGCGGCGTCCTAAACCCCTAGACGAAC
>CAZDFV010000030.1:0-23220 GCA_964504495.1 uncultured Rhodothermales bacterium
CGAGGTAGGCGCCGAGCATGACGGCCGCCGCCGCCAGCGCGACGGCCGAGAACGCCGCTCCGTCCGCGTGCGCGTGCTCCACCCTAGCCGGCGCCGGCCGCGCGGGCTCGGCGGACGAGGACCCACCCGACGGCCAGGAGCGCCAGCCCGGCCGCGTTCCACGCGAGGTCGTACGGGAGCAGGTCCACGCCGTAGCGGACCTGGTGAACCCGGAGCACCTTGTGGTCGACGACGCCGTCGAACACCTGGAACGCCCCGGCGCCCAGGAACGCCCCGGCCCACAGCCAGGCCGGCGCGAGCGCCCCGCTCCGGCCGAGGTCGGCGATGAGGAACACGCCGCCGATGAGCGCGAGAAGCGAGCCGGCGTGGAGGAGCCCGTCGGAGATCACGCCGACGGCCGGGGTCGAGAGGTCGTAGAAGCGGTGCCACCGGAGGAGCTGGTGGAACACGATCTCGTCGACGGCCGCCTGGACGCCCACGCCGACGAGGGCGCCCGCCCACAGCGACCGCCGGGCGTCGGGCAAAGCGGCGGTGCGGGCGGTCTCGGACATGGGCGCAGGGGGAGGGGGAGGGGCCCCAACGCACGGCGGCCCGTACCCTTCCCGCTCTTCCGCCCCAACCCGTGCTCAGGCCCAGCCCCACCGTCGACCCCTTTGCCGACGGCCTCCCCGCGCTCGACGGCGCGCGCGTCCGCCTCCGCCCCGTCCGCCCGGCCGACGAGCCGGCGCTGCTGGCCGTCTTCGGCGATGCCAGCCACCTCCGCTACTGGAGCCACGGCCCGCTGGCGGACCTCGACGCCGCCCGCCGCTACCGCGAGGAGATCGAGGCCGGCGCGCGCGACCGGACGTTCTTCCAGTGGTCCATCACCGTGCCGCCCGCCGACGACCTCGTCGGGACGGTCACCCTCGCGGATTGGGACCGAAAAAACCGCCGGGCCGAGGTCGGGTTCATCCTCCGCCCAGAGGCCGGGGGGCGAGGGCTTGCGACCGACGCCGTCCGCACGGCGCTCCGGTTCGGGATCAGTCGGATGAACCTCTGGCGGGTCGAGGCCGACGTGGACCCCGACAACGCCGCCTCGCTCCGCCTCCTCACGCGGCTCGGGTTCCGGGAGGAGGGCCGCCTCCGCGACCGCTGGTTCACGTTCTTCGGCGAGTGGAGGGACAGCGTGATCCTCGGCCTGCTGGCGCCCGACCTCGCCGACGCCGACCGCCAGCCCTAGGCCGGCTCCGGGGCCGGCGCGCCGCACGCCCAGCACGACCCAAACTGACCCTCGACCGTCTCGCCGCAGTCGCACGTCCACGGCGCGGCGTCGGACGCCGTGTTCGCAACCACCTCGGCTACGAGCGTCTCGACGTCCCCGAGGCGGTCGCCGGCCGCGACCCACACCTCGGCCCACGTCGCGACGGTCGGGAGGTCCATGAGCGTCGCCGTCCCGTCGTTGCGGACGATGGCCGGCACGCCGATCTGCTCGATCGCGTTGCGGACGAGGTGGGCGACGGCCGGGTCGGGGTTGCTGTAGACGCGGGTCATGGCGACGGCGGCGGGTGGGAGCCTGGTACGCAAGCGGGCCCCGTCCGTTGCAGAACCCGCCCCCTCAGCCCTCGCGGGGCCACTGGTTGGCCCGCTTGTCCTGCTGGGCCAGCCGGGCGGTCTCCTCGATCCGCTTGGTGCGCGTCGCGGCGCGCTTCGCGTTCAGGATCCACTCGAGGACGCCGCGCCGGACGGACCGGGGGAAGGCGTCCCAGTGCGCCCGGGCCGGGGGGCGGGCGTCGAGCGCCGCGCCGAGGTCGGCGGGGA
The DNA here is from genome assembly GCA_964504495.1 of uncultured Rhodothermales bacterium. Lineage (GTDB taxonomy): Bacteria > Bacteroidota > Rhodothermia > Rhodothermales > Rubricoccaceae > Rubrivirga. The sequence goes on from CAZDFV010000030.1 coordinate 1,798, forward strand.
CGACGAGGTCTTCGACGTCGTCGAGCGCGTTCCACGAACCGTCGGTCTGGGCGGACTCGACCGTGGCGCGGCCGGCTGGCGTCATGAGCCCGGCCGCCTCCATCCGCGCCGCCCGCCGTTTGCTGAGGCGCGACCAGTTGCTCCCCGGCTGGCGGGGCGAGACCCAGAGCATCGACCGCTCGGCGTCGAGCTTTTTGGGGACGCTGTCGATCCACCCGAACGCGACGGCCTCCTCGACCACGTCGTCCGTCGTCAGCGTCGGCCGGCCCGTGGCCTTCTTGTAGCGGACGAGCCAGACGCCCTCGCTGCGCCCGTGGTGCTCCGCCAGCCACGCCCGCCAGTCGGCGCGGCGCAGCGGGTGGACGTGGTTGGCCGGCGGCTCGGGCATGACCTCACGCGCTGGCGGGCTCGGCCGGCGGGCGCCCCGGCTTGAGCAGCGGGTCCGGGTTCCGCCGCGCGGTCTCGACGGACACGTACGTCGCCAGCCCGAGCCAGGCGAGCCGGGGCACGAGCGCCCACGCCGCCCGCTTGTCGAGCCGCGACGTCACGGCCACGCTGGCGGCCGTCGTCGCCAGCCCGGCGACGGTGTTGGCCGCACCCAACACCGGGCTCCGCAGCCCGAAGTAGAGGCCGGTAAAGGAGGCGAACAGCCCCCACGACGCGCCCTCGAGCACAAGCGCCGTCCGCCGGCCGGGCGTCCCCACGGGAAGGTTGGCGACGCGGAGGTTGGACCAGAGCGTCGACAGGTTGTTGACGGCCCAGGCCGGCGCGAAGGCCCAGCCGGGCGGGGAGAAGGGCGGCGTCTCCAGGCTGTTGTAGAACGCCTCGTCTCCGTTGTAGCCGGCGGCGGCTGCGCTCGCGGCGTTCGCGCCGAGGCCGACGGCGGCGGCGTGCCACCAGCGGTAGCGAGGGGCGACGGTGGAGGTGGACATGGCGGACGGGAGATGTGAACCCGCCTAACAAAACATAGGCTGCTCTGTTCCCGACCTACCTCGGAAGCGCTCCGCCGAGGAGGAGGTCCACGATCTCGCGGCCGAGGTCCTGTGCTGGCCGGGGCAACGACCCCGCCCGGACCGTTGGCAAAAGCCCGCTAACGGCTGTCACGAACGCGCCGGCGAAGAGGTCGGGCGCGACCTCCTCGCGGACCTCCCCGCGCGCGGCCGCCTCCCGAACGACGTCGGCGACCGGGACCATGAGCGCTCCGTACATCCGCTCCGCCGTTGCGTGGGCCTCCGCCTCCGGGCCCCCCGCGATCTGCGACTGCGCGACGGCGACGACGTTGACGGGCGGCTGCGACAGGAGCCAGTCGGCCATGCCGCAGAGCTGGCGGCGGAGGTCGGGGCCGGCGTCCTCGGCGGCCGCCCTCAGCCCCCGCTCGTGGCGCGCGAGCGCGCGGCCGACGACGCGGTCCCACAGCTCGGCCTTCCCGCCCGGCGCGTGGTGGTAGAGCGACGGCGGGCGGATGTCGAGGGCGGCGGCGAGGTCGCGCATCCGCGTGCCGGCGTAGCCGCGTTCGAGGAACACGCGCTCGGCCGCGTCGAGGACGTGGGCGCTGGCGTCGTCCGAGGGCGTGGCGGCCACCTAGAACGCGAGCGTCGCCGCGACGGCGTGGTGGTCGGAGACGAAGCCGGGCGCGTCGGTCCCGAGCACGTCGCCCACCGTCCGGTCGAGCGTCGCCGCGCGGACGACGCGGACGGGCCCGCCGACGAGGACGACGTCGATCCGCCGGTCGACGGTCTCCGCGAACCCGTTCCACGTCCCGGCCGGGCCCGCGGGCGGCGACTCCGAGACGAGCCGGGTGTCGCGGAGGTCGCGCGTCAGCGTCCGGTAGACGTCCGAGTCGTCGGTCGCGTTGACGTCGCCGGTGACGACGAGCGGGAGGTCGCCAGCGATCTCGAGCGCGCGCGCCGCCAGCAGCCGGGCCGACTGGCGCCGGGCCTCAGCGCCCCGGTGGTCGAAGTGCGTGTTTACGACGACGAACGCCCGTCCGCTCTCTCGATCCTCGAAGCGAGCCCACGTAGCGATCCGGGGGAGCGCGGCGTCCCACCCGACGCTGCCGGGCTCGTCGGGCGTCTCGGACAGCCAGAACGTCCCGTTGTCGAGCGGCGCGAAGCGGCTCCGGCGGTAGAGGACCGCGCTCTGCTCGCCGCCGCCGTCTGCGTCGCGGCCCATGCCGACGCGCGCGAAGCCGGGGAGCCGGGCGTCGAGGTCCGCGAGCATGGCCGGCGTCGCCTCCTGGACGCCCACGACGTCGGCCGTGCGGACCAGGGCGGCGACGGCGTCGCGGCGGTGGGGCCAGGCGTCGTCGCCGTCGGCCGCCACGTCCACGCGGACGTTGAAGCTCATCACGCGGACCGTGTCCGCCAGCGGGCCGGACGTCTCGGCCGGCGGGCTGGCGGTCGTCCCGCACGCGGCGAGCGCGAGGGCGGCGAGGGCGGGGATGAGTGCCCTCACCGAGCGTTGGAGTCGGCGACGTACGCCTCGACCTCGGTGAGCGACAGGCTCCGCCGGCCCTCCCGGGCCTCGACGAGCACGCGGCCGGACTCGTCCAGGAGGAGGTAGAGCGGCCACCCCGCCACGCCGAACCGCTCGGTCAGGACCCCGTCCTCGGTGTCGGTCACGACGGTCGTCTCGATCCCGTGCCGCTCGACCGCCTCGCGGACGGCCGCGAGCGGCGTCCCGTACACGACGTCGTTGTTCACCCTGACGACCGTCAGCCTGTCGCCGTACTCGTCCGCCAGCCGGTTCAGCGTCGGGACGTGCTCGATGCACGGGCCGCACCCGACCGACCAGAAGTCGAGGAGGACGAACCGGCCGTCCAAGACCGACGACAGGTCGAGCCGCTCGCCCGTCGGCACGACCTCGAACGCGCCCTCGAGGTCCGCCACGGCGTCGGACGGGACGAGCAGGGCGTCGGTGTCGGACCGGACGCGCGCGACGCGGTCGGGCGCGGCGCCGGCCTCGGCGTACCACGCCGCCAGTCGGGCCGTCGGGAGCGTGTCGTCCGCGAGGCTCCGGCCGAGGAGGTCGTAGACGGCGAGCGCCCGGTCGGCCTGCCCGCCCTCCGCATACGCGACGGCGAGGCGGCGGCCGAGGCCGCGCGCGACGTGGGGGTATAGATCTCCGCCGAGGCCGCCAGCGATGGCCGCGAACGCCCCGTCGAGGTCGCCGTCGCGGATCTGGCCCTCCAGGTCCGCCAGCCGGAGGAGCCCAGCGGCCCGGTTGCGGAGCGGGGCGACGTAGGGCTCGCGGAGCCCGGCGTCCGGGTCGTCGTCGGCGAGCGAACTCGCGAGGTAGGCGTCGGCGGCGTCGCGGAAGCGCCGGAGGCTGGCGGTGAGGTCGGACCAGGCGCTGTTGGAGAGCGCGCAGTCGAGGGTGCCGCCGTAGGCCCAGACGAGGTTCGGGCGGAAAAAGAGCGGGGCGAGGTCGAGGGACGGCTCGGAGCCGGCCAGGTCCTCCACATCCGCCACGAACGCGGGGACGGCGTACCGCTCCCACACGTCGCAGGTGACGCGGGCGGGGACCAGGGCGTCGTCGTACACGTGGGTCGCCGACATCGCGGCGTACGTCCCGAGCCGCCGGTACGTCTCCGACTCGTCGGGCACGCGGGCAGCCCACGCGCGGGCGACGTGCTCGACGAACGCGGCGGCGTCGGCCGGCTCCGGCATCGTCCCCTCTGCCCGCATCTCCTCTGCCAGCTCGAGGGCGAGCATCTGCTGGTGGAGGTTCCGCAGGTCGAGGGACGAGTCGGGCGGGGCGGCGACGGCGAGGAGGGCGGCGAGGGCGAGCGTCATGGTCGTCTGGGCGATGGCTAAAACGTACGTCCAACTGGCGGCCCCTCCGCCAGCCCCACGTTCTGCGGACGACGCCCGACTCAGAACGCCCCGCCGAGGTAGACGGCGTTCAGGAGGAGCCCGTCCGTGCCCCACCAGAACGCCCGGAACGCAGGATTAAAATCCATCAGGACCACGCGCCCGCGGCCGAGGCGCTCGGCCTTGATCGCCGCCGCGCCGGGCAGCCGCTCCAGGTTCTCCTCCGAGATGTAGCCGCTCAAGACCGGCTCCTCCGTGAACACGGCCACGTCGGCGCCGTCGCCGGGCTCGGCCGGCTCGAACAGGCCGGCATCGCCCTTGAAGACGGGCACGCGCTCGGGGTAGCCGTAGCCGAGGGGGTGCGTCGTGTCGAGGGCGACCTCGAAGATGGACCCGCCAATCGCCTGGGCACCCCGGGCCTCGTCGCGGTCCGCGTGCGGCCGGCGGGTCGAGTCCGTCGGCGTCGCGCGCGTCTCGGCGTCGAGGAGGTCGGCGCGGGCGGCCCACCGGGCGCCGCCCTCGGTCGCCACGAGCGTGCCGCCGCCGCGCACCCACGCCGCCAGCCGGGCGGTCGCTGCCGAGTCGACCGCGCTGTACCAGCCGTCGGGCATCACCATGACCGTGTAGCGGTCGAGGTCGGCGCGTCCGAGCGCGGCCGGGTCGAGAAGCGAGACGGGCTGCCCGAACCGCTCGCTCAGCAGGTGCCACACCTCGCCGACGGCGTAGGCCGAGACCGTCTCGCCCGCCACGATCGCGATCTCCGGCGCCTCCAGGACCGGCGACGACCGGCTGCCGAGGTCGTTGCCCGTCGGCGTCAGCCCGCTCTCGACGGCAGACGCCTCGACGTGGTCGAGGGCCACGGCCCGCTGGACGACGGCGTGGACCGAGTCCGGCTCCGCCCCCGACTGGCGGACCGGGACGACGAGCGTCCCGCGGTCAAAGTCGCGCACCGCGCCGCCGACGGATGCCGAGAACGGCTCGGTCGCGAGGCGCACGCGGACGCCGGCCTCCTGAAGCCGCCGGAGCGCGCGCGGGGCGAAGTAGCGGTCCCACCGGACGAGGTAGGCCACCCGGGCCCGCCCGCCGACGAGCTGGCCGCCGTCGAGCTCGACGGCCACCTCGGGCCCGAGCAAGCCGCCAGAATCCTCGACCTCGGCCACGTCCGCGCCGAACGCGAGCGGGAAGGTCCAGGCCGAAACGTCGTAGAACAACGAATCGCCGTACTCCAGCGTCCGCTCCATCGCCGCCTTGACGAGCCGGCCCTGCTCCTGGTCGAGCGGGACGACGAGCCCCTCGCTCACGCTCCGCCCGTTGACGTCGACGGGCCGCGCGAGACTGTACACCTTCACGCGGCTCCGCTGGAGCGCCTGCGCGAGCGCCTGCGCGCGCGTCCGGTGGCGGTCGAGGGCGAGGACGTAGGCGCCCTCCGGCTTGCTCTGAGCGTAGAAATCGCGCTGGTGTCGGAGGAGGGCCTCCCGCATGGCGACGGCCGCCCGGAGCGTCGAGATCGACGTGGCGACCTGGTTGCGGACGGTGAGCGGGTAGGTCAGGAGCCCGTTCGTGTCCGTCTCGCGCCGAAGCGCCCGGCTCGACGCCTGCTCAAACAGGATCCCCACGCCGCCGTTGACGTCGGGGTAGGTCGAGCCCTTCCCGTAGTAGAAGTCGTCAAAACTCTCCTCGGAGTAGTAGAGCTGGCCGATCCGGTCGAGCTCGTCGGCGTGGTACTGGGCGATCTGGGCCGTGAGGTCGAACGTCGCGGCCGGCGTGTTCGGGTTGTTCCGCGAGGGGATGCCGGGCTGGAAGAAGAACGTGGCCTCGCCGCCCATCTCGTGGTGGTCGGTCGAGACCTGGGGCCGCCAGGTGTGCCACCATGCCATCCGCCCCTGGCTCTCCTTGAGCTGGGTTGGGAGCCAGTCGCGGTTGAGGTCGAAGAGGTAGTGGTTCGTCCGCCCGTTCGGCCACGCCTCGTCGTGCTCGCGGTTCTGCGGGTCGGCGACGGGCGCCCCGCCGCGCCAGCCGTTCACCCAGTCGACGAAGCGGTCGCGGCCGTCCGGGTTGAGGAGCGGGTCGAGCAGGACGACCACGTTGTCGAGCATCTCGGCCGTCTCGCCCTGGGCGGCAGCGAGGTGGTAGAGGTAGACAAGCGCGGCCTCCGTCCCCGACGCCTCGTTCCCGTGGACGGAGTACCCCTGGTACACGACGGCCGGCATCTGGGCGATCTCGGCGTCGGAGACGGCCTCCGGCGCCGCGCTCAGGCGGACGTTCTGGGCCTGGACCTCCGCCAGCCGGGCGTGGTTCGCCGCCGACGTCACGACCGCGTGGACGAGCCGTCGCCCCTCGTACGTCGTCCCGTGGAACCCGACCGCGACGCGCGGCGAGGCCGCCGCGACGGCCTCGACGTAGCGGACGACCTCCTCGGGCCGCGTGTGCCGCTCGCCGATGGTGTAGCCGAGGACCGCGTCGGGCGTCGGGACGGCCGGGTCGTAGGCGTTCGTCCCCGGCACGGCGTAGTCGATGGCGACCGGGGCGGACGGCTGGGCCGCCGCGCTGGCGGCGACGAGGAGCAGGACGAGCGTCGTAAGGAGGCGCATGCGGCGGGGTGGGGGAGCGGCGCTCAACCTACCGACACTCCCGGGGGCGTCCAGACGGCGCTGAGAGGGGGAGCCCTTGGTCGAATAGACGCTGGGTTTAGGTCGGGAAAGGTCCCGGCCGATCCCACCATTCCCGTTTCCCCATACGGCCGTGTCCCGACGACGAAATCGGTTCTACCGGAAGCGCCACAACCGCGCCCGCGTCAGCCTCTCCCTCGCCTCCTCCGCCGGGTCCGCGGCCTGGAGCGCGGCGGGCCGTCGCCCCCAGGTCGAGTACGCCGACCGGGCGCTCCCGCTCGTCAACCGGAACTGACCGCTGCTGGCGACGCGCGCCGCCAGCCGGGCGAACGGAAAAAAGCCCCCGCGACGGCGGGCGTCGCAGGGGCCGGGGGTGCGAGACGGGCCGAGGCGGGGCTGAGTAGCCCCGACCTGCCATCTTGAGCGGACGCGAAGGATCTCAACGCCGAGCGTCCCAGACCATTGGCGGCGGCGCGGCGGGCTGGAGGATCGAGTCGAGATCCTTCGCTGCGCTCAGGATGACGCCTTCCGGGCTCTAGAACGGCAGATCATCGTCCGGGTCGAACGAGTAGTCGTCGCCGCCGGAGGCCGGGGCCTGCTGGCGCTGCGGCTGGCCGCCGCCGCGGTTGCCACCGCCGCGGTTGCCGCCGCCGCTCTGGCGCTGCGGGCGGGCCGACTGGTCGTAGTCCATGCCGTCGCTGCCGCCGCCGTCGCGGCTCCCGAGCATCTGCATCTCGCGGGCCTTGATCTCGGTCGTGTACTTCGTGTTGCCGTCCTGGTCCTCCCAGGACCGCGTCTGGATCTGGCCCTCGATGTAGACCTGGCGGCCCTTCTTGAGGTACTCGCCGCAGATCTCCGCGAGCCGGGCCCAGGCCACGACCCGGTGCCACTCGGTGTTCTCGACCATGTTGCCGTCGCGGTCCTTGTACGTCTCGGTCGTGGCGACCGAGAAGTTGCAGACGGCCGTGCCGGAGCCGGTGTACCGGAGCTCGGGGTCGGCGCCGAGGTTGCCGATGAGGATGGCCTTGTTTACTCCACGTGCCATGGTTGGCGGGGGGTGTGAGGGCGCGTGCCCTCGGGTACATGAGTCCGCCGGTCCGGGCGTGGGCCCGTCCGGCCGTTCGGGGTGGCGCTGAGCGCCGCGCCAGGATAGCGATCGCCGCGGAAACGGGGCACCGCCTGGCAGCCGAAAAGTTATCCACGGGCGGTGACAGCTGAGCGTCGTAGGGGCGGTCAAAAACTTCCGCGCGACTTCCGGCCGCGGGCTGGCGCCGCTCGCCGCCAGCCCGGCATCTTGCCCCCCGACCCCTGCGCCCGTATGCCTACGCCGTTCCCCTACCGCATCGACGACCTCGGCCTGAGCGACGCCGACCGTGAGGCCGCTCACCCCGACCTCTACGCCAACTTCGTCGCCATCGTCCGGCGGCTCCGGCGCGAGTGCCCGTGGGACCGCGAGCAGACGCACGACAGCGTCAAGCACCTCACGATCGAGGAGGCGTACGAGCTCGTCGAGGCCATCGACGCGGGCGACGCCGGCGAGATGCAGAAAGAGCTGGGCGACCTGTTCCTCCACGTCCTCTTCCACGCCCACATCGCCGAGACCGCCGGCACGTTCGACATCGCCGACGTGATGCGGGCCGAGATGACCAAGCTCGTCCGCCGCCACCCCCACGTGTTCGGGGACGAGGTCGTGGGCGGCACGGGCGACGTGCTCCGCAACTGGGAGGCCATCAAGCGGGCCGAACGGGCCGAGGCCGGGACGCCGGAGGCCGCCCCGTCCGCGCTCGACGGCGTGCCCGACGCGCTCCCCGCCCTCCTCCGCGCAGAGCGGGTCCAGGAAAAGGCCGCCGCCGTCGGGTTCGACTTCCCGGACGCCGACGACGCATGGGGGAAGGTGGAGGAAGAGGCCCGCGAGGTCCGCCAGGCGGGGTCGGCCGACGCGCTCGAGGACGAAGTCGGTGACCTCCTCTTCGCCGTCGTCAACTACGCCCGGCTCCGGGGCGTCGTGCCGGAGACGGCGCTCCGGCGGACCGTGCAGAAGTTCTCGCGGCGGTTCCGCCATGTTGAGGCCCGGCTGGCGGACCGCGTCGGCGAGGCCGGCCTGGACGAGATGGACGCGCTCTGGGACGAGGCCAAGGCCACCGAGCGGTCTTCGGGTCCCGACCGCCCGGCCTTGTCATCCTGAGGAGCAGAGCGACGAAGGATCTCGACTCGGTCGATCCGTTGTAGGTGCCGGTGGTCCAGGCTCGAAGCATCGCGCTGAGATCCTTCGCTGGCGCTCAGGATGACGTGTCGGATGGACCGCAGCACGGGCCGGACGCTCCGCCAGCGGCCCGGCGCGCAGAGGAGAACCGGCCCGGACGGCGCAGAATCGCCGGAAGCGCTTCGTTTCGGGTGTTGCCCGGCGGTCCGTCAAGAGGGCGCGCGGACGGTACCAAGTGAAGGGGAAGACGAGCGCGGCAGGCGGGGACCGGGAGTGGCCTCCGGTAGCTTCCACCCACGCCGCTGGCCGACGCCAGCGCTCGGGACCTGCGCCGGACGCGGGTCCCGTTTTTGTTGGGCCCCCGCCGCCACGCCTCCGCTACACCCCGCGCTCCGCCTTGACCCTCCGCCTCCCCGCCTCGTTCGATCCCGCCACGCTCCGCCGGGAGTGGTTCGGCAACGTCCGCGCCGACCTGCTGGCGGGCGTCGTCGTCGCCCTCGCCCTGATCCCCGAGGCGATTGCCTTCTCCATCATCGCCGGCGTCGACCCGAAGGTCGGGCTCTACGCCTCGTTCGTGATCGCGGTCACGACGGCGTTCGTGGGCGGCCGGCCGGGGATGATCTCGGCGGCGACGGGCGCGATGGCCCTCCTGATGATCACGCTCGTCAAGGACCACGGCCTCGCCTACCTGTTCGCGGCGACGGTCCTCACCGGCGTCATTCAGTTCGCGTTCGGGGCGTTCCGGCTGGGGCGGGCCATGAAGTTCGTCCCGAAGGCGGTGATGGTCGGGTTCGTGAACGCCCTCGCGATCCTGATCTTCATGGCCCAGCTCCCGCAGTTCGTGGGCGCGGGCTGGGCGATGTACGCCTTCGTCGCCGCCGGGCTCGTCATCATCTACGGGCTCCCGCGGCTCACGACGGCCGTGCCGTCGCCCCTCGTGGCGATCGTCGTGCTCACGCTCGTCTCGCTGATGACCGGGTTCGGGCTGAAGACCGTCGGCGACATGGGCGCGCTCCCGACGGAGCTCCCGTTCTTCTCGGTCCCGGCCGTCCCGCTCACACTCGAGACGTTCGAGATCATCTTCCCGGTTTCGTTCGCGCTCGCGCTCGTCGGCCTGATCGAGTCGCTCCTGACGGCTCAGATCGTCGACGAGCGGACGGACACGGGCTCGGACAAGAACCGCGAGGCGCGCGGGCAGGGGATCGCGAACGTCATCACCGGCTTCTTTGGCGGGATGGCCGGGTGCGCCATGATCGGGCAGTCGGTCATCAACGTGTCGTCGGGCGGGCGCGGGCGGCTCTCGACGTTCTCGGCCGGCGCGTTCCTCCTCCTGTTCATCCTCGTCCTGGGCGACTGGCTCGTGCTCATCCCGATGGGCGCGCTCGTGGCCGTCATGGTGATGGTCTCGGTCGGGACGTTCGACTGGTCCTCGATCACGGCGCTCCGGCGGGCGCCCAAGAGCGAGTCGTTCGTGATGCTGGTGACCGTCGCGGCCGTCGTCTGGACGCACGACCTCTCGATCGGCGTGCTCGTGGGCGTCGTCCTGAGCGCCCTGTTCTTCGCCCGCGCCGTGGCCGACCACGCCTTCATGGAGCTCCACGAGAGCACGTGCGGGCGGACGCACACCTACGCGGTCACCGGCGAGCTCTTCTTCGTGACGGTCACCGGCTTCCTGGACTTTTTCGACTGGACCGAGGACGTGGACAAGGTGGTCATCGACCTGTCGCGGTCGCACGTGTGGGACGGGTCGGCAGTGGCGGCCATCGACAAGGCCGTGCTCCGGTTCCGCCAGCGGGGCGTCGAGGTCGAGGTCGTCGGGCTCAACGAGCGGAGCGCGACGCTGCTCAGCCGGCTGGCCGTCCACGACAAGCCGGGCGCGGCGCTGGCGGTGCATTAGCCGCGCAGAAACGGGTCAGAAGAGTCCTCCCCCTGGATCGGGGGAGTCCACTTCGCCTGCGCGGGGGCAGGCTCGGGGGGGTAGACCAAACGAGCACGGCGTCTCGCCACTGGCAGCGCCCGTCCGCTGGCGGAGGCGCCCCGCCAGCCGGCCGACGGTGGTGCTCCGGCTGGTCGACCGCCCCTGGCCCCTCCTGTCCAGGAGGGGGACTTGACTCGGCAGATGCTGGACGGTCTCTAAGCGAGAGGGGTTGAGGAGGCGGGGGAGCCGTCTGCCAACCCCTCCATTCCCGATCCCTCCCCATCCCTCCCGCTACAGCGCCTCCTTCGTGCTCGGGAGCCGGTCGCCGCCGGCGTCGCGGGCGACGGCCTGGCGGAGCGCCCGGGCGGCGGCCTTGAACACGGCCTCCACCTTGTGGTGGTCGTTCCGACCCCGAAGCACGTCGAGGTGGAGCGTCATCCGCGCGTGCTCGGCCACGCTCCACCAGAAGTGCTCCACCAACTCGGTCGAGAGGTCACCGATGGTGTCGCGGCGGAAGTCGCCCTCGAAGACGAGGTAGGAGCGGCCGGAGAGGTCGACGGCGGCCCGGGCGAGGGCCTCGTCCATCGGGACCGTCGCCTCGCCGTAGCGGGCGACGTACGCCTTGTCGCCGAGCGCGTCGGCGAGGGCGCGGCCGAGGCAGATCCCGACGTCCTCGACCGTGTGGTGGTCGTCGACGTGGAGGTCGCCCTCGGCCTCGACCTGGAGCCCGAACTGGCCGTGCCGGGCGAACAGGTCGAGCATGTGGTCGAGGAAGCCGACGCCGGTGGCGTTGCGGTAGTCGCCGCCGTCGAGCGAGAGCGTGAGGCGGACGGTCGTCTCGGCCGTCTGGCGCTCGACCGTCGCGGAGCGGGGGGGGAGGTCCATGCGGGAAGCTAGCGGCGCCCTAGTCCGGCTGCACTACGCGCCGTGGTCCGCGTGCGGGGCGCCGGTCGGGCGGCTGGCGGTGGAGGTTGGCGCAAGACCATCGCCTCCGCTATGCGCCCGCTCGCCCTCCCCGTCCTCCTCCTCCTCGCCGGGTGCGACCTGCTCGCCCCCGCGCGCGTCGAGCACGCCGCCGTCACGGCCGTGACCGTCGAGCGCCTCCCGCTCGACGCCCGCTGGGACGGCGGGCTCCACGGGCCGAACCCGCCCGACGTCTACGTCGACGTCTACGCCGACGGGAGCGCCCTCTCGTTCTCGCCCGCGTACCGCTCCCCCGTCGCCGAGGACGCCGGGCCGGACGACCTCCCGCTCGCCTACGCCTTGGACCGGCCGCTCCGCGTCCCGCTCGACCAACCCGTCCACATCAACGTGGCCGACTACGACGGCCTCGGCGACGACCTAATGTTCACGACCGGCGCCTTCACGTTCGCCGACCGCTACGACGGCGCGGAGCGCGGCGAGACCCAGACGCTCGTGTTCCGGGACAGCCTCTCGACGGTGCGCGTAGTGGTCCGCTGGGAGTAGCCCGCCGCTGGCGGCGCGCGCCGCCCCCCGCCTGCGCGGGGGCAGGCAGCCGGGCGGGCGGCGATTTCGCGCGGACTCTGACACCGGACCTGTCAGCCCGTGGCCCCATCGTGGGCGTGCCGTTCGTACCCTCCCGTGCCCGCTCTCGCCCCGCCGCCCGCCCCGCCCGCCCCGCCCGTGCCCGCCGTCCACGCCGCCCCCGGCTTCGATCCCGGCGCCGTCCGGGAGGCGCTCCGGGAGCACTTCGGGTTCGACGGCCTCCGGCCGGGACAGGAGGCCGCGCTCCGGCCGGTCCTGGAGGGCCGCGACGCCCTCGTCGTCATGCCGACGGGCGCCGGCAAGAGCCTCGTCTACCAACTCGGCGCGCTCCTCAAGCCCGAGGGCGTGACCGTCGTCGTCTCGCCCCTCATCGCCCTGATGAAGGACCAGGTCGACGCGCTCCGCGCGCGGGGCGTGGCGGCGGCCTACGTCAACTCGTCGCAGACGCAGGCCGAGCAGCGCGAGGCGCTCGACGGGCTCCGCCGGGGCCGGCTCCGGCTCGTCTACGCGGCGCCCGAGCGGCTCCGGCTGCCCAGCTTCCAGCGGTCGCTCCGCGGGGCGAACGTGGCGCTCCTCGCCGTCGACGAGGCGCACTGCGTGTCGCAGTGGGGCCACGACTTCCGCCCGGACTACCTCGCGATCGCCTCCGCCCGCGAGGCGATGGGCGGGCCGCCGTGCGTGGCGCTCACGGCCACGGCCACGCCGCGCGTCCAGGACGACATCGCCCGCCAGCTCCAGCTCGAGGACCCCGCCCGGCTCGTGACCGGCTTCAACCGGCCGAACCTCCGGTTCGAGGTGCGGTCGACGGCGACGGCCAAGGACAAGCGCCGGGCGCTCAAGGCGTTTCTGGAAGAACATCAGGGCGAGGCCGGGCTGATCTACGTCGCCACGCGGAAGGAGTGCGAGAAGCTGGCCCGCTTCGTCCGCGACGAGTGCGGTAGAGGCTGCGAGGCGTACCACGCCGGCCTCCCCGACGCCGAGCGGGCGCACGTCCAGGACCAGTTCATCGCCCGCCGGCTCGACACGGTCGTGGCGACCAACGCCTTCGGGATGGGCGTCGACCGCGGCGACGTCCGGTTCGTGGCCCACTGGTCGATTCCCTCGACGCTCGAGAGCTACTACCAGGAGGCGGGCCGCGCCGGCCGCGACGGGGCGCCGGCCGTTGCCCTGTTGTTCTACGCGCCCCAGGACCGCCAGCTCAAGGAGTGGTTTATCGAGCAGGGCGCGCCGACCGTGGACGACCTCCGCGACGTCTACAACTACGTCAAGAGGCAGACGGCGAACTACCGCGAGGACGAGGCCGTCTCCGGCGAGTCCGACGCCGACTTTTTGCTTCGGATGAGCGAGTCGCTGGGCGTTCACGGGGCGAAGCTCCCGAACGTGCTCAGCCGGCTGAAGCGGGCCGGCGCGCTCTCCGAGCGCGAGGGGCGGGCCGGCGCGTGGCGCTGGGAGCCGCGCGCGTGGAACGGTCGCGAGGTGAAACGGGCGCTCGCCTCGATCGACAAGCACCGGGACGACCAGTCGGCGAGCCTGCTCGGGATCGTCCGCTACGCGCAGTCGTCGGGGTGCCGGCGCCGCGCCATCCTCGACCACTTCGGCGACGCGGCCGAGACGGACGTTCCGCCCGACGCCTGCTGCGACGCCTGCCGGACGAACGCGCGCCTCAAGACCGACGCGCCCGACGAGGTGCCCGACTGGGACGCCCTCCCCATGAACGCCCGCGTCGCCCTCGGGCTCTTGGACGCCGTCCGGCGGATGCGGTGGCCGGTCGGACGGCTCACGCTCGCCAAGATCCTCGCCGGGTCGAAGGCGAAGGGGATGGAGAAGTACGAGCGGCACCCGTACTTCGGCCGGCTCCAGACGCTCGGCCAGGCGGCCGTCGACCGGGTCTACAAGGACCTGCTGTTTAAGGGCTACCTCCGAATCGGGGGCGACGAGTACCCGGTCGTCGAATTAACGCCGGTCGGGGAGCAGGCGCTCGCCCACCGCGAGGCCGTCGATGTCGAGGTGCCAGCGTTCGGGTCGGCCGGCCGGTCGCCCGGCGCCTCCGCCAGCGGGGAGGACGCCGAACTGGCGCCCGAGGACGAGGCCGTCTTTGAAAAACTCCGCGCGTGGCGGACGGAGCAGGCGAGCACGCGGGCCGTCCCGCCCTACGTCGTCTTCAACGACCGGACGCTCCGGGCGCTCGCGGCGGCCCGCCCGACGACCGAGGCCGAGATGCTCGCCGTCAAGGGGGTCGGCCCGGCCAAGTGGGACCAGTACGGGGCCGACGTGCTAGCGCTCCTCGCGGAGGCGGACTAGAACGCCCTTCGAGCAGGTACGCGGTACCGGGTACGAGGTACGTCCCCGTGTGCCGTCGGCGCTCACGTACCGAGCGCCGCGTACCCACCTGCGGTCCGCTCTGGCACGGGCGGCGGAGGCCGCCAGCGGGGCGGGCCTGGAACGCGCATGCGGGGGCCGACCAGCGGCCCGTCAGGCGATCCCCCGGAAGCCGGAATCTGAGCGCGGTTGCGAGCCGGGCCGGATCGGGAGCCCGGCCGCGCGGTACGGACCGGCCCCTCTCACACACACCACCATGTTCTACCACGACGGCGGCAAGCTCCAGTACGAAGTCAAGGTCGACACGCCGGACCCGGTCTTCGCCAAGGCCCTCCAACAAGCCATCGGCGGCGTCCAAGGCGAGATCCGCGTGTGCCTCCAGTACCTGTTCCAGGCGTGGGGCGCGCGCGGGCCGAAGAAGTACCGCGACATGCTCCTCGAGACCGGGACCGAGGAGATGGGCCACATCGAGATGCTCGCGACGGCCGTGGCCCTCAACCTCGAGGGCGCCCCGGTCGACGAGCACGAGGAGGCCGCCAAGGACGGGGCCGTGGCCGCCGTCATGGGCGGGATGAACGTCCAGCACGTGATCACGACGTGCATGGCGGCCATGCCGGTCGACGCGAATGGGAATCCGTTCGACTGCTCGCACGTCTACGCCAGCGGCAACGTGGCGGCCGACATGCTGGCGAACGCCCTCGCCGAGAGCACGGGGCGGATGCTCGCCGTCCAGCTCTACAAGATGACCGACGACGCCGGGATGAAGGACATGCTCCGGTTCCTCATCGCCCGCGACACGATGCACCAGAACCAGTGGCTCGCGGCCTGGGAGGAGCTCGGGGGGCGCCAGTGCCACCCGATCCCCGACGCCTTCGACCAGTCGGAGGAGCCGGACGAGTTCAACTACACGTTCCTCACGTTCGGGAAGGACGAGTCGGTCCCGCAGCCGGAGGGCAACTGGTCGAGCGGCGAGAGCTTCGATGGGCGCTCGGCGTTCAAGATCGAGCGGATGACGCCGCGCGGCGAGGTCCCCGACCTCGGCTTCGCCAGCCCGGCGGCGGCGACGCAGAAGGCCCAGCAGAAGGACGGCGGCCTCCTCGACAAGGTCCTGCCCGGCTGAGCCCCGCCCCGCTGGCGACAGCCGCCAGCGGGGTAGGCACAAACAAAGCGGGCGCCCGCACGGTGGTGGGCGCCCGCTCACGTGGCCGGTCCGGCGCGTGGCCTACTGGCCCTGGAACAGGCCCGGCGGGAGCCCCTGCGGCGCGGCCGGGAGCACCTCGAGGAGCTCGATCTCGAACACGAGCGCGCTGTTCGGCGGGATCGACCCCTGTCCGCTCAGCCCGTACGCCTGGTCCGGCGGGATCGTCACCGTCCGCCGGCCGCCGACGTTCATGTCGAGGAGGGCCTCGCGGAAGCCGGGGACGACGCCGCCGACCGAGAACAGGGCCGGCTCGCCCTCCGGCGACTGGTCGAAGACCTCGCCGTTCGGGAGCCGCCCGACGTACGACACGGCCACGCGGCTGTCGGGCGTCGGCGACGGCCCCTCGCCGACCTCCTCGACCTCGAAGACGACCCCGCTCGCCGTGCGGACCGCGCCCGCCCGCCCGGCCGCCTCGGCGAGGAAGGTCTCGGCCTCGGACTCGTTCTGGGCGATGAGGTCGAGCCGCTCCTGGGCGCGGGGGTCGGAGGCCGCCTGGGCCCGGAGCCCGCGGATCTGGAGCGAGTCCTGGATGGTCGACTGGAGCCGCTGGGTCTGCTCGTCGGTCAGCCGGGCCTCGGCCCCGTCGAGCCCCTCGCGGACGCCGGCGAGGAACACGTCGGTGTCCACGTTGAGGAGCGTGTCCTGGGCGAGCTGGAGCCCGTACTGGAGCCCGACGGCGTAGGCGATCTCGGCCGAGTCGCCCGCGAGCCCGGCGTTGAGGCCGTCGCGGAACCGGTCGAAGCTGAACGCGGAGTCGGCCTCGAACTGCTCGCCGGTCTGGAAGCCGGCCGTGTAGGCGAACTGCTCGAACGGGTCGGCCTCGGCGATGCCGTCGAGGTCGGCGTCGCCGGCCGGGCCGGCGCCGGTGCCCTCGCACCCGGCGAGGGCGACGGCAGCGAGAGCGAGGAGGGAGAGGCGCGGGGTCATGGGTGCGTCTGGGGTGAGCCGGCGAAGCTAGCCGGCGGGGCCGGCGGCCCCCGTGAGCCTTCCGGGAAAGAGGGGCGGGGAGCGGCCGTAGAAAAGTTCCGGCCGTCTTCCGCCCGCCCCGCTGGCGACGGGCGCCGCCCTCTCCCATCTTCCCGAACCCCGAACCCCGAACCCCGAACCCCGAACCCCGAACCCCGAATGCCCGACCGCCCGCTCCTCGTCACCTCCGCGCTCCCGTACGCGAACGGGCCGCTCCACCTCGGCCACCTCGCCGGGGCCTACCTCCCGGCCGACCTGTTCGTCCGGTACCAGCGCCTCGAAGGCCGCGACGTGGTCTGGGTGTGCGGGTCCGACGAGCACGGGGCGGCCGTCGCCATCCGCGCCCGGCGGGAGGGGACGACGCCGCAGGCCGTCGTCGACCGCTACCACAAGGAGATCGCGGCGGCCTTCCGGGGGTTCGGCGTCGCCTTCGACGTCTACGGGCGGACCTCGTCGGACACGCACCGCGAGACGAGCCAGGAGATGTTTCGGACCATCGAGGCGGCCGGCGGGTTCGACCGGAAGACGACGACGCAGCTCTTCGACCCCGAGGCCGGGCTGTTCCTCGCCGACCGGTTCGTCCGCGGGACGTGCCCCGTCTGCGGCTACGCCGACGCCTACGGCGACCAGTGCGAAGAGTGCGGCTCGTCCCTCTCGCCCGACGACCTCATCGACCCGCGGAGCGTCCTCTCCGGCGCCACGCCCGTCCCGCGCGAGACGACGCACTGGTACCTCCCGCTCGACCGGATGCAGGCCGAGCTGGCGGCCTGGATCGACGCGCGCGACGGGTGGAAGCCGAACGTGCTCGGCCAGGTCCGCTCGTGGCTGACGGCCGGGCTCGCCCCGCGCGCCATGACGCGCGACCTCGACTGGGGCGTGCCCGTGCCCGCAGACGTCGAGGGCGAGACCGAGGGGAAGGTCCTCTACGTCTGGTTCGACGCGCCCATCGGCTACGTCTCGCTCACGCGCGAGTGGGCCGCCAGCGGGGCCGACGCCGAGCGCTGGCGGCGCTACTGGCAGGTGCACGAGGACGGGACCGAGCCCGAGCTCGTCCACTTTATCGGGAAGGACAACATCGTCTTCCACTGCCTCGTGTTCCCCGCCATCCTCATGGCGCACAACCGCGCAGCGGTCGGCGAAGCCAACGCCGCGCAGGCGGAGGGGCCGCAGTACGTCCTCCCCGAGAACGTACCGGCCAACGAGTTCCTCAACCTGGAAGGACAAAAAATCTCGACGAGCCGCGGCTGGGCCGTCTGGGCCGGTGAGGCGCTCGACGCCTTCGACGCCGACCTCCTCCGCTACGCGCTCGCCGTCGGCCTGCCGGAGACGAAGGACACCGACTTTACCTGGGCCGACTTCCAGAACCGCGTCAACGGCGAGCTGGCGGACGTCGTGGGCAACTTCTGCAACCGCGCCCTCACGTTCGCCGCGCGCTTTACCGACGGGGCCGTCCCCGACCTCGCCGAGCCGTCCGACGCCGACCGCGCCATGCTCGACGCCCTCGCGGCGGCCCCGGCCGCGATCGGCGCGGCGTACCGGGCGTACCGGATCCGCGAAGCCGTCGCCCTGACCGTGGACTTGGCGCGGAAGGGGAACCAGTACCTCCAGGAGACCGAGCCGTGGAAGACGCGGAAGACGGACGAGCGGGCCATGCGGAACACGGTCCACGTCGCGCTCCAGGCCACGGCTGGGCTCTCGATCCTGCTCGATCCGGTCGTGCCGGGCATCGCCGGCCGCCTCCGCGAGATGTTGCGGCTGGAGGGCGTGCGCTCCTCCGAACGGGCCGGCACGGACGGCCTCGGCTGGGACGACGCCGGGCGCCCGCTCCTCGACGCCGGCCACGCGATTGGCGAGCCGGGCATCCTCGTCCGCAAGGTCGAGGACGACGAGGTCGAGGCGCAGCGCGAGCGCCTCCGCCAGCGGGCCGCGGCCGCCGGCGCCAGCGACGTGGCCGAGGCCGACCCGGACGCCGCGGTGAATGCCCCCGACGGCGCCCCCTACGCCCCGCTCGCCGACGAGATCGTGTTCGACCAGTTCGCCCCGCTCGACCTACGCGTGGGCGAGATCGTCGCCGCCGAGCCGCACCCGAACGCCGACAAGCTCCTCCGCTTCGACGTGGACCTCGGGTTCGAGACGCGGCAGGTCCTGTCGGGCGTCCGCGAGCACCTGGCGCCGGAGGAGATGCTGGGCCGGCGCGTCGTCGTCGTCGCCAACCTCAAGCCGCGGACGATCCGCGGGCTCGAGAGCCGGGGGATGATCCTGTTCGCCGAGGACCGCGACGGCCGGCTCCGCCCGGTCGAGACGGACGGGGAGCCCGGCGCCGTCGTGAAGTAGCCCCGCTAGCGGACCGGGCCGCCGAGGTCCGCCGCCAGCCGGACGCGCACGTGGGCGTGCGGACGGGTGGGGGCGACGCTCGACCTCGTCGCGCTCCTCGTGCCGGTCCCGTCAGCGGCGGCCGCCAGCGGCCTGTCCGCTCACTCGGTACGAGACGGCGAGTTGCGTTATGGCCGCGACCGGCTCCCCGCCGTTCTGGGCCGGCTCGAACGCGGAGGCGTGGACCGCCCGCCGCGCCGCATCGTTAAAGAACCCGTTGTTGCCCTGGACAGCGTCGGAGCAAACGACGGTGCCGTCCGCCGCCACGACGAACCGGACGACGGCCCGGGCAGCCGCCGACTGTCGCCGCGCCGCATCTGGAATTTGCAGTCGCCGCTGGAGGGCTTCGAGCCCGCCGATGAGCGTCGGCGGCGCGTCGACGTCCTCTGCGGAGACGGACTCGACGGCTGGGGCGCCTGGGCCGTCGCACGAGACGGGATCGAGGCGCGCGGCCCCCGTCGTGACGCACCCGACGCACGCGAGAGCGAGGACGACGGCGATGATGAGGGGCCGCATCTAAAACTCGACCTCGAACCGGCCGCCCGTCACCTCCACCTCGTCGCCGTCCGCGTTGCGGGCGGTGAAGGCGAACGTGCCCTCCGCGGCGGCGTCCGAGACCGCCTCGACCGTGACCGTCCCGGCGACGGCGGCGAACGTCTGCTCCGGCTGGCGGTCCGGGTCGTCGGCCCGGGCGACGTAGGTGGCCGTCACCCCGTCGGCGCCGACCGAGTAGGCCCCGGGCGCGGCCGCGACCACGAGCGCGACCGAGCGCTGGCGGCCGTCGGAGACCACGTCGTCGATGCCGGCGACCGAGAGCACGTCGGCCGTCACGTCGCCGCGGACGCACGTGGCCGAGAAGCGCGCGCCGTCGGCCGTGGCCGAGACCGTCCCCTCGCTGGCGTGGCCGGTCGCGTCGCACGCCGCCCGGTCGACGAGGTCGCCGGCGTCGTCGCAGGCGGGGAGGGCGACGAGGGCGAGGGCCACGAGGGCGAGTCGCATGGCGGCGGCGGGCGCTAGTCGTCCGACGAGGCGGACGCCTTCGCCTCCGTCTTGGCCGCCTTAGGCTTCGACGCCTTCGCGTCGCCCGACGTCTCCTTCGACCCCTCGCCCTTCGCCTCCGACCCGCCCCCGCCCGGCTTGCGGACGTAGTCGGTGAGGTAGAACCCGTCACCCTTGAACTGGAGCCCGGCGCCACCCGAGATCACGCGCTGGACCGGCTGCCCCGTCTCGGGGTCCTCCGTCAGCGGAGCGTCGGAGATCTTCTGGAAGGTCTCGAACAGGGTCCCGTCGGGGCGGCGGTAGACGTACGTGGGCATGGGCGGAACGTGAGTGTGCGGCGGCAACCCGGGGCGCCCCGGCGGGTTCCGTGAGGAGTTGGGGAGGGCCGCCCCGCCGCCCGCTCCCGCTGGCGGCGCGCCCGGCGGACGCGGCCCGAGCGCTAGCGGGCGGCGAGGTCGGCCGGGACGGGGTCGAACAGGGCCCGGAGCGGCTCGCCCGACGGCGCGCGGACGGACCCGGCCACGGCGTCCGCCAGGTCGGCGCGGACCGACCGGATCTTCCGGTTCCGCCGCGTCGGGTGGACCCGGTTCGTGAGGAGGACGACGAACAGGCCCTGGTCGGGGTCCACCCAGATCGAGGTGCCCGTGAACCCGGTGTGCCCGAACGACCGCGGCCCGAACACCGACCCCGCCGACGAGTAGCCCCGGCCGGTCGCCTGGAGCATCCACCCGAGCCCGGTCGGGTACGTGCTCCGCAGCCGGACGCGCTCGGTGAACCGGTCGAGCGTGGACGGGCGGAACAGGCGGGCCCCGTACGCCTCGCCCCCGCTCGCGAGGAGGAACGCGAAGCGCGAGAGGTCCTCGGCCGTCGAGAACAGGCCGGCGTGCCCGGCCACGCCGCCGAGCACCGACGCGGCCTCGTCGTGGACCTCGCCCTGGAGCGTCCGCCCGCGCCAGACCCGGTCGCGCTCGGTCGGGGCGGCCGTCGGGTCCACGGTCCCGGGCGCGCGGAAGCCCGTCCGCTCCATCCCCAGCGGCCCGAACACGAGGCGAGACAGCGCCTCGTCGAGCGGCCGGTCGGTCACGGCCGCGACGACCTCGCCGAGCACGATCATGTCGAAGTCGCTGTACCGCGACCGGGCGCCGGGCCGGTACGAGAGCGTGTCGCGGTAGACGAAGTCGAGGACGGCCTCGCGGTCGAGGACGCCGCGGGCGTAGAACGGGTAGAACGGGCGGTGCCCGGCCGAGTGGCTGAGGAGCTGGCGGACGGTCGGCGTGCCCCCCACGGGCCGGTAGCCGGGGAGGTACTCGCGGACGGGGGCGTCGAGGTCGACCTCGCCGGCCTCGACGAGCCGCATGACGGCCGCCGTCGTCCCGACGACTTTGGTGAGCGAGGCGAGGTCGTAGGCCGTCGTCGCCGTCGCCGGGGCGCCGCCGGGCGTGAGCGCGCCGTACCCCCCGAGCCGGACGAGCACGCCGTCGCGGCAGACGGCGACGGCGGCCCCGGGGAACGCCCCG
>CAZDFV010000031.1:0-20059 GCA_964504495.1 uncultured Rhodothermales bacterium
ACTGGGCGCGGTTCACGGCCTCCGTCGGGGCCCGGCTGGCGGCCGGCCCCGCTGGCCCCGAGGCCGAGATGCTCCGCCGCGACCTGTCCGACCTCTTCGGGCGCCACGCCGCGCTCGACGCCCCGGCCCCGGCCCATGCCCCGGCGCGGGCGGCGTAGGGGCGGCCGTCGGGGGCGGGGCCGCCGTAGCTTCGGGCCCCTCTCCGACCGACGCCCATGTCCCAGACCGCCCCCCTCGACCTCAGCGCCCTGTCCGAAGACGACCGCCTCGCCTTCTACGGCGCCCTCTTCTCCATGTCCGCCGCCGACCGCGACATGGACGAGACCGAGGACGACCGGATCTTCGAGTCGCTCGACCTGGCCGACCTCTCGAGCGAGGCCCGGAAGCGCGTGTTCCGGCTCGCGATCCAGCCGCCCCCGCTCGAGCGCGGGCTCCTCCGGTTCCAGGACGCGGACCTCGAGCTGCGCCGGGCCCTCATGCTCAACCTGATCGACGTGGTCCTCGCCGACGGGCTGATCGAGCCGGCCGAGCACGTCGGCCTCCACGAGGCCCGGGAGGTCCTGGGGCTCGACCGCGACGACATGGCGCGCCTCCACGACGTCGCGTTCCGCGCACAGTCGGCCGAGGACGTCCGCCGGCCGATCGCCCCGGCCCCGCTGGAGGGCTAGTGGCGGGGCGGCACTCGGCCCGGTTCGTCGCCCTCGTCGACGCCGCGCGCGGGCGGATCACGGAGACGACGCCGGAGGCCGTCCGCGACCGTCTGGCGGCGGACGAGGGGCTCGTCCTCGTCGACGTCCGTGAGGAGAGCGAGTGGGCGCGGGGCCGCCTCCCGGGCGCCGTCCACGTCGGCAAGGGGGTCATCGAACGGGACGCCGAGGCGGCGTTCCCGGACCTCGGCGCCCCGCTCGTCCTCTACTGCGGGGGCGGCTACCGGTCGGCGCTCGCGGCCGACGCGCTCCGCCAGATGGGCTACGCCCGCGTCGAGTCGATGGACGGCGGGTTCCGGGCGTGGACCGCGGCCGGCTACCCGGTGGAGGAGTAGGGCGGGGGGAGTGTGGGGGCGTAGGCGCCCCCCGCCCTACGCCCTCGCCGGTCCAGCGGCCCCGCCCGTCCGCCGGAAACGCCCACGCGCTCCGCTCGGCTAGTACGGCGCCGGGTCGCGCTCCTGCGCGTACGGGTGGACGTCGTCGCCGCCGCGGTCGATCCCCGACCCGAAGCGGCGGGCCCAGACCTGCGTGAACTCGGCGCCGACGAGGACGATGAGCGACGAGTAGTAGACCCAGACGAGGATGAGCGCGAGCGACCCGGCCGCCCCGAACGCCGAGCCCGGGTTGGCCGTGCCGAGGTAGAGCCCGATGAGGGTCTTGCCGACGGTGAACAGGAGGGCCGTCACGAGCGCCCCGACCCACACGTCGCGCCAGGCGACCTCGGCGTCGGGGAGCACCTTGAACATGAGGGCGAACAGAAGGGTAATGACCCCGACCGACACGGCGAGGTTCAGGGCCTGCATGAGCACAGGCGGCATCCCCCCGACGGCCTCGGCCGCGGCGCTCCCGACGGCCGAGATCGCGGCGCTGACCGCGAGCGAGACCAGGAGGAGGAACGCGATCGCCAGGATCATCCCGAACGAGAGCATCCGCTTGAGGACGACGCCGACGACGCCTCCGCCGGACGTCTCCTCGACCTCCCACGCCCGGTTCAGCGCCTTCTGGAGCTGGGCGAACGCGCCCGTCGCCCCGAACAGGAGGGCCGCGATCCCGGCGAGCTGGGCGCCCAGCCCGCCCGCGAGGCTCCCCTGCCGCTGCTCGATCATGGTCCCGACCTCGTCGGCGGCGCCCGGCCCGATGGCGCTCTCCACCTGCCCGACGATGGCCTGCTCGACGGCCTGCGCCCCAAAGATGGCCCCGGCGACGGCCACGACCACGACGAGGAGCGGGGGGAGCGAGAAGACCGTGTAGTAGGCGATCGCCGCGCTCAGCGTCGGGACGTCGTCGTCCATGACCTCTTTGCCCGTTTGGACGAGGAGTGGTTTGACGGAGGACCAAGAGAGAGCCATGAGGGGCTGCGGGGGGAGGGCGGCTTCAATCCGCGACGGCCCGAACGGTTCTTCCCTGGCGCGCCGGCGGGCGGTGCGCCGGCGGGCCGGGAGTTGGTAGACTGCCCGCGTCCGGGCGACGAGCCCGGCCTGTGGCTGCCGCCAGCGCGCGGCCTTGCCCGAGACCCCGACGCGCCGTCCGCCGCCCACCGACGCACCGAGATGCCCCGCCTCGACGACGACGGCCGGGCCGTCACGCTCGACCTCCACGGCGCGCGCGTGCACGAGGCCGTCCGGCTGGCGGAGGCGGCCGTCGAGGAGGCCGCCCGCCGCGGCCGGTCGTCGGTCCGGCTCGTCCACGGCACGTCGACGGCGGACCGGGGGGCCGAGCGGACGATCAAGGGGGCCCTCGCCCTCGCCCTCGACGACGGCGCCTTCCCCGACGCGGTCTCATCGTTCCAGACCGACGGGGCCCTCCTCCTCGGCCTCCCGCCGGACCCCTCGCCCGACCCCGCCCGGATCACGCTCGCCGGCCTCCGGTAGACGGTGCGGCGTGGGCGGCCCGTCGCTAGACCGCCGGCGCCCGGGCCTCCCCTCCCCACACCCGTCCGGCTCCCACACCCGCCCGGCCAGCGGGCGCGCACCGCCAGCGTGCGGGGGGGACAGCCAGAGGCCCCGACGCACCGCCCCCCAACGCACCGCCCCCCGCACACTGGAATGCGCCCCCGCATTGGAATTACGACATCGCTGAACCGGACGGACCGGGGCACTCGAGAGCAACGCCTCGACCTCGCCTACGTCCGGGCCGTCGAGCGGGCCGGCGGGCTCCCGCTCGTCGTCCCCATGCTTGAGACCGACGAGGCCGCCGACGCCTTCGCTGCGCTCCTCGACGGGCTCGTCGTGACCGGCGGGCCGGCCGTCACGGACGGGCTCGTCGGCGCCCTCCCCGACGACATCGACGAGACAGACCCCGACCGCGTGGCGTCCGACGGGCGCCTGCTCCGGGCCTTCCTCGACGCCCGGCGCCCGGCGCTCGGCGTGTGTTATGGGATGCAGCTCGCGAGCGCCCTCCGCGGCGGCACGATCTGGGCCGACGTCGAGCGCCAGCACGACGGCGCCGCTGTCCACAGCCCCACGCGAGGGGCGACCGAGCACGAGGTCGAGGTCCTGCCCGAGACGCACCTCCGCCGGATCGTCGGGGCCGACCGCCTCGCCGTGAACACGCGGCACGTCCAGGCCGTGGCCGAGCCGGGCGCCGGGCTCGTCGTCGCGGCGCGCGCGCCCGACGGGGTCGTCGAGGCGCTCGAGACGCCGGACGGGGCGTTCGTCGGCGTCCAGTTCCACCCCGAGGCCATGAGCCCGCCGCTGGACAGCGTGTTCACGGACCTGGTCAGCCGGGCGCGAGAAGCGGCGGGTTAGGAACTGCCGTGCGCCGGCCTGGTTTTTGCAATCCTCACGTCACGCACACGTTCCGTTCTCCGTCCCTCCGCTCCGCCTCCCGAATGCCCCGCCCGCTCCCGCCCGACCCGTTCCAGCCGCTCCCCGACGACGACGCCCCGCGCGACGCGGCCGGCGGCCCGCTCGACGCCGAAGACGACCAGTCGGCGGCCGGCGCGGAGGGGCGGCGGTCGTTCCGGCAGACCGTCCGGGTCCCGCTCGCCCTGCTGGCAGCGTTCGCGGGCGTGGCGGTCGCGGCGTTCGCCGTGACCGGCGGCGAGATGGGGCCGGCCGAGGCGCCGGCGCCCGAGGCCGCCGACGGCGGGGTCGTCCCGCTCGACCCGGGCGACCCGTACACGTTCCGCGGGCTCGACATCCACCCCGACCGGCTCTACGGCCGGTACTTCGCCGGCGCCTTCGCCGGGCTCCCCGCCGACGCCGACGTCTCGGAGAACCACCTCGCCGACTTCCGCTGGCGGCTCGAGATGTACCGGAAGGCCTACGGCGTCGACGACAACTTCACGATCCGCGTCCTCGACGACCGGACGGGGAAGACGCTCGAGACCCTCCAGCTCCGCGGCGAGCGCGACCGGTACAACGGGACCGGGCAGGCGTCCTGGGACGAGGTCAACCGGAAGCGCCGCGCGGCGACGACCGAGCTCCGCCGGAAGTGGCAGGCGTACGGCGTCCCCCGCGAGCACATCGTCATCCGGTGGGGCTACGCGAACCAGACGCTCGAGGCCCGCGAGCGCGACGCCCGCTACATCACCTACGAGGTGAACCTCGCCCGCCGGCTCGGCCTGAGCCTCCTGGCGACCGAGATCGGGACGGTCGAGACGTTCAACCAGGACCGGCTCGTGTCCTCGGCCGGGGCCCGGAGCCGCTACCAGATGATGCCGGACATCCTGCGGATGTTCGACGTCGAGACCTACGACCTCCGCACGAGGGGCGGGCGGACCGTCGAGGTCCAGGAGGAGCACCACCCGCTGCTCGCGATGGAGCCGTCGCTCATGCTCGTCCGGGCGTACTCGAACGCCGTCGGGCACGACCTCCCGGGGATCTCGGCCTACCACACGGGCCCTGGCAACATCTTCAAGCTCTACCGCGAGTACCTCCGCGCCAACCCCGGCCGCGTCCGGGCCGGCGGCCAGCACGTCTCGGACGCCTACATGTGGGGCGTGACGGACGGGTTCGAGGCCGTCGACGCGGTCTCGTCGTTCGGGCCGCACTCGCGGGCGTACGTGCTCAAGGCGTACGGGTCGCTCCGGGCGACGGAGGACCAGCTGATCGACCCGTCCGAGACGGTCCAGGCCGAGCGCGTCCAGGTCCGGCCGGGCGCCGCGGTCTGGCTCTCCGACCTGCTGGCGGCGCTCGCACCCCACGAGCGCCGGCTCGACTGGGGCCCGATCGAGGGCGAGACGGTCTACGCCCGGTTCCGCGACCTCAACCCGCACATGGACCTCCCGCGCGCCGACGGCGAGGGCGTCCCGCGCGGCGGCGACGTCCGCCTCGTGGCGACCTCCGGCGGCGACCCGGTCCGCTTCTTCCTCCCCGCCGGGTCCGCGTCCGTGCTCCGGCGCGTCGGGCTCGACGTGCTGGGCGAGGTCGAGCCGTTCGACGAGACCACGTTCCTCCTCGGGGAGGGCGAGCGGACGGGCGTGGACCGGG
This sequence comes from uncultured Rhodothermales bacterium, assembly GCA_964504495.1. Taxonomy (GTDB): domain Bacteria; phylum Bacteroidota; class Rhodothermia; order Rhodothermales; family Rubricoccaceae; genus Rubrivirga. The sequence continues at coordinate 5,141 of CAZDFV010000031.1, forward strand.
CCTACGACCGGCTCGTCCGCGACACCGGTCAGTTCGGGTTCACGCGCGAGAACCAGCGCCGGCTCTTCCGCATCCACGACCAGCTCCAGGCGCTCGCGGCCCAGAACCCGGACTCGCGGTACCGCCAGACGCAGGCCAAGATCGCCCGGATCCACAAGTCGGTGTGGCAGACGCGGACGTTCCGCGACCTCGTCGCCTCGGCGGAGACGCTCCTCTCCGTCGACCCGCGCGCCCGCGACGGCGAGCCGGTCGCCGACGCCCCGCGCCGCGCGCCGGACATGGAGCCGGTCGCCCCGCGCCCGCCGCGCCCGATCCAGGACTGAGCTAGAGCCGCTAGCGGCCGTCGCCAGCGGCGCGCTCGCCGCGTTCGTCCGCAACCTCGTCCGCGTCGGTCCGTTCGTGCTGCTGGTCGTGGCGCCGCTCTTGATCGAGGAGTGGGTCCGGGGCGGATGGCCCGGCCTCGGCCCGGCGCTCGGCGTGGCCGTCGGCCTCACCCTTGTCTACGTTCTCATCGCGGCCGCCGGGCTCACGCTGTGGCAGGAGTTCGGGGGCGAGCTCGACCGCTAGCCCGCTGGCGACGGCCGCCGGCGCGGCGCTACTCGGGCGGCGTCGAGACGAGCACGCCCTGCATGAACGTGTAGTGCCCGGGGTAGGTGCAGACGAACGGGTACTCGCCCGGCGGCGGCATCGTGAACACCACGGCCGTCCGCTCGCCCGGCGCCGCCAGCGGCGTGAGCGTGACGACGGCCTCGTCGAGCGGGACGCCCTCGCGCACGCCTGCCGCCGCCCGCCCCACGCGCTCGACGTCGGCCTCGGTACGGACCACGACGACGTTGTGGACCATCGCCGGCGCCGTCGACGCCGTGTTGTCCATGACGAGCCGGACCGTCGCCCCGGCCGGCGCCTCGACGCGCTCGACCGAGAACCGGAGCGCGTTGCGGACGGCCGGGACGACCAACTCGATGTCGACCGGCTCGGCAAAGACGGCGAGCTGCTCCGGGCCCGGCGCGGGCGGGTCCGACGCGCACGCGGCGAGCACGAGGAGCAGGAGCCCCGCCCCGCAAGCCGGCCGCCAGCCCCACGCCCCGCGTCCCACGGGCGGTGCTAGAACGTCCACGCCGCGTCGTCTTCTTCGGTGCGGCGGCGGGCCCGCTGCATGAGCGTCTCGTGGAAGGCCTGGACCGGCTCGCCGTCGGCGGGGTGGCGGAGCGTGTACCGGCCGTCGGGCGCGAGGTCCCACGACTGGCGGTTGTCGTCGAGGCAGAACCCGAGCGTCCGCTTGAGGCGGCCCCGGGCCTGCTCGTCGTCGATCGGGACGACGACCTCGACCCGGTCGTCGAGGTTGCGCCGCATCCAGTCGGCCGAGCCGATGAGGACGTCGGGGTCGCCGTCGTTGTGGAAGTAGTAGATCCGGCTGTGCTCGAGGAACCGCCCGACGATCGACACGATCCGGACGTTCTCGGAGAGCCCCGGCACGCCCGGCCGCATCCGCGTGTGCCCACGGACGATGAGGTCGATCTGAACGCCCGCCTGGCTGGCCCGGTACAGCTCCTGGATGATCCCGACGTCGTCGAGCGCGTTCATCTTGGCGATGACCCGCCCCGGCCGGCCGGCCCGCTGGTGCTCCACCTCGCGGCGGATGAGGGCCACGAACCGGGCCCGGAGGTCGCGCGGGGCCACGACGAGCGTCTGGTACTCCTGCTCCGGGGCGTAGCCGGTGAGAAAGTGGAAGAGCCCGACGAGGTCCTCGCCGATGTCCTCCCGGCACGTGAACAGCCCGAAGTCGGTGTAGAACCGGGCCGTGGACGGGTTGTAGTTCCCGGTCCCGAGGTGGCAGTACGTCCGGAGGCTCCCCTCCTCCTCACGGACGACGAGCGTGGTCTTGGCGTGCGTCTTGAGCCCGACGAGCCCGTAGGCCACGTGCGCCCCGGCCCGCTCCAGCCGCTGGGCCCACTCGATGTTGTTCTCCTCGTCGAACCGGGCCTTCAGCTCGACGAGCGCGGCCACCTGCTTGCCCTGCTCGGCCGCCCGGATCAGCGAGCGGACGATGGGGCTGTCCTGGCTCGTCCGGTAGACCGTGAGCTTGATGGCGAGGACGGCCGGGTCCTCGGCGGCCTCCTCGATAAACCGCTGGGTCGAGGCCGCGAAGCTCTCGTACGGGTGGTGGACGAGGAGGTCGCCCTGGCGGATCGCGGCGAAGATGTCGTCCTCCTCTTCGAGGACCATGTGCCGCAGGCGGATGGGGACGACGGGCTCCCACGGCAAGTCTTTCAAGTGCGGTAAGTCGATGTCGGCCAACGAGAACAGGCCGGCCAGATCCAGCAGTCCGTTCACCTCCACGAGGTCCTGCGCCTCCTCCAGCCCCAGCTCGCGCCGGATGAGCGAGCGGACGCGCGGCGGCATCGCGGCCTCGACCTCGACGCGGACGACCTCGGAGAACTTCCGCTCGCGGAGCTCCTCGGAGATCATCGACAGCAGGTCGTCGGCCTCCTCCTCGCTCCGGTCGACGCTCGCGTTCCGGGTCACGCGGAAGGCGTGGACGCCCTCGACCTCCATCCCCCGGAACAGGTCGGCCGCGTTGTGACGGATGAGGTCCTCGAGGGCCACGAAGTCGCTCTGCGTGTCGGGGACCGGCACCCAGCGGCCGCGCCGGGCGGGCACCTTGAGCCGGGCGAAGTGCTCGGTCCCGCGGCCGGGGTGGCGGAGCGTGAAGGCGAGCGAGAGCGAGAGGTTCGAGATGAACGGGAACGGGTGGCCCGAGTCGACGGCGAGCGGGGTGAGGATGGGGAAGACGTGCTCGCGGAAGTGGGCGTCGAGGGCCTCCTGCTGCTCGTCCGAGAGCGTGTCGTAGGAGCGGACGGCGACGCCGGCGTCCTCGAGCGCCGGCCGGATCTCGCCCTCCCAGAGCCCGCACGTCCGGCGCTGCATGTCGAGGGCGGCCTCGACGACGAGGTCGAGCTGCTCGCGCGGCGTCCGCCCGTCGGGCGAGAGGGCCCGGACGCCGGCCCCGAGCTGGCGCTTGAGCCCGCCGATCCGCTTCCGGTAGAACTCGTCGAGGTTGTTGGCCGTGATGGCGACGAACCGGACCCGCTCGAGGAGCGGGACGCGCGGGTCCATGGCCTGGTAGAGCACGCGCCAGTTGAAGTCGATCCAGCTCAGCTCGCGGTTGAAGAACACGGCCGGGTGGTCGAGCGGCGGGTCCTCGGGGACCTCGTGCGGCTCGACGGCGACCGGCAGCGTCTGGTCGAGGGGGAGGTCGTCCGCGCCCTCCCCCGCCCGGCTGGCGGCTCCGCCGCCCGGCCTGGCGTCGGCCGTGGCGACGGGGGCGCCGGTGGCGGCGCCGTCGCCCTCGGGGGGGGCCTCGGGGGGCGGGGCGGTCGCGTCGGCTTTCTTCCGGGGCATCGGCTTGGGGGGAGAGGCCGGGGTGTACGCCGGGCGGCCGGCTTCGCTCCCCCCGCCCTCCGGATCTGGCAGGCCCCGGTGTCCGCCAGCTGGGGACGCACGTCGCTCAGCGCGCACATCGAGCCGACCCGGTCGACCACCCCTACCCCCTCCTGTCCAGGAGGGGAACGATTCCCGGCACGCACCGCCCCCTGGCGCACCGTCCGCCGACGCGCCGTCCGCTACCCTTCCCACTCCATGAACTCGCCCCGCTCGATCTTGCGGCGGAGGTCGTTGAGGCCGTTGACCTCGGCCTGCACCTCGGCCACGCTCTCGCCGGCCCGCTCGTGGGCCTCGACGCGGCGCATGGCGTCAGCGATCGCCTCCTGCACGCGGTCGAGCTTGAGGAGCCGCATGGCACTCGTGGCTGCCGCGAACGGCTCGCCGTCACGCTCGGGGACGGTCACGCCCACCTTGTGCTCCCAGTTGTCGCTCAGCGAGTGGCGCTCGGCAAGGGCTTCAGCCACGAGCCCACGCGCCCCCTCGCCGTGGTCGCCCCGGACGAACGGGGCAGCATCGATGGCGCTAGACTGGAACTGCTCAATCAGCGCCTCGACGACCTCGCGGGCCGGGCCGGGCGTGAACTCCTCGACGCCCATCCGGGTCAGGACGTGCTCGACCATCGGGGCCCCGTGCTGGAGCATGAGGCGGACGAGCGCGGCCTCCTCCGGGCGGACCACGACGACGGCCGGCGCCGGTGGGGCCTCCTCCTCGACTGGCGGCTCGGGGCGCAGTCGTGATGAGCGCCGAGTTGTGGGGCGGGCGGAGAAACGACGGTTGTATTCCTTGCCAATCAGGTTACGGACGACGACCTCGTCCACTCCGAGGTCCGACAGTTCCGCTGTCAGGAATCGGTAGTAGCTCTCCGCGGCTACTTCGTCCCGGATCAACGACACCCGCTTAACCAAGTACGACACCGCCTCACTCGTGCTCTCCGGTGAGTCGTACATCAGGTTTCGCTTTTGTACCAAGACTAAATACTCGACGAAGTTCAGCTTCCCCTCAGCTAGGTGCTTCTTCCAACCTGCCAGACCCACCTTCTGGATGAACACGTCAGGGTCTTGTCCTGTGTCCATAAGCAGGACGTAGGGCGAGACCCCGACTGACAAGGCGATATCGATTGCTTTGATCGCGGAGTTCTTGCCCGCTACGTCTGTGTCCATGACGAGCGCCAGTTGGTTGACACCCATTCTTTTGAGGGATTCCATTTGGCTCTCGGTCAGCGCCGTCCCGCTCGCGGCCACGACGTTCTGGACGCCGGCTTGCCACAGCGAGACGACGTCGGCGTAGCCCTCGACCACGATGGCCTCGCGCTCGGTACGGATCGCGCGCTTGGCTTGCTTCATTCCGTACAGAACGCGGCCCTTGTGGTAGACTTCGGTCTCGGGCGTGTTGATGTACTTGGCCGGCGTGTAGTCGTCGCTCGCCGTCGGCGTGTCGGGGAGGATCCGCCCGCCGAACCCGAGCACCTTCCCAATCGGCGAGAGGATGGGGAACATGAGCCGGTCGCGGAACACGTCGTAGTGCCCGCCGCCGCCCGCGCGGGCCTTCGCCAGCCCGACCGCCTCCAGCACGTCCGGTTTGAAGCCAGCCTCGGTCGCCGACAGGGTGAGCGCGTCCCACCCGGGGGGCGCCACACCGATCCCGAACGCCTTGACGGCCTCCTTCGTGAACCCCCGCTCCTGGAGGTAGGCGAGGCCGCGGGCGCCTGCGTCCGTCGCGAGCTGGCGGAAGTAGAACGCGGCGGCGAACCGGAGCGCGGCCAGGAGCGCCCCCTTCCGGTCGGACTCGGGGTCGGCCCCGGCCTCGCGGATCTCGATGCCCGCCCGGTCCGCCAGCAGGCGGACGGCGTCGAGGAAGCCGACGCCCTCGATCTCCTCCACAAACTTGAACACGTCCCCGCCCCGGCGGCAGCCAAAACAATAGTACAGGTTTTGACCTGCGTCGACCGAGAACGACGGGCTCTTCTCGTTGTGGAACGGGCAGAGCCCGACGAAGCGCTGCCCCTGCTTCTTCAGGCGGACCCGGTCGCTCACCACGTCCACGAGGTCAGACGCGGCGCGGACCTCGCTAATGGTGGCGTCGGGGATTCCGGGCATGGCGACGGGCGGGCGTGGGAGTTTACCCCGGGAGCCGGGGCCGCCGGGCGACGTCCGCCGGGTCCCACGTCACGGCATCGCCCGGGCGGAGGGCGCCGCCGGCGACGACGGCGGCCCGGAGCCCGCCCCGCCCGACGAGCGCGCGGAAGGCGCCGGGCTGGCCGGTCACGCGCACGAGGTACGTGCACGGCGCGCACAGGCGGACGCCCTCGAACCGCGCGCGCCCGATCTGGAACGGGACGCCGCGGAGGTCGTCGAGCGGGACGCCCTCGACGACGAGGTTCCGGCGGTGCTCGCCGTCCGAGAGCGATACGCCGAAGGCCGCCTCGGCCTCCGCCAGTGCCTCGGCAGCGATGAGGGTGATGTCACGGCCCTTCCCCGGCCAGCGGCTGAACGAGCCTGTTGAGTTCCAATAGCGGTCGCCCTCCAGCCCGCGCCCCGCGACGGCCCGCGCCTCCGACTGGCGGACGACCGGCGCGCCGGCGGCCGGGGCCGTGTAGATCGAGACGAGGCGGGCGGGCACGGATGGAACAGCGGTCGCGGCGCTGCCTTCAACGCCCTCCCCTCCCCCGAGTCCCATGCCCGACCCCAAACGCCCCCAGGACGCCACCGCGAGCGAGCCCGTCACCGACGTCGACCAGAAGGACGACCCGACGCCCCAGGGCCGCGCCGACGACGACGACGACGTCCGCGCCGACGACGGCGACACGGAGATCGCCACCTAGCCCGCCCCGGCTGGCGGCGCCACCGGGCGGCCCTCTAACCGCCTGCTAGAGACCGACGGTAGCGAGCGGAACAGTCGGAGCCTCCTCAGCCTTGGTTCCACCTGACGACGTTCTCGGCCTCGTCCGCCGGTCGTTCGAGCGGTTCGTCCCGCTACCGGACGCTGTGTGGGCCGAGGTCCGCCAGCCGTGGCGGCTCCAGACGGTACGCAGGGGCGACGTGCTCACGCAGGAAGGCGAGGTCGAGGGCAGGTTTGCCCTCGTCGTCGAGGGCGTCCATCGCGGGTACTTCCTCGCGCCCGACGGCGACGAGGTGACGGTCGCGTTCACGTATCCGCCCGGCTACTCCGGCGTCCCCGACTCGTTCTTCCTCCGGGAGCCGTCGGCTTACACGCTCGAAGCGCTCACCGACGGGCTCGTCCTCGCGGCCGACCACGCGGCGCTCTCGGCGCTCATGGCGCGGCACCGCGAGCTGGAGCGGTGGGCGTGGCGGCTCCTCGCAACGGCGCTCGCGGGCCGGGCGAAGCGGGAGCGGGAGATGCTCTCGCTCTCAGCCGAGGAGCGGTACGGACGGCTCGTTCGGGAGTCCCCGCACCTTCTGGGCTTCGTCCAGCTCCGCCACGTCGCGTCGTACCTCGGGATGTCGCCGGAGACGCTGAGCCGGGTCCGGGCCGGTCGTTCTTGACGTAGGTCAAGGCGGAAGCAGGGGGGTGGGGGATAGCGTGGGCAACGTCTCTTCCCCCCGCCGCTGTGGTCTCCCTCGAACGCTTCCGTCCCCATACGCCGCTCCTCTGGACCCTCGCGCTGGCGGGGCTCCTCGGGATCAACACAGCGTTTCTCTACGGCGCCGTACTGCGCCCGGAGCACGTCGCCCCGGCCTTGACGAACCCCATTGCCCTCGCGTTCGTCGTGGAAGCGCTGGTGCTGACGGCGTTCGGGGCGTGGGTCGTTTGGCTCCTCGGGTTCCGGCGGCCCGGCCCCGTCACGTTCGTCGTGCTCTCGCTCGTCGGGAGCCTCGCGTTCAGCGTCCCGCTCTTGATCCTCATGCACCTCCGTAAGCGCGTCCGAGGTCATGGTCCGGCCGCTTAACCTCGCCCTCCGCACCTGAGTGCCGGCGGACGCCGCCGCCAGCGGCCGGACAGCCGTGCGAGATCGGCACCGGCGCACCGCGAATCCACGCCCGGCGCACACGACCGGACGGGCCTCCGCCGTAGGTTTCATCCCGCGCTGAAACCCCGTCTGGACATGATCGGAACGGTCGGCCACCTCTCGCTGATTGTGGCGTTCGTCGCCTCGCTGGCGGCGCTCGTCAGCTTCGCGCTCGGCTCGCGCGGCCGGGCCGCCGACGCCGACTGGATGCGGCTCGGGCGGTGGAGCTGGGCGGCCGCCAGCGCCGGCGCGGCCGTCGCCAGCGTCGTGCTGTGGGTGGCCCTCTTCGGGCGGCACTTCGAGTACGCCTACATCTACCAGCAGACGTCCACGGCCATGCCGTGGTACTACACGATGTCGGCGTTCTGGGCCGGCCAGGAGGGCTCGCTCCTGCTCTGGGCCCTCATGACGGCCGTCGTGGGCGGCCTCCTCATCCGGTGGTCGATGCGGACCGACGGGGGCCCGGCCACGCAGGAGAGCCGGCGCCTGTTTGCCGGGCCCGCCCTCGCCGTCGTCGCGCTGTGCCAGGCGTTCCTCCTGTCGATGATCGTCGGGCTCCACCTCGGCCCGGTGCCGATCGGGGCCGACCTGTTCGAGCCGCTCGCCGACCGCTTCCCCGACGCCCCGATGCTCCAGGTGCCCGGGTTCGTCCCGGCCGACGGGCAGGGCCTGAACGACCTGCTCCAGAACCCCTGGATGACGATCCACCCGCCGATGATCTTCGTCGGGTTCACGCTCCTCATGGTCCCGTTCGCGTTCGCCGTCGCGGGGCTGTGGCGGCGGCGGTACACGCAGTGGGTCCGGCCCGCGCTCCCGTGGTCGCTGGCCGGGAGCGGCGTGCTCGGCGTGGCGATCATGATGGGCGGCTGGTGGGCGTACGAGACGCTGAGCTTCGGGGGCTGGTGGGCGTGGGACCCCGTCGAGAACTCGTCGCTCGTGCCGTGGCTGTTCGCCGTCGCCGGCCTCCACGCGATGGTGGTGCAGAAAAAGACGGCGGCCGGGCACAAGGCGGCCCTCTGGCTGAGCGTCCTCGCGTTCCAGCTCTGCATCTACAGCACGTTCCTGACCCGGTCGGGCATCCTGGGCGACGTGTCGGTCCACAGCTTCGTGGACCTCGGGCTCTACAACCAGCTCCTCATCTGGATCTCGACGATCGGGGCGCTCGGGTTCGGCCTCCTCGTATGGCGCTGGCGGGACCTCCCGGCGCCCCACGCGCCGCCAGCGGCTCTCAGCCGCGAGTCGCTCGTCTTCACGGGCGCCCTCCTGCTCGCCGTGACCGGCGGCGTGATCATCCTGGGCACGAGCGCGCCCATCTTCGGGCAGCTCTTCCGCGACAACCCGAGCGCCGTCCCCGTCGCCTTCTACAACACGTGGACGCTCCCGCTCGCCGTCGGGATCGCGTTTCTGGGCGGGATGGCCCAGCTCTTCTGGTGGCGGAAGATGACCGTCGCCGACGCCAACCGCGTCCTCCTCCGCCCGATCGGCCTGACCGTGGCCTCGACGGCGGCCGTCGTCCTCGCCACCCCGTTCGTCCCGCTGACGGTCCAGCCCGGCGGGGGCGGCCCGGAGCTGGCCTCGGCCGAGGCCGGGGTGCTCCCGCTCGCCGTCGCCGGCTTTCTCGAGACGCACGGGACGAGCCTGCTCCTCCTCCTCCTCCTGTTCTCGTCGTTCTTCATGCTCTGGGGCAACCTGGCCGTGATGTGGCGGGTGGGCCGGGGGAACAAGAAGATGGTCGGGGGGAGCCTCACGCACGTCGGGTTCGGCGTGCTCCTGCTCGGCATCTTCGCCTCGTCGGTCTTTAACGACCCGCTCTCGGACGGGACCGGGACCGACGTGCAGGGGAACCGCGACAACGTCGTCGTCCCGCTCGGCGAGACCGTCCGGGCCGACGGCTACACGTGGACGTACACGGGCCAGGAGACGGACGGGAACGGCCGGCCGGTCTACGTCATGGACGTCGTCGACCGCGAGGGGCGCGCGTTCCAGACGCGGAACGTGGTCTACAAGGACGGCCGGGACCAGTGGATCCAGCACCCCGACGTCCGCGAGGGGCTGACGCGCGACCTCTACGTAGCCGTGTTCCCCTCGGCCATGAACGAAGAGGCCGACGGCGGCCGGTCCGAGCTCGAGCTGGTGCGCGGCGAGACCGTCCGGCTGGCGACGGCCGCGCGCGACCACGCCTACACGCTCACGTTCCAGGACTACGACCTCGAGGTCGACCTCGACGCCGTCGGCCTCGACCCCGCGGCCGTCGACCTCGCCGTCGCCGCCCGGCTCGAGGTCACGAACGAGGCGACGGGTGAGAGCCAGCTCCTCCGCCCGGTCTACGTCATCACGACCGACCGCCAGCAGCAGTTCGTCCAGAACCGGGCAGTCGACTGGGGCCTGGGCGTCGCGTTCGCTGGGATGGTCGTGGACGAGGGGGCGATCCGCCTGCTCGTCGAGGGCGCCGAGGTGGCCGAGGAGGAGTGGGTCGTGGTCCAGGCCTACGAGAAGCCCTTTATCTCGCTGTTGTGGATCGGGACCGGGCTGATCGGGCTCGGGTTCGGGGTCTCGTTCGCCCGGCGGCTCGGCGAGGCCCGGCGGTAGGGCCGCGGCGGCCCCGCCCGGCTGGCGGCGTGCCCGGCGGGTCAGCCGTCCGAGTCGCTCTGGACGATGTCAGCGTCGGCCTCGTCGTCGACGACGGCGATGAGGTTCCGGATGGCGCTGTAGAGCGTGATCATGACGGCCACGAGGGCCCCGCCGACGAGGGCCCCGAGCACCGTGATCGCGTAGTAGAGGGCGGTGTAGAGCGTGCCGCCCGCGCCGTCGCCCTCGCGGAACGGGACGGACAGGACGAGGAGGACGACGGTGGCGGTGGAGAACACCCCGACGGCGATCGTGGCCGCCTGCCGGATCTGGGCGTAGAACTCCTCCTCGACCTCCTGTTCCGACGTCATCCCCAGCATCGTGAGCATGAGGGCGAGCGTGGTCGACGAGGCGATCATGGCCGTCGAGAACAGGGTCTGCGCGACGGGGAGCGTGGCCTCGAGGAGCCGCCGGGCCTCGCCCCCCCCGACGCTCGTGAGCCCGACCGTGAGCGAGGCCAGGCCCATGACGACGGTGACGACCGCGCCCCCGACGACGGCGTGCCGGAGCGTGGCCCGGCTGACGTTCGGGGTGTCCACGCTAGCGCCCGAGCAGCCGCTTCAACCCGCGAACGGCCTCGGGGACCACGAGCGGGACCGACGCCAGCGACGCGAGCGTGGCCGACTGGCAGTACCAGCAGAGCGCCTTGTTCTCCCTCCACTCTTCCCGACCCAGCCTCAGGGCAAACGCGGCGTCGGCCAGGACCTTCGCCGCCAGCGCGACCGGCAGCCACGGGCGCCGCTCGGCCCGGTCCGCCCCGCCGGCCCCCGCCAGCCACGCCGTGACCCCGTAGCTGACGGTCATCATGAGCGCGTCCGGCGTCTCGAACCGCTCGTAGGCGTAGTCCGAGGCGTCCACCTTATCGGCGTTCCAGATCGTGCCCGGGAGATCGGGGAGGTGCGAGACGACGCCGGTCTGGTAGAGCGAGACGACGACGCCGGCGAGGGCCCCGACGTTCGAGAGGGCGACGACGGACCGGCGGCGCGAGAGGTCGTCGGTCTGCGCCGTGCGGAGCTGGCGGCTGAGTGTGGTGGGGTCCATCGGGAGGGGCATGGGAGAGGGGGGCCGTCTCACGTGGGGCCGGGCCGGCCGGTTCGGCGCCGGGCGGGTTCTGCGGCGATCCCCCACGCCCCGGCGGGCCGCCCGAGCGGACGGGCCGTTACGGGGCGTCGAGGAGGGCCCGGAGCGCCTCGGCGTCGCGGACGACGTGGTCGCGCTCGAGCAGGTCCGGGTGCTCCTGGTCCGGCGCGTACCCCGTCGGCCGGCCCGTCCGGGCGTTGACGACCCACGAGTGGAGCGGGTCGCGCGGGCGGCCCCTCATGAGGAACCACGCGGGCCGGTCGAGGACGGCCGCGACGGCCCCGTAGGTGGCCCGCTGGCGGAGGTCCTGGAGCCGGTACAGGAGCGGGGTGAGCGGGTCGTCGGACATCGGGGCGGGCGTTCGTGGAGCGTCCTAGAGCGAATGGCAGGTTGGTACGCGGTACGGGGTACACGGTACGTGGCAGCCCGTCGTGACCTCGGACCGTACCTCGTACCCGGTACCGCGTACCGACCCGAAGGGGGCTCTAGGCGGCCTCCGCTCCGGCCCGGACCGCGGCCTCGACGTCGGCCGGGGCCTTGGGGATCTCGGGGCCGAGCACGCGCGGCGCCCCGTCCGTGACCAGCACGTCGTCCTCGATGCGGACGCCGCCCGCCCCCCGCCAGCGGTCGACCTCGTCGTAGTCGACGAACGCGGCGTGCCGGCCCTCCGCCCGCCACTGCTCGATGAGCGGGCCGATCACGTAGACGCCGGGCTCGACCGTCATCACGTGCCCGGCGTCGATGCGGCGGCCGTAGCGGAGGCTCCGCGTCCCGAACTGGTCGCTCCGCTGCACCTCGTCGCCGTAGCCGACGCGGTCCTCGCCGAGCCCCTCCAGGTCGTGCGTGTCGAGGCCGAGGGGGTGGCCCAGGCCGTGCGGGAAGAAGAGGGCGTGGGCGCCGGCCTCGACGGCCTCCTCCGGGTCGCCGGTCATGAGCCCGAGGCTCGTCAGCCCCTCCGCGAGCCGGACGGACGCGAGCCGGTGGACGTCGCGGAACAGGGCGCCCGGCCGGCACGCCTCGATCCCGGCCGCCTGCGCGTCGAGGACGACCTCGACCACGGCCCGCTGGCGGTCGGAGAACGCGCCGCCCACGGGCGCCACGCGCGTGACGTCGGAGGCGTAGCGCGTGCCCGGCGCGACGGCGCCGGCGTCGGCGAGGAGGAGGTCGCCGGTTTCGAGCACGGCGTCGGAGGGGTGGCCGTGGAGGACCTCGCCGCGCCGCGTGAGGATGATGGGGAAGCTGGGGTACGACCCGCGCCCGAGCGCGAGCCCCTCCATCGCCCCGGCGATCTCCCGCTCGGTCCGGCCCGGCTGCGCCATCCGCATCGCGAGGCGGTGCATCGCGGCGGCGACCTCGAGCGACCGCTCGATCTCGCCGACCTCGGCGTCGCTCTTGACGAGTCGCTGGGCGATCACGGCGTCGAGGAGCGCCTCGGACGGCCCGACGGCGTCGGGCGCCACGCCCAGCACGTCCGCCAGCCGGAGCCGCCCGGCCCCCCGGTACGGCGGGAGCACGTGGACCTGGCGGCCCGCCCCCTGCGCCCGCCGCACGTCGTCCGCTAGCCGGTCGGGCGGGGCCGTCTGCTCGACGCCGGCCCGCGCGGCCCGGTCCGCGAGCGACGGGAGCGGGCCCTCCCAGACCACGTCGTCGAGCGTCGGGTCCGGTCCGTAGAGCGTGGCCCGGCCGGTCTCGGCGTCGAGGGCGAGGGCGAGGCCGGGCGCGTCGAGGCCGGTGTAGTAGAGGAACGCCCCGTCCTGCCGGAAGGGGTAGGCGTTGGCCGGGTAGTTCATCGGCGCCTCGCCGTTCCCCAGGAGGACGACGAGGCCGTCGCCGACGGTGCGCGCGAGGGCCGCGCGGCGGTCGGCGAAGGTCTTGGGCGGAAACATGGCGGGCGGTCCGGGAGGGCCGGAAGCTACCGCCCGCCCCGCTCCCGGCCCCCCGCTGGCGGGGCGCGCCGCCAGCCGGCCGGCTACTTGCTCGCCTCGACGCCCTCGGCCCACCGGCGCGGCTCGAACAGGACCGGGTCGAGCGGGACGCCGGCCTCGACATCGGCGTAGTCCTCCCAGAACACGAGGGCGCCGCCGGTCCAGACCTCGACGCGCGGGGCGATCCACGCGTCGCCGAGGGGCTCGTAGTCCAGGAACCGGACGTCCTGGAGTGCGCCGTCCGGCCCGGGCTCGACGAGGCGGACGAACAGGAGCCGGTCTTGCTCGACCCAGACCTCGCCCGTCTCGGGCCGCCCGACCACGTACATCGCCCGGCCGTCCCACGTGTCGCGGCGGAACGCTTCCAGGTCGGTCCCCTCGTCCTCCAGGATGCGGAGCGTCTCAGCCGGCGCTTGGGTGTAGACGTCGAAGCCCCAGACCAGGAGCGGGTTCCGCTCGGGCCGGGCCGCGACGAGCGCCCCGTCGCGGTAGTAGAACGCGCTGTCGCGGGCGAAGAGGGCGTCGGGCCCCTCCAGGGGGTCGCCCATCTCGATGCGGAGGCGGCCGGGGAGCGCGGCCCACTCGCGCCACGTCTCCTCCGAGACCGTCCCGTCGGGGGCCCTCCGGGAGGTCGTCTGCGTGAACCGGAGCGTCCGGTACCAGTCGTCGGCGTAGCGGGCGTGCATGGCCTCGACAAGGGAGGCCGCGCTGTACGCCTCGTCCGCCATCATCGGACCGACCATGACGGGCCCGATCGACGGCGGCCGGTCGGTGGTGTCAGCCGCGGCCACGTCGGGGGCGTTCGCGGCGACGGGCTCCGTCTGGACGCACCCGGCAGCGAGGAGTGGGGCGAGGAGGAAGAGCGGGCGCATCGGCTACGGGTCGGGCTCGCCGGCGCGGAGCCAGGCGATAAAGTCCACGTGAGGGGGCTCGCGGTCGGCCGCGCGGAGGGCGACGTTGGTCTGCCCCCGGTGGTGGGCCGCGTGGAGGAGGACGTGCTCGAGAACGTCGCCGACGGCCGTCTCGTGCGACGCGCCCCGCGAGGTCCGGTAGCCGGCGGCCTCGTCCAGCGCGTCGTCGTCGAGCCCGCCGAGGTACTCGCCCCAGGCGTCGGCGTTGAGGCGGGCGAGGGCGCGGAGGCCGTCGGCGTCGAGGTCGGGCCAGAGGGCCACGCCCTCGGTCGGCTCGCTGCGGAGGCGGAGGAGCCACACGCGGTCGGCGACGAGGGCGTGCGCCAGCGGGCGGCGGGCCGGCTCCACGTCCCCGACGGCCCCGACGAGGCGGGCCGTGGCCCACCGGTGGTAACGGAACCGGCGGCGGAGGCGGTCGAGGGGGTCCACGGGCGTCGGGGGGTGGGCGCCCGGATGGTAACGCCCACGTTCCACTCCGCCCCGCCGGACGGACCGCTGGCGGACGGAACGCCCGGCCGGGGCGGCCAGCGCCCCGTTGGCACGGCGCTTGGGAGCGACGTCGGCAACGCTCACACCCCTCCCCCGCCGATGACGACCGCTACCGCCCCCGCCCACCCCTTCGTCTCCCTCCTCGCCGGCTACCTCGACGGCACCGTCGGCGACGACGCCATGAGCCGGTTCGACGACCTGTTCGAGGACGCCGGCGCCACGTCGGAAGAGCGGCTCGCCTTCGCGCGGTTCTACCTCGACGTGCTCGCCACGGGCGACGCCGCCGAGGCGCTCCCCCGGGCGGCCGAGGTCGGCGGCATCCTCGCCGCGGCGCGGGCGTAGGCGGGGGGCACCGCCCCGGGCCCGCCCCGGCCGCCCCGTGTCCGCCTGCCCCAACGGCCTCCCCGCCACCCCCGACGGCCGCTACTTCGTCCACGGCGGCCGCCTCTGGCGGTGCACGAACCCCGACCTCCCC
>CAZDFV010000031.1:20069-21100 GCA_964504495.1 uncultured Rhodothermales bacterium
GGACGAGCGCCAGCGGCTCGTCCGCGAGCTGATGGACGCCCGGCGCGCCGTCGGCCAAGCCAAGCGGTCGGACGACGCCGACGCCGAGCGCGCGGCCCGGGCGCGCGTCCACGAGGCCAAGGTCGGGCTGGGCGAGCGCGGCCCGACGTGGTGGGACGGCGAGGACTGCAACCGGAAGGCGCCCGAGAACACCCCCTACGCCGACTGGTGGGCCGGACTGAGCGACGCCGAGCGCGCGGCCGGCACAACAAAGTGAGGCCGCCGGCGCGATGCCGGCGGCCCCATGCGCTCCCGCTACGGAGCGCGGACTTCGGGGGTCCAGAGCGGTGCTAGTTGCTCAGGACGGGGTCGTTGGTGCGCGTCCGCAGGTACACGTCGCGCTGGCCGTAGAAGTCGTAGACGCCCTCGACGAACGCGTCGTCGGCCGTCTGCGGCCAGTTGTTCTTGTCGAACCCGGGGGCGTTCTTGAGCCGGTCCTTCGGCACGTCGAGGACGAGCCGCTCGTTCTGGGTGTCGAGGTCGAACGCCTCGAGGGGGACGGCGAACAGCTTGTCCCCGATGCCGAGGAACCCGCCGAAGTCGAGCACGGCGTACTGCACGCGGCCCGAGCGGGTGTCGATCATGAGGTCCTCGACCTGGCCGAGGTCCTGGCCCTGCGGGTTGACGACGTTGGTCTTGCGGAGGCTGGAAGCGGAGAGGGTATGCATCGGTAGATGGGTAGAGTCAGAAGAGCGATGGCCGAGGGGGATCGCCCCCTTGGCTACTCTATCCTATGGGCCTAGAGGCTCATTGTTTTCAAGCTGGAATGAACTCTCAAATCTCGATCTTGGTCTCGTAGTACAGCTCAGCCCAAATCGAAACCGGCGCCGCCCCGCCCTGGGGAGCCGATATCTTCGCGGCGTCAGCCGCGTCCCCCCATGCGTCCCCCCCTCCTACTGGCGGCCCTGGCCGTCGCCCTGTCCGCGTGCGCGAGCGCGTCCGGCGCCGGCCCGCGCGGGTGGGCCGCCCGGCCCGACGAGACGGAGGCCCGC
>CAZDFV010000032.1:0-20992 GCA_964504495.1 uncultured Rhodothermales bacterium
CGAGGACCGCCGCCCGCCGAACGCCGCCCCCGATGCCGAGTAGCCCCGCCGCCCCGACCGGCGCCGTCGAGAGCGACCCCGCCCCGGCCGTCCCCGTCCTCGACCTCGCCCCCGAGACCGACCGGCTGGCGGACGGCCTCCGCGCGGCGTTCGAGCGCGTCCTCGCGTCGGGCCAGTTCGTCGGGGGGCCCGAGGTCGAGGCGTTCGAGGCCGAGGCGGCGGCGTTCCTGGGGGCCCGCCACGCCGTCGGCGTGAACTCGGGGACCGACGCGCTCACGATCTCGCTCCGGGCGCTCGGGGTGGGGCCGGGCGACGAGGTGGTGACGACGCCGTTCTCGTTCTTCGCCACGGCCGAGTCCGTCGAGTCCGTCGGCGCCCGGCCCGTGTTCGCCGACGTCGAGGAGCGCTCGTTCAACCTCGACCCGGAGGCCGCCGCCGCCGCCGTCACGCCGCGGACGCGGGCGGTCCTGCCCGTCCACCTCTACGGCCGCCCGGCCGACCTCGGCCGGATCGGGGCCCTGGCCGACGCCCACGGCCTCTTCGTCGTGGAGGACTGCGCCCAGGCCTTCGGGGCCGAGGCCGCGGGCAAGGCGGTGGGGACGGTCGGGGCGGCCGGGGCCTTCTCCTTCTTCCCCTCGAAGAACCTCGGGGCGCTCGGCGACGCCGGCCTCGTCGCGACCGACGACGACGAGACGGCCCGGCTCGCCCGCATGCTCCGCGCGCACGGGGCCGAGCGGAAGTACCACAACGAGGCCGTCGGGTACAATTCCCGGCTCGACGCGCTCCAGGCGGCCCTCCTCCGCGTCAAGCTCCCGCACGTCGGCCGGTTCAACGCCGGGCGCCGGCGCGCGGCCCGGCTCTACCACGAGCGGCTGGCGGGCGTCCCGGGCCTCGTCCTCCCCGAGATCGTGGCCGGGCACGTGTTCCACCAGTACACGGTCCGCGTGCTCGGGAGGCGCCGCGACGCCGTCCGCCAGCGGCTGGCCGAGCGCGGCGTCCAGACGATGGTGTACTACCCGGTCCCGATCGACCGCCTCCCGCTCTACGACGGGACGCGCGCGCCGTGCCCCGTCAGCGAGCGGCTGAGCGGGGAGGTGCTGAGCCTCCCCATCGGGCCCTTCCTCCCCGAGCCGACCGCCGACCGCGTGGCCGGGGCCCTCGTCGAGGCCCTCCGAAGGTAGCCCGCCGCGCCTACGTGGGCTGCCGGACGTCGACGAGCCCCAGCCGCCTCATCTCCTCGAGGAACGAGCGGACGTCGGCGAGCGCGGACGCCCGCTCGATCTCGTACCGCTCGACGACGGCGTCGACCAGGTCCGCGACCGGCGTCGGCTCGGAGAGGGACCCGAACAGGAACGTGCCCACGGGGTTCAGGCCGAAGTACTCCCCGCGCCGGGCGTCGAGGATCACCTGCTCGTCGCCGAGGTCCGTGGTGAGGAGGTCGCTGTCCGCGCGCTGGACGATGTCCTGTTCGTCGATCATGGGGGCGTCTCTCACGAGTGGGGGGGCGGGGGCTACGAGCGGGGGAGGACGCCGGCCTCCGTGAGCCGCTGACGGAGCGCGGCGACGGCCTCCTCGACGCCCGTCTCGGCCGTCTGGAGCGTGATCTCGGGGTCCTCCGGCGGCTCGTACGGGGCCGAGACGCCCGTGAGGTTCTCGATCTCCCCCCGGTCCGACATCGCGTAGAGCCCCTTCGGGTCACGCTCGCGGGCCGTCTCGAGGTCGACGTCGACGAACACCTCGAAAAAGCGGTCGGCGGGGATGAGCGCGCGGGCCCGGTCCCGGTCGGCCCGGTAGGGCGAGACGAACGTGCAGAGCGTGACGGCCCCGCTCTCGAAGAAGAGCCGGGCGACCTCCCCGATCCGCCGGACGTTCTCGCGGCGGTCGGCCGGGCTAAACCCGAGGTCCCCGTTCAGCCCGTGGCGGACCTGGTCGCCGTCGAGGAGCATCGTGCGGACGCCGGCCTCGAAGAGCTGGCGCTCGAGCTCGCGGGCGATCGTCGTCTTCCCCGAGCCCGAGAGCCCGGTGAACCAGAGGACGGCGGCGCCGTGGCCCTGGGCCCCCTCGCGCTCCTCGCGCGGGACGTTCAGGCCCTCCCACGTCACGTTCGGCGAGACCGGCCGGTCGGCCGCCTCCGCCTGGCGCTCGAGCCGGGCGGCCCGGCCGGCCACGCGCGCCGGGCTCTCCGTGGCCCCCCGGATCATCCCGGCGGCGACGGTCGCGTTCGAGTACGGGTCGATAAGGATGAACGCGCCGGTCTCCTTGTTGGCCCGGTACGGGTCGAAAAAGAGCGGGGCCGCCGTCGTGAGCCGGACGCGCCCGATGTCGTTGAGCCCGAGCCCCTCGACCTCGTCGCGGTGGAGCGTGTCGACGTCGACCCGGTAGACGACGCGGTCGACGAACGCCTTCACCTCGCGCGTCGTGTGGCGGAGGAGGTAGTGCCGGGTGGTCTGGAGCGGCTCCTCGGCCATCCAGCAGAGCATGGCCTCGAGGCCGGTCTCGACGGCCGGGAGGTTCCCCGGGCGGACGAGCATGTCGCCCCGGCTCACGTCGATCTCGTCCTCGAGCTGGACGACGACGGCCTCGCCGGCGGCGGCCTCGTCGAGGTCCCCGCCGAGCGTCGTGAGGGCCTTGACCCGGCTCCGCGTGCCGGCCGGGAGCGCGAGCACCTCCTCGCCCTGCCGGACGGCCCCGGAGGCCACGGTCCCGGCGAACCCGCGGAACGACTGGTCCGGGCGGATCACGGTCTGGACGGGGAACCGGAAGTCCCGGAGGTTCCGGTTCGCGACCACGCTCACGTGCTCGAGGTGGTAGAGCAGGGTCGAGCCCTCGTACCACGGCATGTTCTCCCCGCGCTCGACGACGTTGTCGCCGCGGAGCGCCGAGACCGGGATGAACTCGACGTCCTTGACGTCGAGCTTGGCCGCGAACTCGAGGTACTCCTGGCGGATCGCCTCGAACACGTCCTGGCGGTAGCCCGCGAGGTCCATCTTGTTGACGGCCACGACGACGTGGGGGATGCCGAGGAGCGAGGCGATAAACCCGTGGCGCTTCGACTGCGTCTGGACGCCCCGCTTGGCGTCGAGGAGGACGACGGCGAGGTCGGCCGTCGACGCCCCGGTCACCATGTTCCGGGTGTACTGGACGTGGCCCGGCGTGTCGGCGATGATGAACTTCCGCCGGGGCGTGGCGAAGTACCGGTAGGCCACGTCGATCGTGATCCCCTGCTCGCGCTCGGCCCGGAGCCCGTCGGTGAGGAGGGCGAGGTTGGGGACGTCGTCGTCGTCGGTCATCCCGCGCGTCCGGGACGCCTCCTCGACGGCCTCCATCTGGTCCTCGAAGATCGACTTGGTGTCGTAGAGGAGCCGCCCGATCAGCGTCGACTTCCCGTCGTCGACGCTCCCGGCCGTCGTGAACCGGAGGAGGTCCATGTCGAGGTAGCCGTCGCCGCCGTCGGCCGGCGGGGCGCCGTCGCCAGCGGGGAGCGTGTTGCCGTTCGTTTGCATGGGGGTCACGGTTCGGGGTCTAGCGGTTCGTGGTGGGCTACACCGGGCTCCGGCCCGCGGTCGGCTCAGCGGCCCTCGGCCGGGCGCCCTGAACCGCGGACCGTGGACGGTCTAGAAGTAGCCCTGCTTTTTGCGGTCCTCCATGGCCGCCTCGGAGCGCTTGTCGTCGTGGCGGCCGCCCCGCTCGGTCTCCCGCGCGGCGGCCACCTCGCGGATGACCTCGGGGAGCGTGGTCGCCGTCGACTCGACGGCGCCGGTGCACGTCGCGTCCCCGATCGTGCGGAACCGGACCGTCCGGCGCTCCGCCGTCTCGCCCGGCTGGAGCGTGACGAAGTCGGTCACGGCGAGCGTCGTCCCGCGCCGGCTGAACACCTCGCGCTCGTGGGCGAAGTAGAGGTCCGGGATCTCAACGCCCTCGGCCGCGATGTACTGCCAGACGTCCATCTCGGTCCAGTTCGAGAGCGGGAACACCCGGAACGTCTCGCCGACCGCCTTGTGGCCGTTGTACAGGCTCCACAGCTCGGGCCGCTGGTTCTTCGGGTCCCACTGGCCGAACCGGTCGCGGTGCGAGAAGAACCGCTCCTTGGCCCGGGCCTTCTCCTCGTCGCGGCGGCCGCCCCCGAACGCGGCGTCGAACCGGTGCTCCCCCAGCGCGTCGAGGAGCGGGACGATCTGGAGCCCGTTCCGGCTCGCCTCCGGCCCGGTCTCCTCGACCACGCGGCCCCGGTCGATGGCGTCCTGGACGCTCGCGACCTCGAGCCGGACGCCGAGCGACTCGACGAGCCGGTCGCGGAAGGCGATCGTCTCGGGGAAGTTGTGGCCCGTGTCCACGTGCAGGAGCGGGAACGGGATCGGGCCCGGGTGGAACGCCTTCCGCGCGAGGTGGACCATGAGGATCGAGTCCTTCCCGCCCGAGAACAGGAGGACCGGCCGCTCGAACTGGGCGGCCACTTCGCGCATGACGTGGACGGCCTCGGCCTCGAGCGTGCGGAGGTGGGACGTGCGGGGGAGCGGGGTCGGCGTCATAGGGGTCGGGGCGGGTCCGCCAGCGGGGGGAAGCTAGTGTCGGGGGGGCGGCCGCCGGGTTAAGCGGCTGCGAGGCCGTCGGGCGGCCCGGCCGGGCCGCCGGGCTACAGCCAGACGAAGAGGGCGGCCGCGAGGGTCAGGGCCAGGACGATGAGGGTGACGGGGAGCCCGGCCCGGGTGTAGTCGGTGTAGCGGTAGCCGCCGGCCCCCATCACCATGAGGTTCGTCTGGTACCCGATGGGCGTGAGGAAGCTGGCCCCGGCCCCGACGGCGACGACGAGCGCGAGGGCCCGCGGCTCGACCCCGAGGTCGGCCGCCGTCGCCGTCGCGACGGGGACCATGAGCGCGGCGGCCGCGCTGTTCGAGACGACCTCGGTCAGCACGTTCGTCAGGGCGAACAGCGCGACGACGAGGACGACGACCCCGCCGGCCCCGGCGGCCGCCTCGACGGCGCCGGCGGCGAGCCCGGCCAGCCCGCTCGCCTGGACGGCCTGCCCGACCCCGAGCGACGCCGCGATCACGAGGAGGACCGTCCCGTCGAGCGCGCGGTAGACCGACCGGCCGCGGAGGCACCCGGTCACGACGGTCCCCAGCGCCGCGCAGAAGGCGGCCGTCGAGAGCGGGAGGAGCTCGGTCGTGATGCAGACGACGAGGCCGGCGAGGAGCGCGAGCGCGACCGGGGCCCGGTCCGAGACGAGGCGCGGGGCGTCGACGGGGGCCACGAGCGCGAAGTCCTCGGGGTGCCGGGCGAGCTGCCCGGCCACGCCGTGCCGGCCCTCGACGAGGAGGAGGTCGCCGGCGCGGAGCGGGACGCGCCCGAGCCCGCCCCGGACCGCCTCGCCCCGGCGCTGGACGGCGATCACGACGCCCCCGTACCGCTCGCGGAACCCGACCTCCTGGAGCGACCGCCCCTCGAGCCCGGACCCGGCCGCGACGACGACCTCGACGAGCGGGAGGTCGGGGCGGTCCCGGTCGCGGACCTCGGGGA
Organism: uncultured Rhodothermales bacterium; assembly: GCA_964504495.1. GTDB lineage: Bacteria > Bacteroidota > Rhodothermia > Rhodothermales > Rubricoccaceae > Rubrivirga. The sequence continues at coordinate 5,518 of CAZDFV010000032.1, forward strand.
CGGTCCGGACCAGCCCGGGCCGCGCGAGGAGCTCGTCGTGCGCCCGGACGTCCCCGACGAACGCGAGCACGTCGCCGGGGAACAGGGCCGTCTCGGGCGACACCTCGACGACGGCCTCGGCCCGGCGGAGGTGGGCGAGGTAGGCGTCGCCGAGGTCGCGGAGCCCGGCCCCCTCGACGGTCCGGCCCGCGAAGGGGGCGTCGGGCCCCACGGCCAGGTCGAACCGGTACGTCCGGCCCGGCCCGGCCGCCGCGCCGGCCCCGGCCGGGAGCAGCCGGTGCCCGGCCAGCGTGTAGTAGGCCGTCACGAGCACGACGGCTGGGACCCCGACCCAGGCGAGGTCGAAGAAGCTCAGCCCCGGGAGCCCCTCGGCGAGGAGGAGCCCGTGGACGACGACGTTCGTGCTCGTCCCGATCAGCGTGAGCCACCCCCCCACGATCGCCGCCGTCGAGAGCGGGAGGAGGAGCTTCGAGGCCGGGAGGCCCGTCGCCCGGGCCCACGCCTGGACGCGCGGGATGAGCATGGCCACGATCGGCGTGTTGTTGAGGACGCCCGAGAACAGGGCGGTCGGGAGCATGAGCCGGGCGAGCGCCGGGCCGGGCCGGTCCGAGCGCGGGCGGAGGAGCCGGTCGAGGACGCCGAGCGCGCCGGTCCGCTCGACGCCGGCGGCGACGACGAAGAGCGAGCCGATCGTGATGACGGCCGGGTTGGCGAACCCGGCGAACGCGGCCTCCGGCCCGAGCACGCCGCCGAGGAGGAGGAGCCCGAGGGCCCCGAGCATGACGAGGTCCGGCCGGGCGAGCCCCCGGACGAGCCCGCCCACCATGACGGCGAGCACGGCGAGCGTGTACCAGGCCTCCGGCGTCATCGGCGCCGCGTGGCCGGCGGGCGGGGGGGCCGCGTCACCGCCCGTTCAGCCACGGCCGCCAGTCGAGGGCCGGGTCGCCCCAGCAGAACACGGCGGGGTTCCGGAGGTCGGCCTTGTTGTAGGCGAGGGGGCGCCCGCTCGAGGTGGCGACGCCGCCGCCGGCCGCCTCGACGACGGCCTGGGCCGCGGCCGTGTCCCACTCGAAGGTCGGGACCGTCCGGGGGTAGAAGTCGGCGGCCCCCTCGGCGACGAGGCAGAACTTGAGCGACGACCCCATCGACGTCCGCTCGACGCGGCGGCCCCCGGCCTCGGCCCGGCCGACGACGGCGTCGACCTCCGGCCCGGCGTGGTCCCGGCTGGCGACGACCGTGAGCCGGCCGGCCGGGGCCGGCCGCGTCGAGATCCGGGCCGCGTCGCCGTCGCCGCTCTGCTTCCACGCCTCGCCCCCGGCCGCCCCGTACGTCACGCCGCGGACCGGGACGTGGACGACGCCCAGGACGGGGCGGCCGTCCTCGACGAGCGCGACGTTGACGGTGAACTCGCCCGACCGGACGGGCGGGCTCTGCGACCCCTTCACGAACTCCTTCGTCCCGTCGAGCGGGTCGACGCACCAGAACCGCCGCCAGCCGGACCGGTCGGCCGCCTCGGGCTCCCCCTCCTCCGACAGGACGGGGACGTCGGACCCGGACCGGAGCCGGTCGACGATGACGCGGTGGGCGGCCAGGTCGGCCTGGGTCAGCGGCGAGTCGTCGGCCTTGACGTCGACGGGGAGCGGCCGGCCGTAGTGGCCGATGATGGCGCGGCCGGCCTCGTGGGCGGCGTCGAGGGCGAGGGCGAGCGGGTCGGTCACGGGGCGGGGGGACGGGGCCGGAATAGTACCGCCGTCGGGGGCCGGCGGCGCTAGTAGGCCCCGGACCGCCCGGCGACGGCCCGGACCGTCCGGACCAGGACGACGGCGTCGAGCCAGAGCGACCAGTTCTGGACGTAGTACGGGTCCCACAGCTTCATCCCGTCCGTCCCGATGTCGCTCCGGCCGCTCACCTGCCACATCCCGGTGATCCCCGGCCGCACGCGCTCGCGGAGCACCTGGACCCGCGTCGGGAGCGCGTCGTGGTGGTAGGCCGGGAGCGGGCGCGGGCCGACGAGCGACATCTCCCCCCGGAGCACGTTGAACAGCTGGGGGATCTCGTCGAGGCTCGTCCGGCGGAGGACCGCGCCGACCCGGGTGATCCGGGGGTCGTCCTTCAGCTTGTAGTGGGCCTCCCACTCGGCCCGGAGCGCGGGGTCGGCGTCGAGCGCCCGCTCGAGGACGGCCTCGGCGTCGGGGTACATCGTCCGGAACTTCCAGGTCTGGAACGGCCGGCCGTCCTGGCCGACCCGCTCCTGGAGGAAGAGCGGGTTCCCGCGGTCCTCCAGCCAGATGAGCGCGGCGACGGCGGCGCAGAGCGGGAGCCACAGGGGCGCGGCGAGCGCGGCGAGCGCCGTGTCGAACGTCCGCTTGAGGGCGAGCGAGGACGGGCTGCACAGGTTGCACCGGATCTCGAGCCCGAGCACCCCACGGAGGTCGCGCGGCCGGACCCACAGCGAGGGGGCGTCGAGGAGGTCGGGGATCACGAGGACGGAGCGGTGGCCCGCGAGCGGGCCCTCGAGGAGCTCGGCGGCCCGGTCCCGGCCCAGCCCCTCGACGACGAGGACGGCGACGGGGGGGATGGCCTGGACCGTCTCCGGCGAGCGCCAGCGCGGCCGGACGGTGGCGCCGGCGGCCGGCCGGACCGGGGTGTACCCCAGCCCGCGCTCCTCCTCGAGGAGGCGGAAGACGCGGTCGGCCGCCGGGCCGCTCCCGAAGACGGCGGCCGGCACGCCCCACAGCCCGAGCCGGACCAGGAGGCGCTTGACGTGGGTCCGCACGAGGGGGGCGGCCACGCACGTCAGGAGCATGGCGAGGACGACGGCGAGGCGGCTCGTCGCCTCGCCGTCCTGGTTCAGGAAGAGGGCGGCCACGACCACCCCGTACGCCGAGAACGCGAGGATCGTGGTGCGGCGGAGCTCGGCGACGGGCCCGAGCCCCCACCCCGGGAGCAGCCGGAGCAGCCCCGCCCCGCCGTACCACACGGGGAGGAGGTACGCCGCCCACAGCGGGGGGGCGTAGGCGCCCCCGAGCCAGGCCTGGCGGAACACGCTCGCCGCGAGCGCCGCGCCGCACAGGACGGCGAGGTCGCCGGCCGCCAGCGCGGCGACGTTGAGGAGGTGGCGGCGGCGGTAGAGCGACCGGTCCTCGACGAGGTCCGTGACCGTCACGCCGGCCGGGCTCCAGCCCGCCGCGGCCTCGGCCGCGACGCCCACGGGGAGCACGTCGTCTGTCACCTGCATGTCCGGTTCTTCCGGGCGCCGGAGCCGGCGCCCGCGCTACGTCTGGGAGTGAGCCTGTCGAGTCCCGCTCCAGGGGAGCGGCCACACCCCTCTGTCGTTGCGCCGCGGGGGGGCTGCGGAACGGGGCCCGCTGGCGCCTCGCTCGGACGCAGGACTCAGCCCGGGCGCAGGACGAGGTCCCGGCTCACCTTGTTGAAAGCCAGGACGCTGGCGGCGTACCGGAGCCGGGCCGCCGCCGACCCCCGCATCCGGAGCTGGAAGGCGTGGTGGCGGAGGTACCCCCACGCGCCCCCCTCCAACAGCCGGTCGCCGAGGGCCCGCGCCAGGGCCCGCGCGCGGGGCGTGCGCCCGGCCTCCCGGAGCACCCGGTCGGGGAGGCCGGCCCGGCCCAGGTCGTGGGCGAGCCAGAGCCCGACGTCGAGCATCCGCTCGGCGCGGAGGCGCCGGGCCCGGTCTCGAACGGCGTCCCAGTCGAGCCCGGGCGACGCCCGGACGAGCTCGGCCACGTCGCGGACGAACTTGAGGAGGTCCCAGTCGTGCTTGGCCCCGTGCCAGCACAGGAGGAGGACGAGGTCCTCCGCGCCCGGCGCCCGGACGGAGAACCCGCCGGCGTCCGGCCGGACCCGGAGCGCCACGCGCTCCGCCCGCCCCCACAACTCGTCGAACGAGGGCGCGTAGGAGTAGCGCCGGGCGGCCACCCGGGCGTGGAGGTCCACGGCGCTCCCGAGGTCGGCGTGGACGTACTGGAACCCCCCCTCCAGCCGGAGGAACAGGGCCCGCTGCCGGTCGGTGAACGAGCCCCGCGGGGCGTACCCGTGCGCGAGGAGGACGGCCTCGGCCTCCGCGAAGGCGTCCGGGCGGACGAGGAGGTCGAGGTCCCCGCTGATCCGGGCGGAGATCGACCCGTAGGCCGCGTGCGCCAGCGCCGGCCCCTTGAAGGCGAGGACGTCGAGGCCGGCGTCGCCGAACAGCCCCGCCAGCCGCCGGAGCTCGTCGGTCAGCTGGAGCGACCGGGCCGAGAGCTCGAGCGCCCACATCCGGAACGGGCCCAGAGACGCGGCCGCCGCCCCGGCCCGGCCGGCGCGCTGGAGGTTCGCGTAGACCGTCGGGACGACCTGGTGGGCCGTCGCTCGGCCGTAGAAGGCGTCCCAGTCGAGGCCCCCGTCGATCACCGCCCTCGCCCGCGCGTCGTCGGCCGGGGGCACCACGGCCTGGGCGTAGATCAGGAGGAGCTCCGCTTCGGGAGTGGGCGGCGTGGCGGTCGTCACGGGGCGGGGCGGTCGGCTGCGGCGGGGACCTCGGCGGGCCGCCCAGCGAGCGCGCGGCGGTACAAAGCGGAGAGCATCTCGTAGTTCCTGTCGGCCGAGTAGAGGGCCTCGAACCGGCGGCGGGACCGGCCCCGCATGGCGGCCCAGGCGTCCGGGTGCTCGAGCGCCCACGTCACCTGCCGGGCGAGGTCCGCGGGGTCGCCCGGCCGGAAGTGGAGGCCCGTCTGGCCGTGCTCGACGACCTCCGCGACGGCCCCGATCTGGGCGGCCACGACGGGCGTGCCGGCCGCGAAGGCCTCCATCGCCACGCGCCCGAACGTCTCGTACCACTCCGACGGGAAGACGAGGAGGCGGGCCCCGCCCATCAGCTCGTAGACCCGCTCGAGCGGCTGGCGGCCGAGCCAGCGCACGCCGGGCACGCGGGCGGCGGCCTCGGCCACGGCCGGGGCGGACGGGCCGTCCCCGACGACGACGAGGTCGAGCGCCCCGCCCAGCCGCTCCCACGCCGCCAGCAGCGTGCCGAGCCCCTTCTCCGGCGAGAGCCGGCCGACGAACAGGGCGTACCCCCCGGCCCCGTCGCCGACGGCCGGGGGCCGCCGGAGGAAGTTCGGCTTGACGTGGACCCGGTCGGCCGGGAGCCCGGCCTCGACGAGCTTTCCCCGGGCAAACTCCGTGAGCGTGACGTAGACGTCGACCATCCGCGCCCACGTCCCGACCGCGCGGTGGACCCCCACCATCGCCGCGACCGCCCCGCTGGCGGCCGGGCTCCCGCGGTAGCACCCGTGCCGGACGCCGTGCCACGGGGCCGCGAGGCCGAGGCAGTCCTCGCAGACGCGCCCGTCGCGGAAGAACAGCCCGTTCACGCACGCGAGCCGGTAGTTCCGGAGGTGCTGGACGACCGGGAGGCCCTCGGCCCGCGCCGCGTAGTAGACCGACGGGGAGAGGAGCGGGAACGTGTTCGTGCAGTGGACGAGGGCCGGGCGCTCCCGCCGGACGAGGGCCCGGACCTCGCGGTAGGCCGCCCGGTTCCACACGACGGCCGCGGCGAGCCCGGCCGAGGACATCCCGTCGACCGCGTCGTTGTGGACCGTGTGGACGACGACGTCGTGCCCGCGCTCGCGGAGGAGGGCCCCCTCGGCGTCGAAGCTCTCGTCCTCCCCGCCCCGCTGCTGGTAGTAGTTGTGGACGAGGAGGACCTTGGGGGGCACCGGACGGCGGAGTTAGACGGCGGCCCCAGCCCGTTCGGCCTGCGCACGCAGCGTCCGGTAGAGGTCGTCGGCCGACTGCCGGAGGTCCGCGTAGCGCGCGCCGCCGTACTCAGCACGGACCTCCTCCTTCCGAGACCCCCTCTGCTCGGAGGGCCGGGCCACGGTCCGCCTCGGCTCGGGTGCGGTACGGCGGTAGAACTCGTCGATGATCTCGAAGCACCGGTCCACGTTCTCCTGCGTGTGGATGAACGGCCGGAAGTCCGTCCCGAACGTCGCGTTGACGGTCTCTACAACCCCCCCAAAGTTCCCGATGACCTGCTCGAAAGGGGCGACGACAAGGCGGTCCCGGTACGGGAGCACGCGCGAGTAGAACGTCACGTAGTCCTTCAGCGCTTGGTAGAGCGGGATCCCGAAGGAGACAGACGTCGAGACCACGACGTCTTCCGGGGCCCGAAGCAGGAGGACGGCCGGAACTCCCGCCCTCGCCGCCCCGATAATCTGGGCCTCCGCGTGGAGGTGGTGCGCTACGTTGAGGAGGCGGCCTTGGGCCAACTGGAAGGCGACGACGGCAAAGGTGTTGCCGCATCGGTAGGGTCCCTCGATCACGAGTTCAGTCCCGCTCCCGAACACGCTCGTGTGGACCATCGGGACCCCGTCGAACAGCATGTAGGGCCGCCGCCTCACTCGTGAGATGGGGAGGTACACCGAGGGGATGTGCCGGATTGCGCGGCGGAGGTGGAAGCGGAGCCGGCGCTCCAGGGTCCAGTCCCACGTGGACTTCGGCATCAGTTTGGGGACGGCGGGCGTGCTGCGGAGGGGGAGGGGCCTCGTGACGGGCGGGACTCGGTTCGTTCCCTCAGGCCGCTAGCCTCACCACCGCTCTCGAGGACGCACCAGCGGCGGGTGGAGGGCAGTGCCCCGGGCCCGGAAAATAGTCGTCCCGACCTCTACGTCCGTGCGGAAACCTACGGCGGTCGCCGACGGTCCGTCTCGGACGGACACCTCCGCCGACCGTGCAGGCCGTGGAATCCCGTAGGATCCTAGGGCGTCTCCTGCGGACCCACCCTGAACTCGACGGCGCCCACGCTCGGGGAAGAGCCCCGTGGCCGCCCCCAGACGTCGTGCGTGAGCCAGTACGCCACCGCCCCGGCGACGGGTGTCCCAGAGTAGCCGTCGATGACGCTCTGCGGGACCGGCGCCCCCGCGCCGACGGCTGGCGATCCCTCGGCCGGCGAAAGCATCCCCTCTATTGTCGTCGTGTCCTGAAGGACGTCGAGGGGGGACGTGAACGTCGCCCCCCCCCGGGCGTCCAGCCCGTCAGTCCAGGTCGCGTACGAGTCGGTCCACAGGTCGGAGGTCTCGGTCCGGTACGTCGCCTTCTGCGGATCATCCTCCATCCCCTTGTTCCAGGCCATATTGTTCCTGAAGACGAGACTGGTCTCGTCGTCGCTGCCCACGGCGCCGATCCAGATGGCGTTCGCGCGGGGCGCGACTCGCTGCCCCTCCGAGTTGGTGTACGAGGGGGTGCTCGGGACCATCAGAATGTTGTTGTACACGTGGTGCTCCCGGGCCCGGGTAGGGCTTCCATCGGCGTCGCAACCGTATTCGTTGTACCCCCTTTGGCCCTCGTTGCCTGATCGGCACCCGGTGGGGGTCTCTCCCACAGGCCAGTCTGAACGGTTGTCGGACTTAATGGCTAGGGCCGCATTCCTCGCGTTGACGACCGTGTTGTAGGCGACGACGGCCCCGTTCGAGTTGACGATCTTGATGCATCCCATGCTGCGAACGTTCCCTGGGCCCTCATGTGGCTCTAGAACATTTTCGGTGCACAGGTTGTTGGATATAACTACGTCGTCAGAAAAAAGCTCAATGAAGATATTGGCGCTACGATTCTGATCAAAATAGTTGGCTGCTACAACGATCCGTCGATTCTTGAACGGATTCGAGAAAGGGGCGTTGTCGATCCATAGGCCGTTCTGGTAGTTGTCCCGGTACACGTTCCGAACGATTACGGCGTCGTGGGTCCGGGTAAACTTGCCCCCGCCGCCGTGTCCGCCACCCGTGGCTACACGGTGCCCGTTGCCGCTCACCTCGTTGAACGCGAGGTAGAGCCGGTGAGAGCCGGTCCCCCCAGGCCCCTCGACCCCGTTGTCGAGGAACCGGTTGCCCACTACGTAGTGGTCGACCCCGTCGAGGTCGAGCGCCCCGCTCCGGTCGTCGCGCACGACGTTGTCGACGAACCGGCCGCGGGCGCGGCCGAGACAGATCGAGAACCGTTGGAAGTCGCTGTTCCCGTGCTCGAACTCGATCCCCGCCACGAGGAGGTCTTCCGTACGTGACTGGTTGCACTTGTCCCCCCGGACGTCGGCCGGGAAGAACAGCTTCTCCCGGACGGGGACCGACGGCGCCCCGGCGTCGGCGCCGCTGAGGACGACGCGCTCACCGGGGTAGGCGACCAGGGCGAAGCGGGGGGCCGTCGGCTGCACGCTCTCCCGGTAGGTGCCCGCCCGGACGAGCGTAGCTTGATCCGGGGCGTACCCGCACCCGCCGATCGTGGCTGCGTCCGCGTCGGGGCTCTGACGCCCGTCGTCGTCGACCGTGCAAATCGAGGTGTACCCCTGGCTCTGGAGCCATGCCTCGACGCCCACGCAGGACTGCCCGTCGTAGACGGCCCCGCTCGGGCACGCGCCGTTGTACGTGGGGGCGTAGAGCTCCGACCGCGGGCCCCACGGCACGGCCTCGGACCCGTAGAAACGTCGCCTGTCGTCCTCGACCGTCACGTCGGTCTCGAACGAGGTGGAGTCCCCATCGTCGTCCGCGACCACCAGTCGGACTGTGTACGTCCCCCCCGCGGCGTACGTGTGCGTCAGCGTCCCCCCCGTGTCGGCCGAGGCGCCGTCCCCGAAGGTCCAAGACCACGAGACGACGGCGCCGTCGGTGTCAGTGCTGGCGTCTACGAAGTCGCAGGTGAGGCTCTCGCACGCGACAGTGAACTGGGCGACGGGGGCAGCATTGGGCGACGAGACGTCGAAGATCAGGGTGTCCGAACGACTAAGCTTGACGGCGTAGGCCCTCCCGCTCCGCAAAGTGTCCAGCTCTCCCACCTCAGGGGCATACCCGTCCGCAGCGATGACGCCGACGACGCTCTCGCCGATAGAGGCGAGGGCCTGCTCCGCGGGGACGTCGGAGAGACCGTAAAAGGGGAGGAGGTTCCACCCCGCTTGGAGCGGGAGGGGGGTCACCTCGGGTCGCACGGCGGCTCCCTCGACGGCGAACGAGACGGTTGTGTCGGCGAAGATGGCGTACCCCTCACCGACATTCCACGTGTCGATGCCGGAGAGGCCGAAACGGGGGCTGTAGACGCGGCCGCTGGCGTCCTTGACGACGACGACGTCGTCGAGGGCCGGACCGAGCACGTCGGGGAACGCGGGGCTGGCGGGCTGGACGTAGAGCCCGACCCGGTTCCACCCGGGCTCCAGGGTCACGTGCTGAACGACCGTCTCCTCTTGTGAGACAACTGCCTCCTCGGCGTGGGAAGGCAACGACTGAGCCACGGCCGAAGGGGGGACCACCGCGATGACCAGGGCGGCCAACGTGGCCGTCCAGGTACGACGGGTGAGCCTGTGGATGCAGCGGGCGGGCATGAAGGGGTGGTCGCGGGCAGACCCGGAATCGGCGAGGCCGCCCGAGATGAGTATCAACCGGACGAGACCGCAATGGTCCGTATCCGAACCATCACCGAGAAGACCGTGTGGTCCGGGGGCCTAGCCGGGGGGGGCTACCTGACCGCGAGGCGGGCGCAACGACTCGGGGGCCCAGCGGTGGATGTGCATCGCCCCAAGGCCGACCCCGAACACGGTCCACATCCAGATCCCGCCCATCGGGCTCTCGAGCGTGACCTCGAACGTAGCGATGAGCATGATCGCCAGCCAGTAGACGAGGAGGAACGCGAATGCGGCTGCCCATTCGTCGTCCTGTTCTCGACGTGCCCGGACGTAATGCCCGGCCATAGCTCCGAGCCACCCGAGGTGGAGGACCAGCCAGAGCGCGAACCCGGGGACGCCGCTCCGAGCCAGGACCGTCATGTGCCCGTTGTGCGGGCTCCGGAGGTCCTCGCCAGCGCCGGACTTGAACCCGTCGTCAGTCGACAGGTTGATCCCGTACCCCTTCCCGGCCCAGAAGTACGGGCCGTTGACGGTGTAGTCGACGATGGCCCCCCACCACTCCAGCCGCCACTCGCGCGTGTTGTTGTACCGGCTAACGTCGCCCTCGCTGAAGATGCTCTCGACCTTCGTGAGCACGAGGTCCGCAGAGACCGTCTTCTGGCCGACCGTGACCGTCGGGTTGAGCAAGGCCACGGCGATAAGGGCGCAACACGCGGCGTAGACAAGGACGCCGCTCCGGCCCTTCCGCGGGGCCAAGAGCATGGCAAGGGCAATCGTCACGACTCCGGCGAGCATCCCGGCCCGGTTTCCCATGACGAGGGGGAGGGCGAGGAGGACGACCCAGACCGGGTGGGCCCGCCGCATCCCGAGCACGACGAACGCGAGCGCTGCGCTGGCGTGGACGAGGACGTCGGCGCTCTTGGCCTGGACGATGGGAATGTTCGAGCCGGGTACCCGGGGGAGAACCCCAGCGTACCCCTTCAGGGCGAGGGCGAGCCAGCCGAACGCGGCGACGGCCACGACGAACCGACGGTACCGGAGGAGGAGGCCGAGGAGCCGGTCCGGGCGGTGGACCAGGACCCCAGCCACGACGACGGCGAACACGCCGTACCCCCACAGAACGGCGTCACGGAGGGCGTCGATCCCGTACTGGCCGACGTACGGGACCGTGCACAGGGCCCCCCACGCCATAAACAAGAGGAGCACCCGGACGAGCGGGAGCCGGAGCACCGCCGTGGCCCCCGACGAGGCCGCCAGCGCGACCAGCCCGAAGAGGAGCGAGATCTCGCCGACGTACAGCGGCGGCACGCCGAGGTAGGCGAAGCCGCGGCCGAGGAGGGCGTAGCCAAGGAGGACCCACCCCATCCACACCAAGAACCGGTCGCCCCACTCCCGGTAGCGCGGGGCGTACGAGAGGGGGGGCGTGAGGGAGACCTCCGGGGTCTGCATGGGGCGGAGGGTGGACAGGCCCAGGATACCCGCGCCTCGTCCCGGCTGGCGGCGTCGGCGGAAAGACCGCGGGCGCGCCGCCCACGATGGACGGCGCGCCCGCGCGACGGCTACCGGACAGGGGCCCTGGAGCGGGCCCCGGCGCTACCGGGCGATCGTCATCCGGCGGGTCTCGGCGAACGAGCCAGCCTGGAGGCGGTACACGTAGATCCCGCTCGGGAGGTCGGACCCGTCGAACGTCACCTCGTGCCGGCCGGCCTCCTGCTGCCCGTCGGCGAGGACGGCCACGCGGCGCCCGATCGCGTCGTACACCTCGAGCCGGACCGGGCCGGCCTCGGCGAGCGCGTACCGGATGGCGGCCCGGCCGGCCGACGGGTTGGGCGCGGCCGCGCCGAGCTCGTACGCCGGGGCGGACGTCATGGCGGCCAGGGCCGGGGCGGCTGCGGCCTCGGCCAGCGGCTGGCCCGCGAGGGGGCCGGGCGCGAGGGCGAGGAAGCCGACCGTCTCGGGCGCGTGCACGACCTCGCTGTCGGCCGACCGCTCCTCCTCGACGAATACGGTCACGCCGTCCCTTGCCGACGCCGTGTACCGGAGGGCGGCCGGGTCGGCCCCCTCCGTCGTTTGCATCGTGGCGAAGACCGTCGGGACGGTGGAGAACGACCCGCCGTACGCGATCCGGGACGTCCGGTCCGTCACGCCCGTCCCGCGGCCGGCCCGGACGCCGCCGCTGACGTTCTGGGTCGGCTCGACGGCGACGTATCCGACGACCTCCTCGGCGTGCCGGCCGTCGTTGGCCTCCTCCTCCTGGAGCGAGAGCCGGAACCCGGCCGCCGTCACGGACTCGATGCGCGGGGCCACGGCCGAGGGGCCCTCGTCGCTCGACACCTGGACGAGGACGACGGGGGCGGCGTCGAACGGCGCCCCGTACGAGACCGACCGCCAGTCGTGGTCGGCCCGGCCGACGCGGCCGGCCACGAGCCGGGTCCCGTCGGCGAGGACGTGGGCGCCGGCCTCGACGGCGAGGTAGGAGACCGTCTCCTCGACGTGGCCCCCGTCGAGGTAGTCCCACTCGTCGATCTGGACCTCGAACCCGGTCGGCGTCACGTTCCGGACGCGGGCCGTGGCCGGGTCGGCCCCCTCGTACGAGGGCGGGCCGACGACGACGACGGGGTCGACGAGGGGCTGGGCGAACGTCACCCGGCGCCAGTCGTCCGGGCCCTGCTGGCCGACGGTGACCGTGCCGGACTCGCCGATCGCCCCTGCCAGCGCGGCCGGCGGGTCGGCCGGGCCGCTCCCGAACTGGTGGGCCCCGACGGTGCCCCCGGCGGCCGGCCGGTCGGCGCCGAAAAAGTCGACGCGGACCGGCGAGACGCCGCCCGGAAGGGCCACGGCGCGGCCGTTGTACTGGCTCCCCGCCCCGACGCGCCACCCGTCCTCGACGTCCGTCGGGTCGAGGACGGTCGGGAGTGAGAGGTTGGTCACCATCCCGTTCGGGTCGTACCCGGGCCCCGCGTTCCGCCACTCGGAGAGCGAGTTGGTGTACAGGTTGCCGCCGTACGTCGACGAGGGGGACAGCATGAACGTGGCATAAGCCGCGCTCCCGTCGCCCGAGCGGTACCAGTACGCGTTCCCGTCGATCCGGTGCGACTCGACCCGGTCCCGGCCGGACCGCCCGTTGCTCGGGCCGTTGCCGAGGACCTGGATCTCGCGGAGCCGCTCGCCCCCGTCCGGTCGGGACCGGAGGTTGTCCACGAACAGGTTGTTGTACACGACCGTCCGGACCGCGTCGTCCCGGTTGTCGCCGGCGATCCGGACGCCGGACCCGTCGTTCCGGATGAGGGTGTTGTAGGCGACGAGGTTGTCGTTGGACGCCGAGACCGAGATCCCGATGCCGTTCCAGATCGGGGAGAAGTACCGGGTGCCAGCGACGACGTTGTTGTAGACCCTGGTGTTGTTGGACCGCTTCTCGACCATGATCCCCTGCTTGAGGTTGCCGTCGAAGTAGTTCCCGTAGACGTGGTTGCTCTCGTTCCCCTCGTCGAGCCAGAACCCGGACCCGTGGTTGCCGATGAACCGGTTGAAGCGGATGTGGGTGTTCTGCGTCCGGGTCCACTTGCCCCCGCCGCCGTGGGCCGTGTTCCACTCCTGGGTCCACTTCCAGTGGTTGTACCCGATCTCGGAGTACTCGACGGTGCAGCCGTCGCAGCCCGTGCCCCCGATCCCCTCGATCCCGTTGTAGCTGGCGGTCACGTTCCGGACGAGGTGGTCCTGGCCGGAGAGCTTGATCCCGCCCGCATTGTTCCAGACGACCTCGATGTCCTGGAGGAGGCTCCCCCGGTTCCCCGGGCACACCGCCATCCGCTGGCGCTTCGTCGTGGCGTGGGTAAAGCGGAGGCCGAGGACGCGGTAGTAGCCCCGGTTGGCCCCGCCGCACTGGTGGTCCCCCTCACCGTAGCTGTAGAACAACTGCTTCCGGATGCCGACCTCGATCGTGCGGTCGTTCGGGTTGCCCCCGTTGAACGTCTTGACGTAGACGGCGCGCGGGGCGGAGTCGGGCCCGTCGACCCAGAACTGACCGTTCCGCAGGGACGGCCTCGTCTCGCCCCCCTGCTGAACGAGAACCTGACCGTTGTCGACGAAAAGCTCACGTCGGCGGTCGGCGGCGTACTTCCCCTCAGATCGGAGCGCCGGCCAAATCCAGTCGTGCCGCCACGACCCGTCGCCTTGGCGCTTCCAGCCGTTGTAGCCCTGGCCCGGGCGGTTCACGACGTCGGCCCCGCTGACCGTCACGGTCTCGCCGGGGTAGGCGGCGAAGGTCACGTACTTCGTCACGCCGCCGGACCGGGCCCCGCCCTCCCGCGGCCGGACCTCCTCGCGGTACGTGCCCGCCCGGATGACGACGGCGTCGCCGGGCCGGAGCGCGTTGTCCTGGGTCGAGCGGCTGATCGTCTTCCACGGCCGGGCCTCGGTCCCGGGGTTGCTGTTGCTCCCGGTCCGCTGGTCGACCCAGTAGAGGGTCCCGTCCTTCGAGAGGACGTCGCGGACGTCGCGGCACGCCCCGTCGTCGTAGAGTTCGCCCCGCCCGCAGTCGGGCTCGGGGAAGGGGGTCTGGGCCGAGGCCGTGCCGAAGGAGGCCGCGAGGGCCGTGCAGGCGATAGCTCGCAAGAGGGTCATCCGTGAGAGGGGTTGGGTGTGGTGGGACGGTGGGTACCGCCTGGGCTGCCCGTCCAGCAGCCCGCGCCGCCGGGTCCACAGAGGCGAGCGGCGGCGGACGAAAGCCGAGCCGGAGGGATCGGCCCGACCAGGGCAGACTAAAGGGCTTCCCCCGGGGAAGTGTCAAAACCGCTCAAACCACCCCTGAGGATTACCTGAGGGTCCCCCGGGGGAAGCCTGAGCCCGCGAAGACCGTTGGTATTGGCCGCTCGTCGGGCAATACCGGTGGACGCGCTGACGGTCGTGTCGTGCCGCAACGGGGGGTTAGGAGCCCCCCTGTCGACCGGAAGCGCTCCCGGCGCCTACCGCCCCCGCAGCCGCCCGGCGACCCGCCCGGCGAGGAACCCGACGCCGCTCGGGCGCCGTCCGAGTTGGCGGACGAGGCCGCCCACGTCGCCGCGGCGGACGGCCCGTTCCAGGACCCGGAACGCGAGGTGGCCGCGGGCCCCCCGGAGCCGCGCCCGGAGCGCCGCGCCCACGTCGGGCCGGGCGCGGACGGCCGGGTCGGCCAGGAGGTCCTCGCTCGCCGCGATGTCGTGCCGGAGGAGCTCCTCGACGTCGCCGGCCGTGATCGAGCCGCCCCGCTGGCGCCGGTAGTAGAGCGGCTCGTCGACGACGACGAACCGGGCGCCCCGGAGGAGGCACGCGAGGTAGAGCCGGAAGTCCTCGCAGAACCAGACGTCCTCGTCGTAGGCCAGGTCGTGCTCGGCGAGGAACGCCCGGCGCATGAGCGCCTTCGCGGCCCCGAGCCGGAGGCTCCGGTGGCCCGGCCGGTTGGTGCGGACAAAGGCGTCGGCGTCGACGACCAGCCGGTCGGGGAGGGCCGTCCCGGCCGTCCGGAACTGCGACGTGAACGGCTCCGTCTCGCCGTCGCGGATCAGGTACTGGTCGTCGGCCACGAGGTCGGCCCCGGTCTCGCGGGCCACGGCGAGGAGCCGCGCGAGCCGGTCGGGCGCGTACCAGTCGTCGGCGTCGAGGACGGCGACCCACTCGCCCCGGGCCGCCCGGATCGCCCGGTTCCGCGAGTGGCTCGGCCCCCGGTTCTCCTCGTTCGCGAGCACGCGGACGCGGGGGTCGTCGACCGACTCGGCGACAGCGAGGGTGTCGTCCGTCGAGCGGTCGTCGACGACGACGACCTCGACCGACGGCTCCGTCTGGTTCAGGGCCGACTCGACGGCCTCGCGGAGGTACGCGCCCACGTTGTAGGCCGGGACGACGACGGAGACGGCGGGGTCGGGCATGGGGGCCGGAGCGGGTGCGGCGCTGGCTACGACGGGCGCTGGGAGGGACTCCGGCTTGGGGGTGGCCGTTGTCATCGCGCGTCGGGGTGGGCGCCCTGAGAGGCCGCGGGCCCGGCTGAGGCGGCTCCGGCGGGAGCCCCGTCCGAAGGGCGCCCCGCCCCGCGCCGGCCGACGCCGTCGGTCCCGGCCACGG